>JAIKWA010000122.1 GCA_024685135.1 Saccharofermentans sp.
TCCTTCCCTCGTTATCTGCTATGCTCCTTGTATCAACCACGGTATCAAGGGCGGCCTCAAGACTGCTCAGAACAGAGAGAAGCAGGCTGTAGAGTGCGGCTACTGGCACCTCTTCAGATTCAACCCTGCACTCGTTGCTGAAGGTAAGAATCCTTTCACACTCGATTCCAAGGAGCCCAAGGCTGACTTCTTCGAATTCCTCAAGGCTGAGGTACGTTACAACTCGCTCTACAAGAAGTATGATGCTGAAGTTGTCGACGGTCTCTTCAACAGATGCTATGAGGATTCCAGAGAGCGTTATGCTTCTTATGTTAAGAAGGCTAACGAAGCTTAAGTTATAAGCTATAAGCTTAAATAAGTAACAAAGTCCGGCCGGGAATATTCCCGGTCGGATTTATTTATCTTCCCTGCGTGTTATAATGTCAGAATGAAAAACGAAAACAGACTAGTAATATCGGACAGTCTCGTTCCGGATATTTTCCTTGTAAGATATCTTCCTGAACTATCGAGGAATGCGATAATCGCATACCTTTATATAAATATGGATCTTAAGGGCAAGAGCTTTACCGAGAAGGAGCTAAAGGACTTCTCGATAATGCCGGACAAGGATGTGTACGAAGTCATATCCGAGCTCTTATCGAAGGATCTCATAGACAAGAAGGGCGAAGAGTATGTCCTGTCTGATATAAAGAAGATCGAAATCGATGAGTATATCAAGACTCAGAAGGCCAAGGGCGAAGGCGATCTCGGTCTTACGAGCGATGAGAACAGGAGGGCAGTCCTCGCTGATTCCATCAACAACACCTTCTACGGCGGCAGGATGGCCAATATCTTCTACAGGCTTGTGGATAAGTGCCTCTGGGAATACGGCTTCGACGATAAAGTCTGCTACGGACTGTTCAGCGAAGGTGACAGACGCAAGATCTCGAGGAGCTACAACCGCATGGAGAAGCTCGCCGAGGAATGGTACAACAAGGGCTATGTCACGGTAGATAAGTTAGAGCCTTACTTAGAGCGCAACGAAGAGAAGGATAAGCTCGTAGCCCTCATGAGGAAGACTCTTAGGATAAATATCAATGCATTAGACGAAGAGCGTATCCATGGATGGGTAGACAAGTTCTGCTTCGGCGAGGATATGGTCATTTACGCTATCAAGAAGAACGAATACCGGGGCAAGATCACTGTCCTTAATGTGGACGACACCCTTGCAAAATGGTTCGAGAACGGCTGCGACACTGTGGAGAAGGCTGAGGCTTTTGAGAGCGAGCAGTTTGCAAGCAACAAGCGCAAATACTCCAAGCGTAAGGCTAAGGCCGATACTGTCTGGAAGAGCGGCAGCGAAGCCGGCATAGACAAAGCAGCAGAAGAAGAGACTAAGCCTGCAGATGAGACAAAGCAGCTGCCTGACGATGTACTCGGAATGTTCGGAGGCGACGACGATGACGATTAAGGAACTTATAGCCATATCAAACAAAGAAGCCGCAGCTGAACGTGCTTTAAGATTAGACGATAAGCTCAGGAAGATATACGAGGCCTGCCCCGAGCTTCGCGAGGTCGATTCGAGGATAGCCGAGCTCAAAGGCAACAGGCTCATAGCGGTAATAGATAAGAATAAGGATCTTATAAATATCTGCGACGACGAGATAAGCAAGGCCAAAGAGCAAAAGGATCTCATATTGAAGAGCAAGAAGATAGATCCCAAATACGATGAAGAGGAATTCATCTGCAGTAAGTGCAGCGATACCGGTTTTGTTAAAGGCAAGGACGGTACGGATAAGGTCTGCTCCTGCAGGAAGGAGAGCGTTCTCGAAGCTATAAGGGATTCAGGTCTTGCTGACTACGGATCCTTCGACATGAGAAACTACAGGAACGACTATCTCGGTGACGAAGCAGGAAGATCAAAGCTTCTTACATCTCTTGTATCCGTCATGATGAATAAGGACAATTCTAAAGATCTCTGGCTTTATTCAGATAAGCCCCAGAGCGGCAAGACATATCTTGCCATCTGCGTATGCAAGGCTGCGGTAAGGCTCGGCAAGAGCGTTTACTACATAAAGTGCGAGGAGTGCGGATACACAAAGCCTTCCGTTTCTGAAGAGATCAAGTATGCGGATTTCCTCGTTATAGACGATTTTGCAGGTGAGGTAACACAGGATTCAACCTGTGCCTCCTTCATCAATTCGATAATAGAAGCAAGAGGCGCGGCAGGACGTAAGACGGTCCTCGTAAGTGCCATGCCCAAGGACGATCTCATCTCAACATGCGACATGAGGATCGCAGGCAAGATCAGAAACTGCGGTGACATCAAGTAATGCAGATCTATTGCGGAACAGACATTACGCTTGTAAGCCGTATAAAGGATGCGATCTCAAGGAACGAAGAAGCGTTCCTTAAGAGGACATTTACCCAAAACGAGATAGATCATTGCTATTCCAAGAAGAACGAAGATGCGCGCTTCGAGAGCCTTGCCGCCAGATTTGCCGCAAAAGAAGCTGCAGGCAAAGCCCTCGGTACGGGTATAATGGCAAAGGGCATAGTATTAACGGACATCGAGACCCTGATAGATGAAGGCGGCAGGCCTTACTTAGATCTTAAGGGGCAGGCAAAGGCAAGAGCAGAAAGCCTCGGGATAGTATCGATGTCTTTAAGCCTTGCGCACGACGGTGGCCTTGCGATAGCTTATGTAACCATGCTCGGGAGCGAAGATGAAGAAGAGCAACGATAAGAAGACACTTAAAGATAGATTCGAGGAGCTTACGCGCAAGAAGCCCATCATCGAAGACGCGGTGCCTCAGCGCCCCGTCAGACATATCGAGAAGAAGCTCGATCTGCCTTTCCTCAAGGATATAGATGTGGCAGACGACAAGGGCAAATACGGAGCGGCCGAGGATGTTGAAGGCGAGTGGGGCCTTACCGGAGGCGACAGCTCCCTCAAGGTCCAGGCCAGAAGAAGATTCATCGGTCTCATAATAGCGACGATAGCCCTTATACTCATCTTAGGCGGTGTGTTCTACATCCTGCCGAGAGTATTGCCGGGTCTTTTCGAAGGTACGGATATCGAGCTTTTCGAAAAGCCTGTCATCAACCTCGAATACGACGACGAGACCGTAAGGGTAGTATTAGACACCTCCGTAAGCGTCATGGCTTCGCCTGATCCTGCGGGACAAAGACTTACAGAGGTCTTGTATAACGAGCCGGTCACCTGTCTTAATGACAACGGCGGAGACTATATAAGGATCAGGACATCTGACGGGATAGAAGGATATATCCCGGTAAATACAGTTACTACAGCAACAGAATCCGTAGAGCCAGATATGCATCTTTATAAGATAGTCGTATCTGACCCTTCCAAGAACATAATGACGCATGCGAGCAACGGCACCCTCATGAGAAGAGTCGTAATGAACACTGTCCTTTATGCAGACATCAAGCGTGAAGGCGTGTACCAGGTATATCTTCCCACGGGCGAGAGCGGCTGGATCGGATCTTCGGGCGTTATCGAGCTCGGAGTAAGAGAGGATACGGAGGAGGTATCGAGCAGATACTTCGTGTCTTCGCTTTTGACCTTCGTCAATGCGAGGTACCTGGAGAACGGCGTGACGATGTACGGTGCTTCGATAAACGGAGCGATATATGTCTGCGCCGAGATCAACGGCATAGATGTTCCGAGGACCGTAGACGGTCTTATGGAAGAAGGCGAGGAGATAGATCCCGGTACGGACGCGGTAACCGGAGAACTCTTGATAGAGAATATCCTGCCGGGCGATGTCCTGTTCTTAAGAAGCCCCGTGGCAGGTCCCGGAGATAACAGAGTATACGAGATGGCAGTCTGTACGGACACGGGCACGCTCCTTATGCAGTCGAAGACAAAGACCACCATAAGGCTTGCAAATTTTGAAGCCGGAGACTCTATCTGCGACAGGATAATAACGATAAGAAGAATTTTCAGAACAGAGTAATTTCTTGTTGCACTATTCGGCTTCATGTGATATTATTCATAGGCGTTTGAAAATCTAACAGGAGGTGTTTTCATGGCTAAGTGTGAAATTTGCCAGAAGGATATGTTCTTCGGCAGGAAAATCAGAATTACGCGTTCACAGATTTCACGTCGTGCGCTTACAAGACAGCAGGCTAACGTACACAAGGTTAAGGTTGTTGTAGACGGCACCCCCAAGTCAATGAACGTATGCACTCGTTGCCTCCGTTCCGGTAAAGTAACAAGAGCGTAAATCATTTTCCGATTACTGATTACAAAAGAGATGTCACATGACATCTCTTTTTTTGTTTTCTGTTCTCTTTTATCGTTTCTGCAGTAAAACAAAAGGACTGCCTGAGGCAGTCCTTGTTATCAAGCCTTGGGAACTTCTATTACGGACTTGCCGCCCATATACATTCTGAGGGGCTCGGGGATCCTGATGGAGCCGTCTTCGTTCAAGTTGTTCTCGAGGAAGGCGATGAGCATTCTCGGAGGAGCTACACATGTGTTGTTCAAGGTGTGAGCAAGATATGTGCCCTCTTCGCCGCGGATCCTGATCTTAAGTCTTCTTGCCTGAGCATCACCTAAGTTAGAGCAGGAGCCTACTTCGAAGTACTTCTTCTGTCTGGGTGACCATGCTTCGACGTCGCAGGACTTAACCTTGAGGTCAGCGAGGTCGCCAGAGCAGCACTCGAGTGTTCTTACCGGGATATCGAGGCTTCTGAAGAAATCTACGGTGTTCTGCCAGAGCTTGTCGTACCACTTCATGGAATCTTCAGGCTTGCAGACAACGATCATCTCCTGCTTCTCGAACTGGTGGATCCTGTATACGCCACGCTCTTCGATACCGTGTGCACCTACTTCCTTTCTGAAGCAGGGTGAGTAGGATGTAAGAGTCTGGGGGATATCCTTCTCCTCGATTATCGTGTCTATGAACTTACCGATCATGGAGTGCTCGGATGTGCCGATGAGATAGAGGTCCTCGCCCTCGATCTTGTACATCATGTTCTCCATCTCTGCAAAGCTCATAACGCCGTCAACAACGGAAGATCTGATCATGTAAGGAGGAATGTAATATGTGAATCCTCTGTCGATCATGAAATCTCTTGCATAAGAGAGGCAAGCGGAATGAAGTCTTGCGATATCGCCTCTTAAGTAGTAGAAGCCGTTACCTGATGTATTCCTTGCCTGGTCGAGCTCGATGCCGCAGAGCTTCTCCATGATATCTACATGGTAGGGGATCTCGAAGTCGGGAACGAAGGGCTCGCCGTACTTCTCTATCTCGACATTCTCCGAATCGTCCTTGCCGATCGGGACTGAAGGGTCGATGATGTTCGGGATAACGAGCATTATATTGCGGATCTTCTCCTCGTACTCGGTCTCCTTAACGGATAAAGCCTCAAGCTCAGATGCCATATCGGTAACCTGCTTCTTGATGTCTTCTGCTTCGTCCTTCTTGCCCTGAGACATGAGAAAGCCGATCTGCTTGCTTATCTTGTTGCGCTGGGATCTTAAATACTCAGCTCTTGTCTTTGCATCACGATACTCTTTGTCGAGCTCGATGACCTCGTCTACGAGGGGAAGCTTCTCATCCTGAAATTTATTCCTGATATTCTGCTTAACGATGTCAGGATTTGTTCTTAAGAATTTTATGTCTAACATTTAATTCTCTCCTTTGAATAACTCAGTATATTGTAGTCTTTGAAGCCTTTTTTATCAATCTGTTACAACTGACATATCTCCGTCGTAAGTGCCGTCCGGATATTTACATGCAGGATCCCAGAGGATGTATTCTTCGATTCCGAGATCGTGAAGTGCCTTGATCTGAGCGTTGATCGCGTCGTAATCGTATTCCATATAGTTGCCGGCACCTATGTAAGTTGCCGTAAAGGCCTGAAGATAAGGTCTTACAACGGTAAAGCCTTCCTGTCTGTAGATATCCTGGGACTCGTGAAGAACGCTGTAGACCATGAGGTAAGGTTCCTTATCCGGATATTCGAAGGTGTGACCGCCTAACATTGTGCCCAGGGCATAGTGTGAGGGGTAAGCCATCGGGCAGCATGAATCTATTCCCGTAAGGCCCAAGGTCTCGAAGTCCTGACCGATTATCTTGGCATCCATCGCACTGGTAAGCACGATACCGAAGATATCTGCCGATACCGGAACGCCCATCGTATCCTGGATGCGTATCCTTGCAGTCTGAAGAAATCTGTTTACCGCAGAAGACTTGGGAGGCGTAGTATCCTCAGGTCCGTAGTAAGGCGCCTCGCCTGATGTTGTAGAGCCTGCGGGGAAACGCACATAGTCGAACTGTATCTCGTCTAAGCCGTGACTAGCAGCTTCTTCGCCTATGGATATGAGGTATTCCCAGTTGTCCGTGTTATAGGGGGAGAGGAAGGGGCGTGAACCCTCTGTCCTGAACTTTAAGGTATTGCCTGCGGCATCCTGTATGGAGCGCTCGGGGAAGTGACCTGCAGCGGTGCTGTCGTTGAAGCAGACGATACGGCCTATTACCTTGATGCCGTTCTCGTGGCAGCGCTCTACTACTGAATCTATATCGTAAGCATCCCAAACATAACCGATCTCTCTTGCGGTCTCATTGGTGCTCATCCAGGGAAGACCCCACTCGGTCTTAAGGTCGATTACCACTGTGTTGAGTTCTGAATTTGCGCAAAGCTCTATAGCGCGGTCCAAGGCAGAGCATGAACCAATATATATTCCGCACACCTCGTTATGTGTGACGATCTTGACTTCATCCTCGGGAAGCTCGGGCAAAGGTCCCCAGAAGGCATCAGCAAGTTCGTCCTCGGGAAGGATCTCCGAATGCATTACCGTAGTCTCTGTTACGACAGGCTCGGTGGATACTATGGGGATATAAGTCTCGGTTACCGTTGTTTCCTTGGGGATGCTCGCTATCGCCATCTTGCCGAACCTTACGAGCAATACACCTATTATGCCTACGCCGAGGATAACTGCGATAATGCAGACTGTGGTAAAGAGCCTCTGCATCATGACGAGCTTGCCGGTGTTCTCCGGCAAAACGTATTTGGAATTGTAGTTATTCTTGCGCATAAAGCAATTATACATACCTATATTAAAAAGAACAAACGCAGGGTATATGTGATAGAATTAAAACAAAAGTGAAGGGGACAAGAAGATGATCGTACGTAACTGTTCCGGAGGCATAGTTTTCAACGGTGAGAGCGTGCTCCTCATATGCAATGACAAGCAGGAATGGGGTTTCCCCAAGGGCGTTATCAAGCAGGGAGACGACCTTAAGGCATCTGACCTTGCAAAGAAGAGAGTACTAATCGAAGCAGGTGTCGATGCAGAGGTTATCGCTCCTTGCGGCAAGACCAATTACGAGTACTATTCGATCTCAAGACGCAAGCCTGTCCACAACAACATCTCATGGTTTGTAATGAGGGCTTCTTCAAGCGATGCTACGCACAATTCGGAGGCAGGCATAACGGGCGCGGCCTTTTTCCCGATAGAGAAGGCCATGGATATAATCACTTACAGCCAGGACAAGTCCCTTATCATGATGGCTTATCAGAAGTATAAGGAGCTTTACTGATTTGCCGGATCTTATAACTCTTACCGCCGAAGGTAACTCAAGAATAGAGATCAAGCAGTCTGTCTTCATAGGCAGGAGTATACGCATCTATTCCAAGGAAGAAGCCGAGGATTTCATAAGGCAGGAGAAGAATAAATATCCCGATGCGAGGCATTGCTGCTACGCGTGGCGTTTAAGGCAGGGAAGCCTCAGCAAATCAAGCGACGACGGAGAGCCTTCGGGCACTGCGGGAATGCCGCTCCTATCCCTTCTTAATTCCAACGATATAAACGATTGCGCCGTATGCGTCACGAGATATTTCGGAGGCATATTGCTTGGCAAGGGCGGACTTGTAAGAGCCTACACCGAAGCGGGCAGGGATGCTCTTGCTTCGGGCAAGCCCTCGTCTTTTAAAGAAGGAATCGAATACAGCGTCCTCATGGACTATTCTCTGTACGACAGGTTCTTAAGGGAAGCTTGTGACAGGGGATATCTTACAGGAGAAGGCAAGTTCGAGCAGAAGGTCGAGCTCAAGGTCAGGGTAGCATCTGAACAGACAGATGCATTTGAGAAGTTTGCAACGGACATATCGTCCGGTTCGATAAAGCTTGCAAAGGGTGATAAGTGCGAGATAGATGGCGAAGTTTTGGACCTTTTTTGACTAAGTTTTGCCCTTAATTTCATTAAGAAATGCACTATATTGCAAGTATTAGAAAGTATTGAGAGGAGTGATCGTATGGATAATAACAACGAAGGTTTTATCTATGAAGAAAGTAACGAGCCTGAAGAGACTGTAGCACCTGTCAAAGAGAGTAAGAGTTCCCGTTCCGGTAACACATGGCTTAAGGTTACTCTTGTTTTGCTCGCCTTGTGTGTTTTTTATTCGGCTGTTCAGACGGTCTACATCTACAAGCTCAATATGGGACTTGAGGGTGTACACTCTTATGTGACAGATAACACGCAGACAGAAGATCAGGAGGAAGGCGTCATCGAAGAGCAGTCTGCAGATCTTGCCGAGCCCTGGTTCAGCCTCGAAGAAGCTGCAAGCGTATCCTCGCCTGACAAGGAGCGTCTTACGACACCTGAGATCGTGGATCTCGTAAGTCCTGCTACACTTTCTATCCACATCATGGCAGGAAGTGAGAACGGCGCCAAGGAGTCTTCTGCAGGCACAGGCTTCATAATCACAGAAGACGGATATATCGTAACCAACCAGCACGTCGTTGAGCCTGCCGAGGAATATCCCGACAGCTACTATGTAACCGTATCCCTTCCCGGAAGAGATGAACCCGTTAAGGCTCAGATCGTAGGCTCCGATGTTCAGACTGACATAGCAGTACTCAAGGTCGATGTTGAAGAGACGCTTCCCTGCGTAGTGCTCGGCAACTCTTCTGACTTAAGGCCGGGCGAGCTCGTTATCGCGATAGGAAACGCTCTGGGTACTTTGGACGATACAGTTACCGTAGGCGTCGTATCCGCTTTGGATCGTGACATCAACAAGGACGGTTTCAAGATCAACGTTATCCAGACTGACGCGGCAATAAACAGCGGTAACAGCGGCGGACCCCTGATCAATTCCTTCGGTGAAGTAGTAGGCATCACCAATGCCAAGATGGTTACTTCAACATCAGAAGGTCTCGGCTTTGCGATCTCCATAGATAACGTCAAGTCTATAATCGAGTCCATAATCAACTACGGCAAGGTAATTAACAGACCCTATCTCGGAGTATCTGTAGGTGTAGTTACGGACAATGCTTACTATGGGGCTCAGGGCGGCGTTTACGCAGCAGGCATCGTTGAAGGCGGTCCTGCAGATCAGGCAGGCATCATGCTCGGCGACCGTATCCTTACCATGGATGGAGTTGAAATTACAAAAACTGATGATATTATTGATATACGTGACAGCCACGCAGTAGGTGACAGCGTTGAGGTTACTGTCGTAAGGGACGGCAAGAAGGTCGAGCTTACCATGGTAATAGGAGACAGCGCCGATTACGAAGACAGTGAATATGTGACTGCCACAACATCTGAAGATAAGTGAGGCTAAGGGCTAATGAGTGCCAGACAGAAGGATTTTTGGAAGAAATTTGTAGCATGGGTCATCATCATCGCAATGCTCGTATCGTTCGTATTTGCGATCATCGTAGTAGTGATCCAGCAGATGAAGCTTGGCCTCTGATCCAAACAAACTGACTAATAACAAAACAGGTTGCAGATTGCAACCTGTTTTTGTTTGTTCATTTTTGCTTTTGCTTTATTACGGAATATCCTTGATCTGAGTAAGACCGTCATCGTTGAAGCTCCAGGTATATTCTTCAGACTTGGCGTTGATGAATTCCTGGTAGTTGTTCATCCTGATGAAGCTGTTTACTCTGTCATACCATTCGGGGTTCTCAGACTCCGAGATGTAGTAGAGAATGTAGAAGGTGCCGTCTAATTCGATCAGGGTCTTGTCTCCGAGAGCGCGCTCCTCTGCGAAGATCCAGTCGTTGATCTCGGGCTGGTATTCGTACATATAAGCCATCTCGTTGTGCTGTATCGTAAGTGAGCCGTCAAGGACATAGTTGTTATAGAGGTTTTCTACCGAAGAAGCTGTGTCCGCGCTGTCGATGAAGTCGTAGATCTCCTGTGCAAGGGACTGTGACAGACCCATATCGACATTGAAGTTCTCGTCGTACTGAGGTCCTACCGTAATGAGGTAGAGGTTGCGCAGAGGTGTTGTCATCCTCTCGCGCTCAACGAATACGAGGATTATGGGGAAGCCGTCTTCGTCAGCAAAGATCGTTGCATCGCCCGGATTTCTTGCCTCGTCGAAAAGCCAGTCTCTGAAGTCTGCATGCGCTATATCCTGGTAGCGCTGATCGGGAACCAGTGTTGAATCTTCCTGCTCCAATGTGTTTGCTGCAACACCTGAGAAATAGTGTGATGCGATCTCCTCGAACTGTGAAGCGTCGCCCGCCATCTTGTCGATTATCTGCTGTGCATGGTTGTTTGCGGTGTCGATGAAGGCCTGTTCACGCTGCTCGTATGTGATCCTCAAGATCTTATAGGAGACGATGTCGTAGCTGTTCCTGTCTGCGAGATAAGCTTCTTCAGCCTGCTCGTCTGTAGCAGAGAGCTGTACGAGCTTCTCGCTGTTTGCATAATCCTCGGTAAAGTACTTCTTTGCGAGGAAGTTTACGATGCACTGCTCATCTACCTGGCTGCCGAACACACCCTTGATGTATGTATCGAGCGGTACGCCCAATTCCTCGGCATTCTCTCTTAAGTAGTTGATATAAGCGTTAGCTCTGTCGTAATGAGCCTGCTCGATCTCGAAGCCTGCCTCGGTAGCATCGTCGTATAAGATCTCGATCCTCTGGATGTCTGTTGCGGCGAGATTGAGGAAGTAGTCTCTGTAGGTCGCGAAGTTATCGTCGTCCGGGTATGCGGATGAGAGTCTCTCCTGAGCGTCCGATGCGAAGATGTCAAAGCCTTCCTGCAACAGCTCGTAGTGGTACATAAAGCTGAAATCGTCTCCCGGGATAGCCTTGCCGTTTACCGTGAGAGGGCTTATTACCGTGTCGTCCATTCCTGTGTCGAAGAAGACGGATGCCAAGATTATCGCAATAACGAGGACGATACCGAGGATAACGAAGAAGATGCCGGCATTCTTGCGCGGCTTTACTTCGGGCTCGGGCTTTGTGCCTTCGAGGTCGAGTCTTACTTCGGGTATCTCATTGGGAGTCTTGGTTTCTTCTTTGGGTGCGATCTTAGCAGGG
>JAIKWA010000002.1 GCA_024685135.1 Saccharofermentans sp.
GCTGTCTCACCCTCAGCAAGAGCAAAAACAGCGCAAGGCTTTGCGCCTGCAGCAAGCTCTCTTACGGAGTAACCGAGATTTGTCTCGAGGATGATGCATGTGATGTAGTGGTTGTCGAGCATAGGGTGTTCAACTTCGCCTACTGCGACAGTTACCTTAGCTCCGTCTATCGTGATAACGGGAACATGCTTCTCACCTGCAGCGTCGGTAGTGTTAGGTACTAACTCTTCCATGTGTCCGCCTGTGCAGGGAATATCGTAAGGCTTAACGACGATGCTTCCGTTGTGTGTCTTATAGATCTTCATATGAATACCTCCTGGATTTGGGATTAGATAGAGTATACCATTTATTTAAAAAGATTTGAGCATCCATTCTGATAATGTATAATTGGTCTATGAACTACAAACTTACATGGCAAGAGAAGTCAATTTTATTTTTATCGACAGTGGTGATAATGCTGTTTATCACCTGCTCGTCTCCCCTGTTTGCATTCAATTACTGGGACGATGCAAACGTCTTCTTTACCATGGGAAGAGGCATCATAAACGGACAGGTTCCCTATAGGGATCTGTACGAGCAAAAGGGCCCCATCCTCTATTTTGCGCACGCTGTATGCGCTCTTATCTCATCCAAGACATTTATCGGAGTATGGCTGCTTGAGATCCTTATGGGAACGGTATTTTCCTTCTACTGCTATAAGACGGTAAAGCTTTATGTGGATCCTCCGAAGTATGCGATATTTGCAGTTCCCGCATTCCTGTCGGCTGTATACACCATAAAGATGATCAACTACGGAGACTGCGCAGAAGAGCTTTGCTTCCCCATCCTTACGCTCATCATGTACATCACCTTGAGATCTGCCAAAGAAGCTGCAGAAAAAGGTGATAAGGACAGACTTCCCGGAGAGCGTGAGAGCCTTATAATAGGCGTTCTTACAGGCGTTTTATTCTGGATCAAGTACACCTTCCTGGGTGCGGTTATAGGTCTTTGCATCTACATGGTATTGTTTACCATAAAGCCTAAGACCTGGGTAAGGCTTCTTCGCCGGATAGGAATGTTCCTTGCAGGAATCGTAATCGTAACCATCCCCGTGCTCATATACTTTGCTGCCTATGGCGCTCTAGACGATCTCTGGCAGGCATATTTCTACAACAATATCTTCCTCTACAGTGACTACGACTGGAAGGAGATCTACGGTACGGGTATCTTCGATATCCCTGTATTCGGAAGCTTCGTTTCCATCATTTTCGACATGTTGGGATCTATCCTGCTCTTCCCTTCTTACGGCTGGATAATGCTCATAATCGTGATCGGTCCCTTCCTTGTGAAAGATAAGTCGAGAGACAATGTCCTCGCACTTACCTTCATTACTCTCTTTACATGTCTTTTGGGTGTGTTCACCAAGCCCCATATCGTTTACTACTACGGCTACATCACGATGTATCTTGCACCCTTCGGAATACTCGTCGTGATAAGGCTCGTTATCCTCGCAGCGAAGGTATTCAAGGACCGCGGAAAGTTTATAGCGATACTGATGTCATGCATGTTCGTTGCTTTATGCTTTGCATTCCTGGTTACCGGCAAGAACATGTACATGCTCAAATACCGCAAGGAAGACTATCCGCAGTACAGATTTGCAAAGCAGATAAATGAAGTTGAAGATGCAACCATCCTCACATACGATGTTATGGACAGCGGCTACTATCTCGCATCGGATACGCTTCCCAACACGCCTTATTTCTGCTATCTCAACATCGAAGAGACATGGCCTGTTATCTTGCAGGAACAGCATAAGATGATAGCAAACGGCGAGTTCGACTTCATAATCGCATACCACGACGACTATCTCGCAGTCTGGGATAAGTACGAGATCGTAGATTACACGACCTTCGTATTCAGAGACTATACGGGAGATGTTTTGGAAGAGCCGGTTTATCTCTACAAGCTCAAAGCAGATTAAACCACCTGGAATATATAGAACTTAAGATAAGACGTCTCCGGCACGCCCCAGAGTATCGGATGGTCAGGCGATTGCTGTCTTGCCTCTATCTGTCTTAAGGATACGCCTGCATCTCTTGCCGCAGACTTCAGCATCTTAACGAAGAGCTCGTCGGTCATAAAATGAGAGCATGAACATGTCGCAAGATATCCGCCTCTCGGAAGGAGCTTCATTGCCTTGAGATTGATCTCCTTATATCCTCTGCCGGCTGAGCTTACAGTCTCTCTGGATTTTGTAAATGCCGGAGGATCTAAGATTATATAATCGTACCTTCTGTCTTTATTCTCATAGAGCTCGGTAAGAAGATCGAATACATCGCAGACTTTATAGTCCACTTTATCTTCAAGTCCGTTGAGCTTGCAGTTTGCCCTTGCCATCTCTATGGCGCTTGCTGATATATCCACGCTCGTTACATGCTTTGCGCCGTTATATGCGCAATTAAGTCCGAACGAGCCTGTATGTGTAAAGCAATCGAGAACTGTCTTGCCCTCCGCGATCCTTGCTGCGGCGAGGCGGTTGTATTTCTGGTCCAGGAAGAAACCTGTCTTCTGTCCCGATTCGACATCTACTATATATCTGATGTTATTCTCTGTTATCTCGGTAACTGGGCTTGAGGGCAAAGGCTTTCCGGGGATCTCATACCAGCCCTTATAGAGCTCTAAGCCCTCCTTGGTCCTTAATGCGAGTTCGTTCCTCTCATAGATGCCCTTTATCTCATCGCCCAATACATCGATAAGCGCTTTGTAGATCATGTCCTTGATGAGTTCCATGCCGTAGCATGCGATCTCAACTGACAGGAATCCATTAAACCTGTCTACGGTAAGTCCCGGCATCTGATCTGCTTCGCCGTGTATTATCCTGGTGCACTTAAAATCGTCACCCGGCATAACGGTCTTACGGTATGCAACAGCATACTCAACTCTTCTCGTCCAGAAGGCCTGATCGAAAACGTCATTGCTGTTCCTCGAGAATATCCTCAAGGCTATCTTGGAGTTCGGGTTATAGAAAGCACTGCCCTGCCAGGACGAGCCTTCGAAGCAATCGACTATCGCGCCTGCGGGAATGTCTTCTGCAGTAACCTCATCCGCGAACACCCAGGGGTGCCCGCCCTTTACTGCAAGTGCTGCCTTACGGCTTATCAGTACCTTGGGATACGGTCTTACCTGCTTCATGCCCACTCATCCATTGACTTGGGGATCCTGATATCGGATAAGATAAACTGCTCTTCGATGAACCACTGGTTTGTTGAAGGCTTAAGACGCATCCTTATATACCTCTTACTGTCTGCACCGGTAGAGGTAAGGTAAACATCTATCCTTCCGTCCTGCATTGTATCTTCACGCTTTGCAAGGCTTATCGTATAAGGCATTGCAGGTGTGTAATCGTTATCGGGACTTGTGCCGCTAAAGAAGGAACGCACAACATAGTCCTTGCCGTTTAATCTGTCGTTTATGAACTGCTTCTCGAACATGGATACGCCCGCCGGGCCCTTGAGGAATTCGAGCATGGATATAGCGGTATCCTTATTATCCTTGTAGTTTGTCATGGCACATACAAATAAAGCCGCACCATATTCGGGTTCACTGAGACTTGCATAAGGCAATGCCTTGAGTTCTTCTAATGAATCTGGGATCTTATCCAATACGATATCCATGCCATTCTCCTTTGCCGGTTTGTTTTTACGCAAACTATTATAGTCCAAGTCAGAACATATTTAAAATAAACATTTTTACTTATGAATAAATTAAGAATTAAGTTTAAACAAATGAGATAAATGACTTTTTATTTGTTATAAGATGGTAAAATCAAGTAAGTCTCATTTGGGTGGGTGTATGGATGGTAAAGCCTGAGATAGAACTTACATTTTTCCTGATCGTTCAGTTGGTCCTGATCGTGTATGCGTATTCCCAGCGCAAGAAGCACATAGGCCATGTATATTCGAGCGTTATCAAGCTTCTCCTGTCCGGACTTATCCCCATCGGCGGTAATCTCATCGCGATAATGACGGATAATATAACCGTCTCATATATCGGCTATTACATATTCCTGATAGGCCTTAATGTCCTTACCTACAACATCTTTATCTTTACTCTCGATTACTGTGAATACAGATATAGAGGAACATTCCTTCAGACTCTCGTAAACACCCTCCTGCTTCTGTCGATAGTATCTGTCCTCATGAATCCCTTAATGAAGCATGTATTCGTTATGGAAGAAGCCAGGCCTGCACCTGATCTCCCGCATATGGAAGGTCCGAGTTCCGCATCAATGTATGTTATGGTTCCGAGAGCCGGCAGATATGTGTTGTTTGCAGTGCTTATGGTGATCTTAGGACTTGCGATCGCTCTTATCATAAAGAAGTGCCTGTCCATCTCCAAGGCATATAGAGAGAAGTATTGGATACTTGCCGTAACCTACGGTTCATGCATGGCGATAACTTTCTACTTCCTCATATCCAGGAAGCATACGATAGACAGATCCCTGATAGCATATGTTATTTGCTGCTATATCGTCTATTTCCTCACCAATATCTATAAGCCTTACTTCGTAAGAAGATATCTTGCCGACTCGGTTGTAGAACACCACGACGACGGCATCATATTCTACGATTCATACGTAAATGCCATCTATGCCAACGACTCTACATATGAGATATTGGAGATCACGGATAAGACTCCGGACAACTGCACCGATAAGCTCTTAGACATCATGGGCGGCTGCGACATCTCTACGGATTTTTCCATAGCTACACGCTTCATAGACAAGGATGCAAACCCGAGATATCTGACCATCACCCACCATATCATGACCGACAACAAGGGCTTTTCCATCGGCTCGTTCTTCAACATCCATAACACGACAGAAGAGATCAACAGAAACGAGAAGCGCCGCTGGGCAGCTACTCACGATGAGCTCACCAAGATGAATAACAAGGTTCATTTTGCAGAGCTCGTTGACGATGAGCTCGCAAGCCATCCGAATTCTTCTTACTATATGATCGTCTCTGATATCAATGACTTCAAGTTTATTAACGAGATCTACGGCAGGAACAACGCAGACCAGCTCCTCGTAATAATCGCAAATAATATCAAGGAGCTCGCTCACAAGGATTCCATCTACTGCAGGTGGGGCGCAGACGTCTTCGCTATACTCGCAAGGAAGGAAGACGTAGATCTTGATGATCTGGCATATGTCGTCCAGCACCACACGGATGAGACCAGCAACATCAGCAGGCCGATAGTAATACATTTGGGTGTTATCGAAGTAAAGGGCGATACCAAGCTCTCGGTAAACGCCATGATCGACCGTTGTAAGCTCGCTATATCGAGCATCAAGAACGACATGAACCACCGTCTCATCGTATACGACGATAAGCTCAGAGAAGAAAGACTCTGGGAGCAGAAGGTCATCGTTGAGATAGACGGAGCAATAAAGAACAAGGAGATCATCCCCTACATCCAGCCACAGTATAACAGCGAAGGCATACTTGAAGGCGGAGAGGTCCTTGTAAGATGGGATCATCCCACGGAAGGTCTTCTTACTCCCGGCAGGTTTATAGGAATATTGGAGGGCAACGGTCTCATCTCACAGGTCGATTGTTATATCTGGGAATGTGCATGCGAGATCTTGAGCAAGTGGAAGAAGGAAGGCCGCAAGATGTATCTGTCCATCAACATCTCGCCTAAGGACTTCTACTTCGTCAATATATATCAGGTAATTACGGACCTCGTTAAGAAGTACGATATATCTCCTGCTAATCTTCACCTTGAGATCACGGAGTCTTCGGTCATAAACAATGCCTCCGAGAATATCACAACGATCAACAGATTAAGACAGGCAGGCTTCATCGTTGAGATGGACGACTTCGGCAGCGGCTTCTCATCGCTCAACATGCTCAAGGATATCCCGGTAGACATCCTCAAGATCGACATGGTATTCCTGCAGAAGACATCCAATTACGATAAGTCCGCTATCATCCTCAAGAGCATCATCGACATGGCTAAGGCTCTTAAGATGGATCAGATAACAGAGGGCGTTGAGACTGAAGCTCAGCTCAAGATGCTCAAGGATATGGGATGTAATCTCTTCCAGGGTTATTTCTTCTCCAAGCCTGTTCCGTTAGACGAGTTTGAGAAGCTTCCTCTTAGATTTAAGTAAGATCATATTCACTGCAGTATAAACAGTTACGAAGGCCAAAGTTACGATGGCTGATTCCTTAAGTGCAAATATCGAAGCGGTAAGCTTTATATCGTGCCTTCCATAAGGCACTTCGATCGCCATAAGACCTGTAGCTGACTGATATACCTCAGTCTCTTCCCCGTCTATATATGCCTTCCAGGATTGCGTATAAGGGATGCTGAGCATAAGGTAACGATCCCCCGGAGCATCGATATTCATGGTATAGGAATCAGTGGTCTTATCGAATAATATCTCATCCGGCATAGCGGCAATGTTGAGCCTTGCTATATTACTGTCTATAGATTCGAACGATCTTGCATAGACCTTAAGATCAGTAAGTGTATATGTGCCGGGATAAGTAAATGCGATAACGATCTTATCAACAGGCTCGGTTATGGAATTGGAGTTTACGATCCAGTCCTTGATACCGCTGTACATATGGAGATTGCCATTGAGGAAATACAGATTCTCGGCTGTCACCGTCTCATCTTCTGCATCCCTTGTGATAACGAAGAGTTCAGCCTCGCCCTCGTCATCTGCTCTTACAAAATCCAAGCCTTCAAAGTAGGTGTAGATCTGGCAGTTATTTACCTCGGGGATATCGAGGACCATATAGCCGCCGTTTGCGGTAACTTCTATTGTAAGATCGTCAGAGATGGTAAGATCAGATGTCTCTATAACATCATATTCCAATTCGTCGTCATCGATACTAAGATCGGATAAGCTGCCCGTTGCCCTTCCGTCCTTAAGCACTACTGCCTGCAAGAGCACCTGCTGGCGCTGCTCGGGATCGAGGCTCATGTAATCTTCATAGGATATGGACTTGTCCATAAAGTATGCGATGGAGAAGGTCTGATCCGGAGTGTAGTCTGTAACAAGATCCGTATCTACCTTGAAGGACATTCCCCTGTTATCGTAACCGTAAGGCACGCTTACAGTATCGTTATATTTGACGAATACATGGTTAACACCGAACAGGGCATCGAGCTCTGTCCTCTCATCAAGATGCCTTATACCGCCGTTCCATGGCTGCTTATGTATGGCAAGCTGCCTGAACATCGCTTCAACATTGGAGTTGCAGAGATTGTAATACATATCGAAGGAATTGACTTCGTTTACCGAGGTGGCATTGCGCACCTTATAGAGGTTATAGGATTCCACCCTCTCGCCGTCTCCAAGATCGTATCTTGCATCGACCGGTCCGAGACCGCCTTCGTAGATCTTGTGAAGAGCCGTCTTCCTTGCGATATTCCTCGATAAAAGATCTATCTCAAGTGAAGGAGTAAAGGTAATTATCGCAGGTACTGTGATGCAAAGGCAAAGGACGGATGCCATTATCGCAGGATATATCTTCTTAAACTTCGGCATATCACCCGTGCATATCGCAAGCGCGGATATAACGGTAAGGATAGCCGTACTGTAGTACAAAGGCTTATAGAAATCCGTATAGTGTACGAAGTTTATAAAGATAACGAGAAAGCTGTACAGGCAGGATATCGCAAGCGCTATCAGTTTCTTCTTCTTGGGGATATCCTTAAGCCTTACGAGCATATCCGTAAATATGACACATACGCAAAGATCGTATACCCATACCCATCTGTTCGACGGATAGCTCATGCCGTTCATTATGTGACCGAAGAACGGCGTAAGAAGACCTGCCGTCGCAAGGATGAATCCGGTCTTTATTACCTTGTGCCCCTTATCCAGGAACATCAATGCTATAAGCGGCACTGCCATTGCGGCAAAGCCTACATAGCAATCTCTTCCGAGCATGTTATAAAAGCTCGTAAATCCCGTAAAGAAACCCTGGTAGTAATCCGAAGGATACAAAAGACCTATCTCGTATTCCGCGCCCATTCGCTCTGATGTGACTATCCTCGCAAGTATGGGCACATATGCGACCGCTGCCATTCCCGCGGCAGAAACGGCACAAAGAGCATACTTACCCGCCTTTATAAATCCTTCCCTGATCGTGATCTTCTTATCCTTAAACTCAACGATGAAGCGCACTATGCAATAGATGAGGACTGTAAGACATGCCATATATGTAAAGTAGTACTGCGCGAAAAATCCGAAGGTCAGAGCCGCAACAAAGATGCCGTGCTTGCCTTCTTCCCAGAGCTTTACGGTACCGAGCATTATGAACGGCAAGGTGTACATGAACTCAACGCAGGAAGACTCATGGAAGAGAAGGTACATAGAGCCGCAGAAAGTATATACCGCTGCTCCCGCAAGGCAGGCCCACAAAGGTCTTTTGCGGTGCATTACAAAGCAAAGGAATGCTATTCCCGTAAGATAGCATTTGGCGACGACCATAACGGAGAAGCCGTATTCGGCAAAGCGCTCGGGTACAAACATCGACAGAAGATAGAATGGATCCGTGCATATAAGATATTCTTCGCCTAAGCCGTAGCTTGTAATGTATTGTTGGAAATGAAGATGTCCGGTGTTGAAGAATTCAGTAAAGCCTTCTCTTAATATCCTGCCGGTCATGATGTAGCTTATGAAGTGCTGCTCGAGACCGTCGCTCCTGCTTATGGGGGATACTCTCGCCTTTAATATCCATACAAAAAAGCAGACGGCAAATAGGACCGCAAACATAACGGTATAGTAGATAAAGCCTTTGAGTCTGTATCTGTCTTTGAGGCTTTTGCCCATCTTATCGGTCTGCTCCTCGGATTTCTTCTTATATTTGCCGATATTATAGCATTAATGTGTCTATATTCTTTGACCTTGCTTGTCATAGGTGATATTATTCTCTAGTTATTATATTAATAAATAGGAGAATAACCATGCCCGTTACAGAATTACTGGAACGCAATGCCCGAGAGTGCGGCAAAGAAGTTGCCCTCGTAGAGCTCAACCCCACAACAGAAGACACACGTAAGTATTCCTTCAAGGAATTCGAGCTTGTTCATCAGACAAGTCCGAGGCCTTACAGAAGACAGATCACTTGGCAGGTGTTCGACGAGAAGGCTAACCGTGTAGCCAACATGCTTTTAGACAGAGGCATCTCCAAGGGAGACCGTGTTGCCATCTTAATGTTTAACTGCCTCGAATGGCTCCCGATCTATTTCGGTATCCTGAAGGCCGGAGCTATCGCAGTTCCCTTCAATTTCAGATATACCGCAAATGAGATCGCATATTGCGCAGACCTCGCGGATGTATCGGTCCTTCTTTTCGGACCCGAATTCATCGACAGGATCAGCACAAATGCAGACGCGATCTCCGGCGGCCGTCTCCTTATCTATGTAGGCGAAGGCACATGCCCTGAATTTGCAGAATCTTATTGGAATATGGTCGCAGACTATCCGAGCACTTCTCCTAATATCAAGCTCACCGAAGAAGATCTTGCGGCTATCTACTTCTCATCAGGTACGACAGGATTCCCCAAGGCTATCCTGCACCCTCACAGAAGCCTTACACAGGCTGCAGAGATGGAAGCTATCCACCACGAGACGACAAAGGACGATTGCTTCCTTTGCATACCTCCTTTGTACCACACAGGCGCTAAGTTCCACTGGATGGGATCTTTGTGGACATGCAGCAAGGCAGTGCTCCTCAAGGGTGCAAAGCCTGAAGTCATCCTCAAGGCCGCATCAGACGAGAAGTGCTCCATCGTATGGCTCCTCGTACCGTGGGCACAGGATATCCTGGATGCTTTAGACAGTGGCGCGCTCAAGCTCTCTGACTACGATCTGTCCAGGTGGAGACTGATGCACATCGGTGCTCAGCCCGTTCCGCCCTCACTTATCCGTCACTGGAAGGACTACTTCCCTAACCATCAGTACGATACAAACTATGGTCTGTCCGAGTCAACCGGCCCCGGCTGCGTTCACCTCGGACTTGCAAACACTCACAAAGTCGGTGCCATCGGCGTACCCGGCTACCGTTGGGAGTGCAAGATCGTTGACGAAGAAGGCAAGACGGTTGCTGACGGCGAAGTCGGTGAGCTCTGCGTAAAGGGCCCCGGCGTAATGCTCGAATACTACCATAACCCTGAAGCAACAGCTGAGACACTTCGTGACGGCTGGCTCTTTACAGGCGATATGGCAATGAAGGACGAAGACGGTTTCTACTTCCTCGTAGACCGTAAGAAGGACGTTATCGTATCCGGCGGTGAGAACATCTACCCCGTTGAGATCGAGAACTTCCTGCAGGAACATCCCAAGATCAAGGATGTAGCTGTTATCGGTCTTCCCGATAAGAGACTCGGCGAGATCACGGGCGCGATCATCGAGACTCTTCCCGGCGTAAATTGCACCGAAGAAGAGATCGAGAAGTTCTGCGCGCAGCTTCCCAGGTACAAGAGACCTAAGAAGATCATCTTCGCTGACGTTCCGAGGAACGCCACAGGTAAGATCGAGAAGCCTGCACTTCGCAAGAGATATGGAGCTGACAAGCTCGTTGAACAAGAGAATCGATCCTGATTCAATATATTGGAGGGTTTATTAATACATGGCAATCAAGATTATCTTTCTCGTAGTCTTCTTCGCCGTCATGATCGCTATCGGCGTGATGACACGTAAGAAGGCCAACAGCGTCGACGGCTTCGTCCTCGGCGGCAGAACCGCAGGTCCCTGGCTCACTGCCTTCGGTTTCGGAACAAGTTACTTCTCGGCAGTAGTATTCATCGGTTATGCGGGACAGTTCGGCTGGAAATACGGTATGTCATCCACTTGGATAGGCATCGGCAACGCCGTTATAGGCTCGCTCCTCGCCTGGATAGTCTTAGGCAGAAGAACAAGAGTCATGACCAAGCACCTGGATTCTAAGACGATGCCGGACTTCTTCGGCAAGAGATACGACAGCACTGCATTAAGAGTTGCAGCTGCTCTCATCTCCTTCGTCTTCATGATCCCCTACACTTCTTCCGTATATAACGGTCTGTCCAGATTGTTTAATATGGCATTCAACATCGACTATAAGATCTGCATCATCGTAATGGCAGCTCTTACATGCGTCTATGTTATCCTTGGCGGCTACATGGCAACTGTCGTAAACGACTTCGTACAGGGCATAATAATGCTCTTCGGTATCACTGCGGTAATCGTATCCGTCATCAAGTCAAACGGCGGCTTCATCACCGCTCTTACAACGCTTTCCGAGCAGGTATCGGATAACGCCGCTTCACCCGGAATGCAGGGCGCGTTCATCTCCTTCTTCGGACCTGATCCGCTTAACCTTCTGGGCGTAGTTATCTTAACCTCTTTGGGTACTTGGGGTCTTCCTCAGATGGTCGGTAAGTTCTATGCGATCAAGGATGAGAAGTCCATCAAGGCAGGTACTGTCATCTCCACGATCTTTGCTATCGTAGTTGCCGGCGGCTGCTACTTCTTAGGCGGCTTTGCAAGACTTTATAAGGATGCAAACATCTATAAGGAAGACGGCAGCGTTATGTACGATTCCATCATCCCTACAATGCTCGAGAACCTCAACGTCTTACTCGTAGGTATCGTTATCGTACTCGTGCTGTCAGCTTCGATGTCCACCCTGTCTTCACTTGTACTTACATCAAGCTCCACGGTTACACTCGACCTCATCGCTCTTATGGGTAACAAGGAAAATGAAGACAAGAAAGTTATCGAGAAGAGAAATCTCCTTACAATGAGACTCCTCCTTGTATTCTTCATCGTCGTATCCGTTGTACTTGCTCTTAACCCGCCCACGTTCATCGCTCAGCTCATGGGTTATTCCTGGGGTGCTCTTGCAGGTTCCTTCCTCGCACCGTTCCTGTGGGGACTTTACTGGAAGAAGACCACAAAGAGCTCTGTTTGGGCTTGCTTTATCGCAGGTGTAGGCATCACGGTATCCAACATGTTCCTGCACTACATCCAGTCACCTATCAATGCAGGTGCGTTCACAATGCTCCTCAGCCTTGTGCTGGTACCCGTTGTAAGCCTTATCACTCCTAAGCTTTCCAAGGAAAAGGTAGACGGTATCTTCTCCTGCTACGATGAGACAGTAACCATAGAGAAGCGTTACAGCCTCCCCGAGACAGACGAAGAAGCAAACTGATCAGTATAACAGTTCAAGAGATAACGGCCGTTTCAATGAAACGGCCGTTACTTTTTGACTTTGGATTATTTATCAGAGCTCGCTGTCAGACAATGTCTTTACGCCTGCTGCTTCAAGTATAGCTGCTGCCTTCTCATCGTCATCAGTCTTGATAGCGATAGGAGCACCCTCACCGTCAATGGAGAGGCCGTATACATACTTGATGTTGATGCCTGCGGCATGGATCATAGCTACAACCTTTGCAAGACTTCCTACGGCATCAGGGACCACTACGGCGATGATGTTGTTGAGTCTTGCGGTAAAGGAAGCTTCCTTAAGGATATCCTTTGCCTTCTCAGGGTCCTTGGTGATCGCTCTTAATACGCCGTAATCTGTCGTATCTGCAATACTTACGGATAAGATATCGATACCGCCGTTTGCAAGAGTCTTGAGGACCTCATCGAGTCTGCCCTCTCTGTTCTCCATAAAAACCGTTAACTGCTTGATAAGCATAAGATGTGCCTCCTTTACTTTACTGATAGAGCTTGCGCTTGTCCGTAACGTGCTTGGACTTACCGTCGAAGTGCTCGAGTCCGTTAGGCTCTACGAGCTTGACCTTGGCGTTAAGACCGATAGCTACCTTGAGTTTATCGTGTACAGCCTTGGAGAGCTTCTCCAAGCTCTGCATCTCGTCTGTGAATGCGCTCTCTGCAACCTCGACCTGTACTTCGAGTGTATCGGAATTGTTTACACGGTCAACTACGAGCATGTAGTGAGGCGTTGTACCTTCAACTGTAAGAAGAGCAGCCTCGACCTGTGACGGGAATACGTTAACGCCCTTGATGATGAGCATGTCGTCTGTTCTTCCCTTAAAGCGCTGGATCCTTGCCATCGTTCTGCCGCACTCGCACTTATCTGTCTCGATAGATGTGAGGTCCTTAGTCCTGTAACGGATAAGAGGCATACCTTCCTTTGTGAGGTTGGTGATAACGAGCTCACCGTCAGAACCTGCAGGGAGCTGCTCGAATGTAGCCGGATCGATGATCTCAGGCAGGAAGTGATCTTCCCAGATATGAAGTCCCTTGTGGTGCTCACAGTCGCAAGCAACGCCGGGTCCCATGATCTCTGTTAAGCCGTAGATATCGTAAGCCTTGATGTTGAGCCTTGATTCCATCTGATCGCGCATCTCATTTGTCCAGGGCTCAGCGCCGCAGATAGCAGCCTTGAGCTTGATCTTGTCGATGAGACCTGCCTTCTCGAGATCTTCTGCAACATGGAGGAGATAAGAAGGTGTGCATGCGATAGCAGTAACATCGCAGTCGACCATCATGTCGATGAGCTTCTTTGTGTTACCTGTTGACATAGGGAGGACGAGAGCGCCTAAATATTCAGCACCGTAGTGAGCTCCGAGACCGCCGGTAAACAGGCCGTAGCCGTAACCTACCTGGATGATGTCGTCTCTTGTGATACCTGCCATTGCAAGGCATCTTGCAACGCACTCGGACCAGATCTCGATGTCTCTTCTTGTATAGACACCGATCTTGGGCTTACCGGTTGTACCTGAAGATGCGTGAACTCTTACGAGCTCTGATCTGGGTACTGCTGACAGACCGAAGGGATATGCCTTGTTGAGGTCTTCGTAAGTCGTAAAGGGGAGCTTGTGCAGATCCTCGATGCCCCTGATGTCACCGGGCTCAAGTCCTGCCTCCTGCATCTTCTTACGGTAATACTCAACGTTGTGGTATACACGGTTTACGGTCTTGACGAGTCTTGCGCTCTGAAGTGCAGCGATCTCGTCTCTTGACATGCACTCCTTTGTCTCGTTCCAAATCATATGGTGGTCCTCCTGTATTTTATTGGGGATTATCTTCTCTTTACCTTGAAACCGTTGATCGTCATTATGGCAAGCTCTCTGCCGCCTTCGCCTATACACTTGACCTCATAGACTGTTATTGCTCTGCCGTCCTTTATAATGTCAGCCGTGCATATAACCTTGCCGCCTTCCCAGGAACGCAGGAAATTCATAGATGCAGTCTGGGATACGGTAACCGTCTCTGATTCAAGATCGCAGTTCTCGGCAACGGCAAAGGCAAAATCCGCAAGCGTATAGTAGACCGCACCCATCATGCCGCCAACTGCATTGAGATGGCGCTCATCGGGCATGAGACTTACCACGCTGTGGCCTTTACTGCAACTGTCGATCACTATACCGGTACAGCTCGTTGCGTACTTATCGCCTTCGAAAAACTTCCTTACTCTGTCGATATCAACCATATTATGCGTTGACACCCAGTTCGAAAGCCTTCTTGTTCATCTCGAGGAACTTAGGCGGTACGGATGCTTCGATTACCTTGATCCATTCGTCTTTGCTGATATCGGTAAGATAGTTTGCAAATCTTCCCATGAGGACGATGTTGGAAGCCTTTGCCGAGCCTGCCTGCTCTGCGAGTGAGAGCGCGTCGATGGCATCTACCTTGGCACCTGACTCCTCCATCTTCTCGATGAGGCCCTGAGGGTACTCAGCCGTGCCTGCTATTACAGGCATAGGATCTATCTGCTGTGTGTTTGTGATAATCTGTCCGCCGGGCTTCAAGAACTGAACATATCTTGCAGCCTCCAAAAGCTCGAAGGAGAGGATATAGTCAGCTCCACCCTTATCGATTATGGGGGAATTTACCTTATCGCCGAATCTGACATAGGTAACAACGCTTCCGCCTCTCTGGCTCATGCCGTGGACTTCGGATACCTTAACATCGTATCCCTTATCCATAGCGGCTCTTCCGAGTATCTTACTTGCGAGGAGCGAACCCTGTCCGCCCACGCCAACGATCATTACACTGGTTACCATTTGATTGTCTCTCCTTCCATCGTCTCGAAAGCATCGAACTTACAAAGCTCGCTGCACACCTTGCATCCGAAGCACTGTGTTGCATCTACATGAGCGTGTCCGCCCTTGAATGAGATAGCGGGACAACCAAGCTTCATGCAGGCTTTGCATGACTTACACTTATCGGGATTGACCTTGATAGCAGGCTGACGCTTAACGGACTTAAGGAGTGCGCAAGGTCTTCTGCTTATGATTACTGAAGGCTCAGCTGCGCCAAGCTCTTCCTTGACTGCCTGCTCAGCTTCTGCGAGGTTATAAGGATCTACGACCTTTACACGGTTGATGCCCATAGCCTTACAAAGTGCCTCGAGGTTGATCTTACCTGCCGGGTCACCTCTTAAGTTATAACCGGTCGTAGGATTCTGCTGGTGGCCTGTCATACCCGTGATGGAGTTATCGAGGATGATGACTGTTGAATTTGTCTGGTTATATGCGATGTTTGCAAGACCTGTCATACCTGAATGCATGAAGGTTGAATCACCGATAACAGCAACTGTATTCTTCTCGGACTCTTCGCCCATAGCCTTGTTGAAGCCGTGGAGTGAGCTTATGGAAGCGCCCATGCACTCTGTCGTATCGATAGAGCAAAGAGGAGGAGTAGCTCCCAATGTATAGCATCCGATATCGCCCATAACTCTGATCTTGTTCTTGGACAATACATAGAACATACCTCTGTGAGGGCAGCCTGCGCACATTGCCGGAGGTCTTCCGGGAAGTCCTTCTATAGGCTTGCAGGAAGGCGCCTCGCTCTCGCCGAGCTTGTCTGCTATTATGCCCTGTGAGAATTCGTCGATGAGGGGGAATACATCCTTGCCTACTACATCGATACCCAAAGATCTTACGTGTGTCTCGATGACGGGATCCAATTCCTCAACTACTACGAGCTTATCTACCGAAGACGCAAAAGACTTGATCTTCTCTACCGGCAGAGGGTTGATAAGACCTATCTTGAGGACGGGGAACTTATCACCGTAAACTTCCTTAACATACTGATAGCTTGTTGAGGATGTGATGATACCCATGGACTTATCACTTCCCTCATCGATCCTGTTGAGCTCTGATGTCTCAGCAAAAGCGATAAGGTCAAGAGTTCTCTGCTCTACAATGGGGTGACGCTTCTTAGCGTTTGCAGGTACCATAACGTACTTGGCAGCATCCTTAACATAAGGCTTAACTGCAATATCTGCGCGCTCGCCGAGCTCAACTACTGACTGTGAGTGAGCAACTCTCGTGCACATCTTAAAGAGGACCGGTGTGTCAAACTGCTCGGACATCTCGTATGCCTTGATAATGAAGTCCTTTGCTTCCTGTGAATCAGAGGGCTCGAGCATAGGCATCTTAGCTGCGATAGCATAGTGTCTTGAATCCTGCTCATTCTGTGAAGAATGCATTCCCGGATCGTCTGCTACCAATATGACCATTCCGGCATTAACGCCTGTATAGCTGATCGTAAAGAGCGGGTCTGCTGCCACATTAAGACCAACGTGCTTCATCGCACAATAAGATCTCTTGCCTGCTCTTGAAGCACCGAAAGCAGTCTCCATGGCAACCTTCTCATTAGGTGCCCATTCACAATAGATCTCATCAAACTTTGCTGCCTCTTCAGTTGTCTCTGTACTGGGGGTTCCGGGATATGAACTTGCAACGCTCACCCCTGCCTCGTAAAGACCTCTTGCGACAGCCTTGTTACCAAGCATTAATTCCTTCATCTCTAGATCTCCTGAATA
>JAIKWA010000083.1 GCA_024685135.1 Saccharofermentans sp.
CTTACACCATATCATTACCAGGATTCCCGCAAGGATAACCGGGATCAGGGTAACATACATCATGGCAATGATCTTCAACATCTTTCTCTCCACCCATATTCTTATAAAACAGCATATATTATACACCTGTTATTACCGCCCACATCCCTGAAATCAGATCAAATAGTTCCGGGATCGCCATACTTCAAACCGCAAACGACTTGTCTCCGTCAAAACTCATAACAGTCTGCGAAGCTTCATCAGTGATGTAAGAAAAGATAAATTCCCCGGTGGCACCAAATAACAAAAAGCCCGCAAACACAATGTTTGCAGGCTTTAACAGCAAAAGTGGTATCAAGGATCTCATATTTTAATCGTAATTGCGCTTTGCGATGGATGCTATGATCCATGGTATCAGCACGAGTATGCCATATGCGGCAGGTACGAAGAATATTGCGAGCATATCCCAGCCAAGTCCATCCCAACCCTCGGAACTCTGTGCAGCGAAGTGAGCTGCGAAGGAGGAACACACGGCGATCACGCCAAGGATATGAGTGTAGATTACCATACCGGGGAGGAGCCTTTTGATGCGCAGAGCATCATTGCGCAGGATAACGGTCAATACGATAAAGATCACTGCTGCAATAACAGTATAGACATTGAAGTCTGAACCTAAAAAAGAGCGGAACATGCTTTCTGCAGTCTCTGACGAGTGGTTATACACAGCATCTGTTGCGGCAAGTATAATAGAGCCTACCATCACCCACATAAAGGCCGTCTTAAGTCCATAGAAAATGCCTGCAAAAATATTTCTCATAATAGTAATCCCCTTACAACTAATCCATCAGAAGATGCATACTGTATTATTAATTTATAACTGTTTTACACATAAATCAATTACCCGATATCCTTATCCGCCGGCTGAATTATGTGGTGCTAAACATACATCAAAGGAAAATCTGATTAAATTCTTGAGCAGCGATGCTTCAGGCAAGATATCAAGGAAGCAGAGCTGTTTGCTCTGCTTGCGGTATATGACGGTACGCTCCACATTGAAGATGGGATTTATCCGGAAAACAGAAATGCCCGTAAACGCAGTGTTTACAGGCATTTCGTGGCGGAGACGGAGGGATTCGAACCCTCGAGCCGGTTACCCGGCTAACGCATTTCGAGTGCGCCCCGTTATGACCACTTCGATACGTCTCCATAGCGAATTAATTATATCAATTATATTGTTTGTGTCAAAAGTCGGTAAGGTAGATATCTATCTTAACCTTGGAGAAATCACCCTTCTTATCGATCGAGTTGATCTTTGCGGTAAGAAGCTTGCCCGCATCCATAAGGCGTGAGAATATCACATTATCCTTCTCCGGAATGTATCCTGCCTTCTTCTTGTCGGAAGTTAAGACCAGCACTGCCCTATCGTCGAATTTGTTATCCTTTTCGCGCTGCAGGATAAGAGCATCTCCGGGCTTAAGGCCTGCTATGACCTCTTTGTCCACATATGTCGTGCCTGCAATAAAGGTGTCGAAGAGGAATATCTCCTTGACCAAAGGCTTGATGATGTCTGTAACGCCATTGTTTAAGATGGTTTGTGCTATCTGATTCTTGCCGTCAATGTTAGTCAATTCGTTACTCATCTGTCCCCTCCAAACCGAAGATATCTTCGTCGTAATCGACATCGTAAGACTCGAAGATCTTCTTTAGATCCTGCTCGTAGACCTTATACTCTTCTATCGAAGATATATACTCGTCCTTCTTGCTCTTAACAGCATCCGGATCGTCGAAAAGGAATCTGTACATGTAAGGATCTGTGTTCTTTATCTCCTCGCACTGCTTTTTTACCTTCTCTATCTTCTCATCCAGATCGCCTATGACAACGGCTATGGTCTCATCTCCGTACTTTGCAATGACATTAGCGGCAAGCACCTCGAGCTCCTTCATGCGCTCGAAATCGTTTGCTTTGTATGCCTTGATCGTATCGTTCCATATCTGCTTTACTTCCTCGTGGACGAACAGCTGAGGATTGATATCAGGATGAAGCCTCTTAGCGATAAATCTGTATATCTTCTTGATCTCGGCAACTTCGTATTGAGACAGGGGCTCGCTCTTTATGTTCTTTGCCTGCTGAAGGACCTTGAGCTGCTCTCTGAAGGGCGCAAGCTCGATCTGAATAAAAGTAGCCATCTCCTTGCTGTCGGGCTCAAGACCGAAGTTTATGCGCTGCTGGCAATAGGTGATGAGCTTCTTATACCTGATACAAGACATACGAAGCTTGAGGAGTTCTTCCGCATACTCGCCAAAAGCACGAACATACTCGAGGTTCCAGTATTCCGCCTCTTTCTCGAGTCTGTCGCGTTCCATTAGAAGCTCTGAGTATTCTTCCAGATTCATCATTCTGCCTTCCTGAAGTCCTTGAGATTTGTCACGATCTGAACGAGCTGAGCATCCCTTATAGAAGCCTTCATCATAAAGTCGTCTATATTCCTGAACCACTTGCCGTCAAAGCATACGACGGTCATGCCGTCGTTTATGGAAGACTCGATGGTATGTACCTTGCCAAGATACTTGAACTCCCACTTGGAAGGCTCCTTGAGCAGATAGTACATATCGTAGAATCCGATCTTCGTCATGTCAGGCTCTGTATACCTGTAGTAGTCTTCTATAAGGAGCTTCATTATCGTGAAGTTACCGAAGAACCTGTCTCTCTTGAGACGGTATTCCAGGGCCTTCCTGGCCTTCTTATAGAGCCTTATGGCATCTTCAGTCCTGCCCTGTTTGCCCCTTATGGAAGCAAGTCTTGTGCCTGCTTCGGGAACAAGATATTGCTCGGAATTGTCTCCGCCTATCATGGACCAGAGCTGCTCTACCATAGAGACATACTTGTCGTAATCCTTTTGCACGTAGTAGCCGTTCTTATACATATCGGCGACCTTGTAAAAGGACTGGAGGTTACCGAGCTTAGCAGACTTTACAAAGCAATTGAAGGCTTTCTCGTAATCGGGAGCACCGGTCCTGCCGTAGTAGTAGATATATCCGAGACAGGCTGCTGCTTCCTCACAATCGTATTCGTCAGCAAGAAGATAGTACTTCTCGGCAAGATCAAACATCTTGCCCCCGTAGTAGAAGCCTCCTAATTGCATCATGTATCCGGGGTCATGAGTCTCGTTTATAAGGAAGTTCAATGACTCCGTATACATGAAGATATCATCTTCAGTGGGATCTGCGATATCTTCGAAATCCCATACAATGTGCTTGGCTTCCGAGATAGTCATTTAGATAAACCCTGTAAGTATTCCGGTGTTGATAAACAGCGCCTGTATGATCGATTCTCCGAATATCAGGGCAAATACCGTTCCGATGGAAAGAAGCGGCGTTACGGCAAATGTCTTCTTGCGCGAGATGAGCATTATAACTATTCCCGCAAGACAAGCTGCAATGAGCGCTACAACGCCTGTATCAAGTCCCGTAAAGAGCATGCATACTGCAAAAGGCCTGATGTCGATCTCGACCTTCTGCTTCCTTGCAGAAGACATCAGCTTTGCAACAGCGTACATAATGACAGAGATAGCAAGAGATGCAGCTACGCCCTCTAACACATAATGTCTTACATCTGCCATGAAGCCTGCAAACAATATCCATGTAATAAGGATGCTCAAAAGGAATCCCGAAGGAGCCTTACCCGTATCCATCTCTGCAAGTGACAATCCTAAGAACAATACTTCGAGGACAAGGATCTCTATTACGAGAGGATCAATCGCCCCATGCACTGCTATCGTACCTGCGAAAAGAAGACCGAGCGCGATCTCGAAGATCAGATCACGGGGCGGAACCTTTGCTCCGCAGTATCTGCACTTACCCTTAAGCGCAATATATGAGATTATCGGGAAAAGGTCCATCGTGGAGAGTTCATGTCCACAGGTATCGCAATGACTGTGACCGTGTATCCAATCCTCTCCCCTTACCACTCTCCAGGCGGCGCAAGTAATGAAGCTTGCAAATATCGCACCGAAGATAAAAGCCATCACTATCACATATACTGCGATAAACGTATTGTCGTACAGATTATAACTTAACACCATTCAAATCTTCCTTATGTAGTCTTTACGCTGAA
>JAIKWA010000086.1 GCA_024685135.1 Saccharofermentans sp.
ATACAGTTTTTGCCTATCTTTACTCCGTCTAAGAGAATGGTGCCCATACCGATGAGGGAATTGTCTCCTATGGTGCAACCGTGGATTATGCACGAATGACCTATGGTGACACCGTCTCCTATGGTAGTAGATGCTCCGGGCGAAGTGTGTACCATTGTAAGATCCTGGATATTGGTCTTAGAGCCTATATGGACAAACTCGCCCTCGTCGCTTCTTATCACCGCATTATACCAGACATTGCTCATAGCACCGATCGTGATGTCAGATCCTACTATCTTAGCGCCTTCTGCCACATAAACCGTCTTATCTATATCCATGTAATTACCTGCCTTCAGAATACATTATACTTTTAATCTCTTATACAAAAAAGCGACCGGAGTATGTCCGGTCGCTTAGCGTCATATGGCATGTCTGTATCAGCCTAATATATCGACGTATTCGCCATTCAAGGCTTTGTTCATGCTGCGTACGGCACAGAACTTACCGCACATTGAGCAGGTGTCATCGTATTCGGGTGTGCGGTCTGCTCTGATAGCCTTTGCCGTCTCGGGATCCATGGCACATTCCCACTGCGCTTCCCAATCGAGCTTGCGGCGAGCATCGCCCATCTTGTTGTCTATATCCTTGGCATGAGGAACCTTCTTTGCGATATCGGCTGCGTGAGCTGCGATCTTGGAGGCCATAATGCCTTGCTTAACATCGTCTAAGTTAGGGAGCGCGAGGTGCTCAGCAGGTGTTACATAGCAAAGGAATGCTGCGCCTGCAGAAGCTGCGATAGCGCCGCCTATTGCTGATGTGATATGGTCGTAGCCGGGAGCGATATCGGTTACGATAGGTCCTAATACATAGAAGGGAGCACCCATGCAGATGGACTGCTGGATCTTCATGTTTGCTTCGATCTCATCGAGCGGTACATGTCCGGGGCCTTCTACCATTACCTGAACATCCTTTGCCCATGCGCGCTTTGTGAGTTCACCGAGTCTTACGAGCTCTTCGATCTGACATACGTCGCCTGCGTCGGCAATGCAGCCGGGTCTGCAGGCATCGCCCAAGGAGATAGTTACATCGTACTCGCGGCAGATGTCCAAGATCTCATCGTAGTATTCGTAGAAGGGATTCTCTTCGCCTGTCATTACCATCCATGCAAAGACGAGTGAGCCGCCTCTTGAGACGATGTTCATCTTACGCTTATGCTTCTTGATCTGCTCTATGGTCTTGCGTGTAATGCCGCAATGGAGAGTTACGAAGTCTACGCCGTTCTCCGCATGGAGTCTTACTACATCGAGGAAGTCCTTTGCTGTGAGAGTCGCAAGGTCTCTTTGGTAGTGGATAACGCTGTCGTATACTGGTACGGTGCCGATCATGGCAGGGCACTCGGAGGTAAGCTTCTTACGGAAGGGCTCTGTGTTGCCGTGTGAAGACAGATCCATAATGGCATCTGCTCCCATGTTAACTGCTGCCATTACCTTCTCGAGCTCTACATCGTAGTTCTTGCAGTCTCTTGATACGCCGAGGTTTACATTGATCTTAGTCTTAAGCATAGAACCTACGCCGCAGGGCTTTATACATGTGTGGAGCTTGTTTGCGCAGATAGCGACCTGACCTCTTGCAACGAGGTCTCTTATCTCTTCTTCCGTGCGGTATTCATCCTTTGCGACCGCCTTCATCTCGGGTGTGATTATGCCTTTCTTTGCGGCATCCATCTGTGTTGTGTAATCTCTCATTTCTTCAGATATCCTTTCTTAATATATATGCGTGATCCATAGGACCCGATCCCTTGCCGAGATCGAGCATAGCCTCCAAAGCGCCGGAGATGTACTCCTTAGCGCTCCTGACCGCTTCTTCAAGTTCCATACCTTTTGCAAGGCCGGAAGCTATGGCAGAAGACAGGGTGCAGCCTGTGCCGTGTGTGTTGGGGTTATCGATGCGCCTGCCGTTAAACCAGACGAAGTCCTTGCCGTCAAATAAGAGGTCGTCGGCATCGCTTATACTGTGACCGCCCTTGAGCAGGACACAAGTATCGTACTTACTGCAGATAGCTTCGGCAGCTTCCTTCATACCTTCTTTATCAGTTATCTTCATACCGGTAAGGAGCATGGCTTCGGGAATATTCGGCGTGATAACTGTTGCAAGAGGTATCAGAAGGGAAGTTAAGGCATCAAGAGCTTCGTCTTCGATGAGCTTTGCTCCGCTCGTTGCCACCATAACGGGGTCTAATACTATCTGCTTTGGCTTGTAGAATGAGAGCCTGTCAGCTATCACCTTTATGAGGTCTGCCGACTGGACCATTCCGATCTTGACTGCATCCGGAAAGATATCCGTAAATACCGCGTCCAGCTGCTCTTGTAAAAACTCCGGTGTGACCGGAAAGACTGATGTGACGCCGGTAGTATTCTGCGCTGTAAGAGCCGTTATACAGCTCATTGCATAAACACCATTCATGGTCATGGTCTTTATGTCAGCTTGAATGCCGGCGCCTCCGCAGGAATCGCTTCCCGCGATCGATAATGCTGTCTTCATGTTTGTCTCCTTATAGCATTATTTTTGTATTAGCGACTGAGAGTGGTGCCCCCGGTCAGCCGCTGTTTGTTATTTATCTTGCAAGCTTTTTGAGCTCTTTGGATCTGGTAAGTAAGATAGAAGCTTCCTTCTTCGGATCATCTGCCTTCATGATCGCCGAGACGACGCAGATGCCTGCTATCGGTACGCCTTCGAGGACGGACAGATTATCCTTGTTAAGACCGCCTATGGCGTTTGCGGGGATAGGTACCGCGCGGCAGATGGCATCTAATGTCTCAACCTTGGTTATTACGGTAACGACCTTTGTAGTAGTGGGATATATAGCTCCCACACCGAGATAATCAGCGCCCTGTTCGTAGGCTTCAACGGCCTGGGGAACGGTCTTTGTGGTAGCGCCTATAATGACGTCCTTGCCGAGGATCTTCCTCGCATCGGAGATCTTCATATCGCTTCTTCCTAAGTGAACGCCTTCAGCTCCTGATGCAAGCATGACATCAACCCTGTCGTCAATTATGAGCGGGACATTATATCTCGAAGATATCTCGTGTACCTTCCTTGCAAGGTCTATATATTCTCTGGTGCTCCTGTTCTTCTCACGAAGCTGCAGGAGAGTAGCACCGCCCTTAAGTCCTTCTTCTACTCTGTATAAGAATTCAGCCTCCTCATAAAGGGTGCTGTCCGTAATAAAATATAAAGTCGTATCAAACATAGAGGTAGTCGTTTAAGACGGGCTGCAGACCTTCACTTGAGATATCGCCGTACATCTTATCCAGACTTCTGTTATCGCTTATCTCAAACTGCTCATCGCCGCTGCCGTCTTCGCTCTCCTTTCCCGTGTATTTTTCTTCGTGATCGCCGATGCCGGTGGATACACCTGCAGATACCTTGGTAGCTGCGATCTTAACTATGCCGTTCCTGAACTCGGCGCTCTCTCTTGAAGATACCGTGATGCCTGCGTAGGGGAGGAATATCCTGTATGCGCAGAGGATCTGGCACAACTGCTTCTCGTGTACGTCCAAGGGATTGATCTTCTCATTGTTGATAATAGGTCTGAGCCTCGGGCAGGACAAAGATATCTCCGCATAAGGATATTTGCGCTGCAGGAAGTAAGCGTGGAGTGCTGTTGCAAGAGCGTCCTTATGGTAATCGGACAGACCGAGCAGGGCAGAGAAGGCAACGCCTCTCATGCCGCCCATAAGGGCTCTCTCCTGTGCGTCAAATCTGTAGGGCCATACTCTCTTGTGACCTAACAGGTGAAGCGTCTCGTATTTGTCTGTATCGTATGTCTCCTGGAATACCGTGACATAGTCGACACCGCATTCGTGAAGGTATTTGTATTCGTCTGTATTAACAGGGTAGATCTCAATGCCTACGAGCCTGAAGTACTTGCGTGCGAGCTTGCATGCTTCGCCGATATATTCGACACTGCTGACAGATCTGCTCTCGCCTGTGAGGATCAATATCTCCTCCATGCCGCTTTCTGCAATGACCTTCATCTCGCGAGCTATCTGCTCCATATTGAGCTTCATCCTCTTGATGTTGTTATAGCAGTTAAAGCCGCAATATACGCAGTAGTTCTCGCAGTAGTTGGCGATATAAAGAGGGGTAAACAGATATACGGTATTTCCGAAGTGTTTGCTCGTCTCAAATTTGGCGCGCTTAGCCATCATCTCGAGGAAGGGCCCGGCTGCAGGGGAGAGCAATGCCTTGAGATCTTCTATAGAGCACGTCTCATGCTGCAAGGCTCTCATTACATCCTTGCCTGTGTACTTGGAATAGTCGTAGCCTTTAACTTCGCTCATTACCTTGCTGCAGATATCAGACTCGATAACCTCCATGCCTTCCATATATGCCATATGGTCTGTTCTCGAGGAAGGATCGGTCTCGAGCGTATGCTTGCGCTTCAATGCTTCAGGTGACAACGCCTGTGAATCGACCAGAAAATTATTCTCCATCAGATCACCTTCTTTAATCTCTTAAGAAACCCGTGAGCGGGTCAGATGCTTCAGCGCCTCTTGTAAGAACTCTTCCGAGGCCTGACAGATAACCCTGTCTTCCTGCCTCTATAGCCTTCTTGAAAGCGGATGCCATAACGGGGAGGTCACCTGCCGTTGCAAGAGCCGTATTTGCCATTATCGCAGCAGCGCCCATCTCCATTGCCTCGCATGCCTGTGAAGGTCTGCCGATACCTGCATCCACAATAACCGGCAGGTCGATCTCGTCTATAAGGATCTGAATGAAGTCCTTTGTAGCGAGGCCTTTGTTGGAGCCTATAGGTGCCGCAAGGGGCATAATGGATGCCGCTCCGGCATTTACGAGATCTCTTGCCGCATTGAGATCCGGATACATGTAGGGCATAACAATAAAGCCTTCGTTTGCAAGTGTCTCGCAGGCCTTGATCGTCGCCTGGTTGTCGGGGAGGAGATACTTTGTATCGCGCATTATCTCCACCTTTACAAAATCGCCGCAGCCGAGTTCTCTTGCAAGCCTTGCAATCCTTACGGCTTCGTCAGCGGTCCTTGCGCCGCTCGTGTTGGGGAGTAAGGTTACATCCTTGGGGATGTAGTCCATAATGCTCTCTTCTTCTTTGGTGTTAGTGCGTCTTACCGCAAGTGTGATCATCTGCGCACCTGCGTACTTGATCGCAGCATCAATGAGCTTCATCGAATACTTGCCCGAGCCTAAGATAAAACGGGAAGTAAACTCTTTGCCGCCGATCACTAACTTGTCATTGTCCATATATTGCCTCCAAAAATAAATTAATCCATCTCACCTGTGAGGAGCCTTAGCACTGCAAGTGCCTGATGCCCTGCACATACCATTACTCTGGCTGAGACAAGGCTGCCCGATGTATCTACATCGCTCGTCATGTCTCCGCACACATAAAGGCCCTTCATAACCTTTTGCGTTTTTATAAGGTTTGCATCGCCGAAGCCTGCCATCCCGGAGCCTGATACGATAACTTTGCCGGGCAGGGAAGATAACACTGTATTTACGAGCATCGCCTTTTGCTCGGCACCGTCCAGAGCTTCGACCACGATATCGCAGGAGCCGAAGATATCAGTGATGTTATCCTCATCTATCTTTACGCAATGCTTCCCGATCCCGATAAAGGGAGCGATGCTTTTGAGATTCATCTCCATTGCATCTGTCTTATAAGTTCCTATCTGGGATGCGAGATATTGCTGGCGGTTAAGGTTGGTAATATCGACCTTATCGAAATCCGCTATAACCAGCTTTCCGATCCCTGCTCTTGCAAGGCTTATAGCGATATTGGAGCCGAGGCCTCCAAGACCTGCTATCCCTACAGTGGAATTCTCATAGACAGTTCTTCTTGCTTTGCCGATACGCTCATCTAAAGCGGCGTTCCATTCAGATCTTTCCATATCAGCCGCCACCCGTAAAACCGACTATCTCAACGGTATCTCCGTCAAGCAGAACAGCGGTATCGTAATCGCACTTCCTTACGATATCGAGGTTGCGCTCTACAGCAACTCTTTTGGTATCGTATTCGAGTATTGCGAGCACTTCGCTCACGGTCCTGCCCGCAAGATCCATCTCTTTCCCGTTTACTTTTACCAAGTCTGTGCACCTCCGAATGCCGGGTAATGCAACAAAAAAGGTGCCCAAACGGACACCTGAAAAAACTGTATATGCAGTGTCCCTACGTTGGCATTACCCAAATCAGGTTTCCGGTCGAAGATAACATCTTCCTCTCAGCCCGTTATGCGAGCTCCCGTCAACTATTCTTCAACGAATATACTCCTTATGTCAGGATTAATCAATGCCGGATTTGGTTTTCTAAATTGTATTGAGCTCCTGAACTTTGCCCGTTTAATGTGTCAAAGGTGTGGATTTTCGGCAGATTGTTAATCAACTTTTTTCATATGGCAGAGTAAGAAATCAAATATTCGCGATATAATTTTCTTATAAATACTGATACGGGGAGTAATATGGATATACGATCAGAGCAGTATATGCAGATAGCATATGCACTTGCCAGGCATTACGAGTGCGTTTACTATGTGGATGTTAATACGGGACACTATAAGGTCTTCATCGACAGGCATATGGATGAGTATCCGAGCGGGGGAGATGACTTTTTTGCAGACCTTCACATGAACGCAGCCAAGCTCCTCCATCCCGAGGATTTCGAGTTGATGGAGAAGCACTATACAAAAGAACAGGTACTGGCAGCTTTAGCCGATAACAAGAACTATTCCTTTTCTTTCAGGATACTTGTAAAAGGCGTTACGACGCATATGCGCCATGTTGTGAGCAGGTGTGATGACGGTGAACATATCCTGTGCTGTCTTGAGAATACCGAAGAAGAGATCGTAAGACACGAACAGCAGCTCAAAGAGCTTCGCGAGGCTAAGCGAATGGCAAGGCTGGATGAGCTTACGGGTGTGCGCAATAACAATGCGTTCCGCGAGTATGCAGCCATCATCAACAGCAAGATAAGATCGCGGGGTCCTGACTATGAGGTCGGTATCGTTATGTGTGACCTTAACGATCTTAAGCTCATCAACGATACCCGCGGACACAGTTACGGCGATGAGACTATACAGAGCACGAGCCGCATGATCTGTGACATATTTGAACACAGCCATGTGTTCAGAGTCGGTGGAGATGAGTTCGTTGTTGTATTAAGAGACCGCGATTACGGGCTTCGTGAGTACCTTTTAAAGGATCTCAGGGATAAGTCGTACAGTAACAGGGTATCCCGCTCGGGTCCCGTTGTAGCCTGCGGTATGGCAGTCTACGAATACGGCAGGGATGAGAATATCGAATCTGTTTATGCCAGGGCAGATGCCGCGATGTACGAGGATAAGCATTTGAGCAAGTCCGCTCACATCAAGGACAGCTTTAACAAGCTGGGCAAGATAGATACGCCGATCCCCGAAGGCCGTAAGAGGCTGCTCGATTCATTGTTTGGTGCATTGCTTACGATATCAGATGGCGGATATGTCTTCCTTAACGATATGAGATACGACTTCTCAAGGTGGGCTCTTGCATTGGTAGACGATTTTGGGATCGAGTCCGAGTATATGTACCATGCGGATAAGGTGTGGGAGCCTCACATCCATCCGGACGATCTTAAAGCTTATAAGGATGCGGTAGGTGCGATCCTTACGGGAGACCTCAAGTTGAGACATATGTACTACAGAGCCCGTAAGCCGGACGGAACTTATGTCCGTGTTTCCACAAGAGGCTTTGTGATGAGTGACAAATACGGCGACCCCGAATACTTCGGAGGGATAATCGTACCCGCCGTATCAGACCACATAGATAACATTGAATAACAAAAGGCGTAAGAACGAACAGATATAGATAAAAAAGGTCAGCTGCTTTGCTGACCTTTTTATCCGGACCTTTTAAGTCCCGTTTTGTGTTATTTAGGTGAAGCTACAAAATCCAGATCCTGTATGGCTTTTATCGCTTCTTCCTTGTGTGGCGAGCCTTCGTAGGAGATAAGAGCTTCGCCTTTTGCAAGGTTTACCTTTGCTGACAGACCATCTATGCTGTTTATCGCATTGGCAACCTGCCTTGAACAGTTTGAACACCGCATCCCTTCGATCGCAAGTGTGTATCTGCCGTCTATGTGCTTGAGCCTTTTGTGCGGCGTCTTCTCCTTTACGGTGCCGCAACAGGTCTCACGCTTCTTAAGCTTCCTAAGTACGGGGTAGATTATGGCTGCGATGACCGTGATTACTATTACGATCGCTATGATGTCAGCAGGTTTCATGTGTTCTCCTTCTTACATGAATATAGCTGCTATGTGGTATACGATAGCTGCGAGGATGAGAGCTGTACAGATATAGTATCCGCCGATCGTAGCCGTCCACTTTGCTGAGTGAGTCTCGTTATAGGTAGCAGTAACTGCCTGCAGACAGGGAACATTGAAGGTAACGGCAATGATGAAGGCGAGTGCTTCTGCCTTGGGGATAGCTGCAGCAACGAGCTGAGCTACATTGTCTGAAGCTGCTGCAAGACCTGTTGTGGAATCGAGGATGCTTCCGGAGTTAGCGAAGATCGCTGATAAGACACCGAGTACGGCTTCCTTGGAGATCATGGCTGCGAAGAAGGACATGAATGTCTGCCAGCCCATTCCGAAGAATCTGGATACCGGCTCTATCGCAACTCCGATCTTATAGAGGGCACTTCCTTCGATACCTGTAGAAGAGTAGCTGAGGAAGTAGAAGATAACGCATACGATGAGCTCCATGCTGAAGGCCTTCTTGAATACATCCCACATACGCATGAGAGAGTTCTTGCAGACAAAGCCCCACCTCGGCTTGTGGTAAGGAGGAAGCTCCATTACGATGCCTGTTCTCTTTTCGACGGGGTTGAGCTTTCTTCCGAAGATCTTTGCTGTCACGATGATGTGAAGGAACATGATGGCAAAGATGAGGAGCATTACGAGCATACCGCCCGTTGCACCGAAGAAGGATGTTGCAAGGGTAGGGATTACTACAAAGGTTGCACCGCAGGGAACTGCCCAGGCAACTGCGATGGTGAGGATCTTCTGGCCGTAGGAATCGATGACCTTTGCACCGGAGATACTGCCCATAGTGCAGCCGAGACCCATTACCATAGGCATTATCGCTTTGCCCTGAAGACCGAGCTTGCCCATGAACCTGTCGAATACATAGGATACCCTTGCCATGTAGCCGGCTTCCTCGAGGATACCGAATACAAAGCTCATGCCGAAGATAAAGCCTACCATTGATATAACCCAACCGAGGGAAGTTACGAGGGTGGACTTTATGAAGTGGCAGATCGTCTCTGATACGCCGAGGCTTGAAGACAGAAGATCTACCAGGGGATTTAATATCGAAGGTATGGAGCCGCCTAAGCCCATGAAGGGTAAGGCTACTACCATGGAGCCGATAAGAGCTATGACCATCATGCCGATGGAGATGAGGGTGCCCGTTACGGGAGCTATGGCCTTCTTGTCAAACTTGGAAAGCAGCTCGGAAGGCTTCTTGGAATTAGTAACGCTGTCAGAGATCACGCTGTCGATCCAGGCAAATCTCGCATTGCTTACTTTGACTGCGCAATCTGAGGATACGGGAACTTTGTCTATGTTCTTGATCTTGAGTTCTCTTAATACGAGTTCGTCCTCTTCAAGGATCTTGGAGGCTATCCATTCTGCGGATCTGCGGTCGTCAGCAAGGCCTGTCGCGATATCTATGGCTGCCTCGTATTCAGGAGCGATATCGGAGGAAGCAAGAGTATTGTAGAGCTCGTCTGCATTCAGGATCTGCCCGTAATTGATGGTATCCTCGATAGCTTTATAGAGGGGCTCAAAGGTCTTCTTGTCGTATGCTATCACTGAACATACTTCGATGCCGAGCTTCTTGGAAAGAGCCTTGGTATCTATGTCCTTGCCCTTGGTCTTTGCTACGTCAGACATTGTAAGTGCGAGCATTACAGGTGTCTTAAGACCTGCAAAATCAGCGAGCATGTAGAGGCTTCGCTCGAGCTGTGATGAGTCAGCCAATACGCATACCATGTCTACATCCTTCTTGACGATGTAGTCTCTTGTTACGATCTCTTCGTCAGAGTTTGCGGAGAGTGAGTAAGAACCCGGAAGGTCTGCGATCGTGTAAGATACGCCGTTATGTTCGAAGGTTCCTTCCTTCTTCTCAACGGTCTTACCGGGCCAGTTACCTACATGCTGGTGCATGCCTGTAAGGCTGTTGAATATGGAGGATTTACCCGAGTTGGGCTGGCCTAAAAGGGCGATTGTCTTGTTTGTCATGCCTGAGCCACCTCCACTTGTATCCTCTTCGACTCTTCCTTGTTGAGTGCGATCATTGTGTCTCTGCCGTAGATGAGGAGGGGCTTAGACTTTACATTCTGAAGCATCTCGACCTTGCATCCTACGTTAAGACCGATGGAAGTGATGCGGGAGAGGTATCTTCTGTCACCATCGACCTTAACGATAACGGCTTTTTGTCCATTCTTTAATTCCGTAAGATTCATGTTTACCCTTTCTTTTCTTTGTATAACATGGTTGAATTACGGTTAGTTAATATAAGTTAGCGATTGTTAACTTTCTATGCAGTTTTGAGAAAAAAAGACATTTTGACATTGTGTATTGATGTTGGTGTATGTTAAGATCGTTCGCGAAAAAGCAAGGATATACCGACTGTAAAATATATTTTACGGTTGGCAGATCCTATCGGATCGAGAGTAATACAAAATGAAAAAAGACAAAAACGATACCCTGACTATAGAGGAGATCTCCAAGTTTATCCCGCGGGATACGGATTCGGTAGTGGCAGCGAGAAAGGAAGTTCAGAGCGGGCATTATATAAATACATATTTCCCGTTCTATCCGGGCATATTCCTGTTCCTTAATGAGGTGCATGCAACCAACATAAAGGTCGGCACCTTCCCTAAGGGAACGGAGATGATCGTCATGAATTACTGCATAAGCGGAAGGTGCGAGTTTAAGACCAACACAGACAGATACAAGTATCTGACGGATAACAATCTGAGCATCGGAGGCTATATAGTAAGAGAGTCATTTTTCTATCCGACGGATTACTATCTCGGCTTTGAGGTGGGGATAGTGGAAGCCATGTTTACTCCTGAGACATATGAAGTCCTTGAAGGATTCGGTATCGATATCGAGAAGCTCCGGACAATAAGCCGGAAGCATAACGGACTTCTTATACTCGAGGCCAACAGCAAACTGCAGAAGCTGTGGCTTGAGATGTACGGGAATTCCGGCGAGGATACTATGCTGATAAAGCTTAAGATGCTTGAGATATTGAGGATACTTACAACGAGTGATCTTGGCGAGACCGAGAAGGCCGTATATCTTACCAGGAGCCAGACGGAGCTTGCAAGAACGGTTCAAAGGAGGCTTACGGAGGATATTTCCAGACATGTATCCATGAGGGAACTATCCTTGGAACTGAATGTCAG
>JAIKWA010000009.1 GCA_024685135.1 Saccharofermentans sp.
TACAAGAACTACAAGAAGATGAAGGACGTTGAATACGAGGAAGTACCTCTTGAATCTCAACCCGATTCTCTTGCAAAGGGCGTGAGCCCTGCAAAGGCGGCACAGACAGGAGCCACCATGAGTAATGCGTCAAGTTCAGTAAGGATAGCAGTGGGCGTTATAGGCCTTCTCATCCTGATACCGTTTCTGATCGTCGGATTCTTTTTGACGATCGGAGCTATAGTCGAAGTGACACAAGGTGACTATGCAGCGCTCCCGATCGCTGCGGTCTGGGATGTCATTGTGATCTTTGCCATGATAGGCACCATCAAGGGCTTATTCTCCAATAACAAGAAAAAGAAGCAGGCAGCTCCTCTTACGGCCGAATACCCGAAGCCTGATAAGAACTTTGCAAAGCCTGTATCAGCGGCAGATAAGGATAAGCCGGAAGACCGCAACATCTTCGGGACAAACACAAGCCCGGAGCTTGGAGACACCGGGCTGTTCAACCGTAAACATAAAACTGATTATGATGACGAGGATTATCAGAGAATGAAGAGACAGGGGTATGAGTAATACCCCCTCTCTTTTTTATTACTCGAAAAGTCCTTCGCTCTTATCGTGACCTGCAGATTCGATATAAGTGTTCTGCGACAATCCTAAGATAGGGAAGCCGATGGGTGAGAGCAGGGCGAGCATTACGATGCCCCAGGTCTTGGACTTACCGAACTTCAATGCAAGTGACATGGAAACAAGTATGGTCATGACGAGAACGAAGATGGAGCCTACGAAGGGGATGAATGCGAATAAGCAGTAGTATCCCTGATAGCCTGCGATCTCGTAAAGAGTCCAGGTATTGTAGACCGGGATAAGGCATTCCCATCCGCCTTTGCCGGCCCTTGTGAATATCCTCCACTGTGAGATCAGCATAATAATGCTCATGAACAGTGCCACGCCCATCATGTAAATATACATTACTATGAGCGGAGTATACGGGTCGTCCGGTGCTACCAGCATCCAGGTGGTGAAGATCATAGGACTGAGGAAGAGTCCCAGATAGCTTATACCTGATATGATCGCGATCACGATCGAGAGCGTGCTCGGCTTCCAATCCGGATAGATTTTCGGTTCGTTGTACATTTTCTTTATCCCCCTAAAGATCATTTAGTAAGCCGATTATAGCATATTGGTCATTAAGTAATAAAGACGTGGGAAGAAGCGGCATCAGTTTGGTGAAGTTAGGCAAGGCTAACTTATGTTGAATGAGTTATGATATTGGAGAAGGGAGTGTTATATGAATACAGATCTGCTCATAGGATTAACGGTCCCGTTCCTCGGGACGGCACTTGGATCAGGCATGGTCTTCCTCATGAAGAGCGAACTCGATCCCAAGCTCAACAGGGCGCTTGAAGGCTTTGCTTCCGGCGTCATGGTGGCAGCGTCTATCTGGAGCCTTATAGTCCCTGCAATGGAGCAGAGCGAACATATGGGAAGGCTCGCCTTCCTGCCTGCAGCAATAGGCTTCTGGCTCGGCATCTTATTCCTCCTTGCCTTAGATCACATAATCCCGCATCTTCATATGGATTCCGACAAGCCTGAAGGTCCCAAGGCCTCCTTGCGCAATACGACCATGATGGTGCTTGCGGTAACCTTGCATAACATACCGGAAGGCATGGCAGTAGGCGTAGTCTATGCAGCCTTCATGAGCGGGCAGAGCAGCATCACTTCATCTGCGGCCTTTGCGCTTGCAGCAGGTATCGCGATACAGAATTTCCCTGAGGGAGCCATTATATCCCTGCCTTTGCACGGCAAGGGTGAATCCAAGTTTAAGAGCTTTATGGGAGGTGCGTTAAGCGGCCTGGTAGAGCCTATAGGAACCGCGCTTACGATCCTCGCATCGAGCCTTATAATCCCGATACTTCCGTATACTCTGGGTTTTGCCGCAGGCGCGATGATATATGTCGTGGTAGAAGAGCTGATACCCGAGATGTCTTCGGGCGAGCACTTAGACAGGGTGACGGTTCTTTTCGCCCTGGGATTTACTCTTATGATGGCTCTGGATGTTGCTCTGGGCTGATGTAACAGTGTTACATGCCTATATAATCGTACTCTATGTCGTAGACGCAGCCTTCGCTGATGAAGAAGGTCATGCGTGAACTTCCCGACTCGTAGCTGATATAAGTACCGCCGTCGGTATAGCCGTCGCCGTAGATGGCGATGGCATCCTCGGTAGAGCTCGAGATCTTAATGCCCTCGGGAGTCGTGATGTCCGACGTCGTAAACTGTATGGAAGATATGATATCCGTTCCGGTTACAGGGGAGGGTGATACGAACAAAGTGAAGTCTTTATATGTATAGATATCGAGAGTGGTCTCGGTATTATCGTCTCCACCCGTCGTGTAGAATTCATATCCCGTGCCGAGCTGATCTATAGTGGGTGCGGCATCTGCTCCGGGGATAATGATCGTGCCGTAGTAATTTACATAGTAATCGGGGACGGACTGAACGGAATTAGCGACGAGGAGATCACCTGCGGTATCGGATACGACAGACATCTCTGTTGCAGATTCCGAAGACTCTGATGAGGATTCGGTAGCAGCTTCAGCGGAAGTCTCGGCCAAGGTAACGATCGTAGCTACTGCTTCTCCGTTAGACAGAGTGACCTCGATCTCTCCGCCCGCGGCAGTCCCGCAGGAAGTGAGGATAAAGGGTGATACTATGGCTGCGGCTAATAGTGCCTTCTTAAACTTATCCTGCATGTGGGGGTATTTACCTCGCTGCGAAAAATGTTCCTACGTCATCCTGGTCAAGGATATTCTCGAGGATCTGGGGCTCGGAACCGTTGGCGATAACGCCGTTGATACCGTGAGATGTGCACTTATCCATAGCTGTGATCTTAGTGAACATTCCGCCTGTACCAAGCCAGGAACCCTTGCCTTCGGATATGCCCAAAAGCTCTTCGGAGATCTGCTCAACATAAGAGATCCTCCTGGCGTCCGGGTTGTCCTTGGGGTTTGAATCGTAAAGTCCGTCAACGTCAGACAGGATAATGAGAAGGTCTGCGCCGGCAAGGCAGGCAACGTCAGCTGAGAGCGTATCGTTGTCGCCGAAGGTACCATTGTGCATGATCTCCGTAGTAGATACCGTGTCGTTCTCGTTGATTATCGGGATTATCTTCATCTCGAGCAATGTCTCAAGTGTATTGGTAATATTTGCGCGCGTAAGACGGTCAGTGATGCCGTCCTTTGTAAGGAGGACCTGTCCTGCCTTGTAGGAATACTCGGCAAAGGATCTTGCATAAGCGTTCATGAGCTCACACTGACCTACGGCTGCTATAGCCTGCTTCTCACGTGTTGTCTCGGGACGCTTTGTGAGGTTTAAGTAACCTACACCTACACCGATGGCACCGGAGCTTACGAGAAGAACTTCCTTGCCACGGTTCATAAGATCGGATATAGAGCGGCATAACCTGTCGATATTCCCCAGGTTCATCTTGCCGTTGTCATATGTAAGAGTAGAAGTACCGACCTTGATCACGATACGGTTTGCAAAATTTACCGCTACTCTGGAACCACCGTTATCCAATGTGATCGCTTTCTCCTTACCTGTTAGATTTCAAAAGCACGTAAAGGATATACTCTTGCGCCTAAAAAAGCAAGGTTATCCACCCGTCGTAGTCTGATCGTCCGGGACCTGGGCGTTAGGGTCTTCTACCGGGATCGGTGTCGGAGTAGGCATATGTATAGGGCAGGGTCTGTCCTCCGAAGGGCAGAGCAAGGAGCCCGATACAAAGTAATCCGTGTATGTGGTACCTGCCGCGCGGCACTCGTCCGTCGGATAGTATCCTGAAGAACATACCTGGCAGGAGATAATGGAATCGGGCTTTGCAAAGGATGCGCCCGGAAGATCCTGATGGATCTTCTGCATGCAGTACATCCAGATCCTTACAGCCGCATTACGGTCGGGCTTGGGGATAGAGGTCTGTCTAAGTCTGTTATCGTAGCCGTACCAGACTGCCGCCGCATAGTAGGGCGTAAAGCCGCAGAACCATTTATCGTTGTTGTCTGATGTTGTACCTGTCTTACCTGCTGTATCGATGTGCTCGCCTGCCGCATTGGTAAGCTGGCCGCCGTATTTGGAAGGTGTACCTGATGTTACAACGCCCTTTAACATATCTGCCATGAGGAAACATGTCTCGGCGGAATAGACTCTGTAGCTTAAAGGCTGTGAGGTTATAACGACATTGCCATCGCTGTCTAATACCTGGGTATAAGCGTAAGGCTCTGTATATGTGCCCCCGCATGCAAAGGTGTTATAAGCTGCCGACATCTCGAGTGTCGTCATACCTGTCGTAAAACCGCCTACCGACTGTGAAGGGAAGGCACCCTCGGAGGTCCTGTCGATACCTACCTGCTTGAGATACCAGAGAGCAGTCTCGCCTCCGACATCTGTCCAGACTTGGGCTGCTATCGTGTTACGCGATTTAACGAGACCTTGCCTTATGGTTATCGCACCAAGATAGTCTCTCTCGTAGTTTACCGGCCAGACCGCATCGGGGTTCGAGGGGTCTAAGTGGCATTCCTGATCGAGATATATGGTGCCCGGAGCAATGATCCCGAGCTCTAGTGCGGGCCCGTAAGCGATAAGAGGCTTTATCGAGGAACCCGGGTTTCTGTGCGAGGAGACGGCCCTGTTAAGTGACAGGTTCATGTTCTTCTCGCCATATCCGCCCTGCATCGCGGCGATCGCTCCTGTCGCTGTGTTTATAACCACCATGGACCCCGTCGGTTTCTCCGGGTAGTCTGCAAGAAGATCGGGGTCAGCCTGGAACAGGTCCCTGTTTGTGAAGGCCTCGTCTAATATTGCCTGAGTCTGAGGCTCCAAGGTCGTATAGATATGGTAGCCCCTGTTATATACGAGCGTGGATGCGAGGCTCCTTGAGATGCCTCTTGCTTCCGCGAGGTCAGTGATCACCTCGGATATAGCATATTCTGTGAAGTAGGAGTTGATCTGTACGTTTGTATCCGTCTCGCGCTCCTTGAATACGACCTCGGTGTTAAGTGCGGTGTTGTACTCTTCTTCGGTGATATAGCCGAGCTCGTACATCTTGCCTAAGATTATCCTCATACGTCTTAAGGCATTACGTCTGCCGGACTCTCTTAAGGGATTGTAGTAAGAAGGGCTCTTGGGAAGACCTGCAAGAAGTGCGCACTCGTTTAAGGTAAGCTCGCTTGCATCCTTGCCGAAGTAGTTCTGCGCCGCTGCCTGAACGCCTACATAGTTGTTGCCCATGGGCGCGAGGTTCAGATAAAGCTCTAAGATCTCGTCCTTGGACAGGTTCTGCTCGAGCTCCATTGCCGAGAACCACTCCTGTACCTTACGTGAGGTGGAGTGCTCGTCCTGGCCTGTTATGAGCTTTACTGTCTGCTGGGTTATGGTAGATCCGCCATGTGTGGCAGAGCCGCCGTGAGCGAGAGCTGATATGAACGCACTTCCGATACGCTTGACGTCGATACCGGAATGCTCGTAGAAACGCTGGTCCTCAACGGAAATGATCGCTTCGTCGATATATGTGTTCTTGATCGAACCATAGGGTACATAGATACGGTCGATGTTCTCACTGCCCGTGAGCTTGGCGAGGACATTACCCTCGCTGTCGTATACAAAGGAGGTCTGGGATTCTTCTGCCGTCGTAAGATCGCCTATCGAAAGCGGGCTGGTCGTCGAAGCGTAGCCCAGGAGCATTCCCGAGCCGAAGCCTCCGAAGAGGAAGCAAAGGCAGAGCACTATAACCACTACGACGCGCATTACGTCGCCTGCGAAGCCGAAGATCTCGCGGAATATACTCCTCGAAAAGCCGGACTTAGTGGGCTTGCCCTTAAGCTGTGACCTTAATTCATCTGCCAGAGCGCTGCTCTCCGGCTTGACCGGTATAGTCGAACGCTGATTCTTACTTGAAGCCAATTTCTGTCGCCTCCTGCTGAATTACACCTAATTTTACCACGAGTTCGGCTATAATTAGATTACTAATATGAGGCAATGGAGGAGCTTATGTGTCAGGAGACGGTGATCCGGATAAGATCTCTCGGGAACGAAGGCCAGGGGATAGGCACTTTGGAGTCCGGTAAGACCGTTTTCGCAAAGGGCGCTTTGCCGGGCGAAGAATGCAGGGTCAGGATAACGCGCGAGACCTCCAAGTTTGCAGAAGCTGATGTAATTGAGATCACCAAAGGATCTGAATACAGGGTATCGCCCTTTATCCCGCAGGATAAGGTAAGCGGAGGGCTTCCGCTGGCTGCCTTGGAATATTCAAAACAGCTCGAGTACAAGCAAAACAAGGTAAGAGACTGCCTTACCAGGATCGCGGGGATAGAGAATGCTGATAAGCTGATGCGCCCCATAGAAGGCGCAAAGGATAACAGGCGCTACAGAAACCACATGCAGTATGCGATAAAAGACGGCAAAGTGGGGCTCCTGATATCCGGCAGCCACGAGCTCGGTATATTTGACGAAGAACTCATTGAATATGAGATCGCAAGCCTTATAAGGCACAGGATAGAGAAAGCCTTCGAGCGCGCCCCCACAAGGCTCCTTACGGGGTTAGTCCTAAGGGCATCTCAAAGGACAAAAGAAGTCCTCGTAGAATTTGTAAGCTCGAATCCCGGCCCGCACGAGACTCTCATAAGAGACATAACGGACTATCTTACGGCAAGTAAGATAACAGAAGGAATAAAGGAAGTATGCGGTAACGAGGGATTTACCCTCAAGGGGATCCTTCTTCGGATAAGCCCCGACAAGACCTCGATAAGAACGCGCGGAGGCAAGCGCGTTGCAATAGAAGGCGAAGACTTCTTAGATGAGATCTTCTGCGGCAGAAGGCTCAGGATAAAGGCAGGATCCTTCTTCCAGGTGAACACCGAGCAGGCTGAGATCCTTGCAAGGCTCGCATCTATGCAGATGGAAGATGCCAAGGTGATATACGACCTGTATTGCGGATGCGGCACCCTGGGTATGGGCGTTAAGCGCGAGGGCCAGAAGATAGTTGGAATAGAAGCAGTCCCCGAAGCTATCGAATCGGCAAAGATAAACAGGAAGCTCGCCTTCCCGAGCGAAGAGCAAGATCTTACTTACATCTGCCGTGACGTACTTAAGACGGACTTTAGAGACCTTATAAAGAAGGGCAAGATAGATGCCTGCGACGCGCTTATAACGGACCCTCCCAGAAAGGGCATGGACCAGGGCGTCATAAGGAAGATCTTAGAGCTCGCCCCTCCCAAGCTCGTCTATGTATCCTGCGAGGCTGCAACCCTTGCAAGAGACCTTAAACTGCTTACCAAAGACTACGATATTCAAAGCGTGACCCCGGTAGACCTCTTCCCCAATGCTGCGGGAGTCGAGACGGTAGTTCTTTTAAGTAGGGAAAAAGTGGATGGATATATCAACATAGACTATTAAAGAAACAGATTATTGACTAAAATCTATCCGGAAAATATAATACAAAAAAAGAATTAAAATCCCTAAATGTATGGATGGAGTGAGTTATGTATATTAAAAGGTCTTTGGAAAACAGAGTAAAATATATGGCTGAACATTTCCCGGTTGTTTTGGTATCAGGAGCCAGGCAGGTGGGAAAGACCACTTTGCTA
>JAIKWA010000053.1 GCA_024685135.1 Saccharofermentans sp.
CTTGGTCGATTTCTTCTGACCGGGTTTGAGCTTGGAAGGGTCGCTTCCTTTTGCGATCTTCTTTGCGATGGGATTAGCGATTATGAAGGATGTCTTTGCAAGCAGGAAGCCTACAAGGAACGGTATCAGCACTACGAAGACCTTGGTGCCAAGCCAGCAGAGCACACCGATGATGCAAACCATCAGTATGAATTTTACCATTGCCATTACGGAAGCTCTGTCACGATGATATCTCTCTATGTCATTCATGGCCTGTTACCTCTGAATACCAATATCCAGATCACGAGAAGGATCACAAAGCCGACGAAGAAGGCGAGGTTTAATCCTTTGAATAATCCGGGTGCTGTCTGTTCTCTTGTGGTGCGATACTCTTCGTCAAAGTTATCGCCATATATGTCGTTGTTGTACGTGAAGTGGAATTCTCCCAATACCTTCATGAAGAAAGCGAAAAGGATAATAGCTACGATGATCGCGGGCAGGGCGGAATAAAAGCATGTCATCGGGACATCCTGATATGTCCTTATGCCTGTGATATCGACCTTGGATACGAGGCTGCCTACAAGGATTCCCGTGATACGCGAACCTGCGAGACAGAGTATCGGGCCCCAGATATTCTCCGTCGTATACCTCAGATAGCAAAGCCAGCAGAAGGTGATGAAGATCCCTGCGGTGCCGAGAAAATCGAAGGATGCAAGGCATGCAAGAAGAGGGATTATTATCATCGCGATCCTTCTCTCGGAGGGCTTAAATGCAGACCACATAAGTCCCATGAAGAACAGGCACATGCATATTGAAGGTACCATCGTATCTGTAAGGAAGCTCAGAAGGAGAGTTGATGCCGAATCGTTCTCCACATAGCTGAACAGATACGGATATACGACTGAATTGCCGAGCCTCATCCAGCCGTAGCAGGAGAGGTTATAGACCGATGTGGATATCAGATATACGGGCGCACCGGACAGGAAAGCCAGTACCGAAGAACCGAAGCCCGTGTACTTGCCTGATATATTGTCGAGCGTAGCCTTTGAGAGGAATACTGCAGGTACTGCGAATGCAAAGAGCATCAATAATATCGAGCTTAACGAATAACCGATAAGAGATGTCGAGGACCATGGAAGGAAATTAAACAGAGCAAGTGATACGAGGTATGCGATAAGAGCACCGATACCTGCAAAGAGCACAGCGTAACCCCAGTTAAGAGGTACGGGCAATGTGAAGCTCTGCTTTATGAATTTAAGGACGCCGTTAGGCTTTGTATCCATCAGAAGAGTACCCCCAGAACGCTAAGGGTAGCTGACATCTTGGCAAAGAAGAAGGGTTCCATTACGGCGAACACACCGCAGCCCAATGCGAGGAAAGGTCCGAATGCCAGATAGTCGGGATCGTCTGCAAAGTGCATCCTTGCCTTCTTGATCTCTAATGCTCTTCTGGTCTTGCGGGGATTGGCGGAATTCCTGATCATCTCCTCTTCCTTCTTGAGCCTTCTTTGCTTACGGATGATAAGCGGGATGGCGAAGATGAGTGCTGAGAATACAGCTACATAGATCAAGATGACAAGACCGTAGCAGCCGGTTATAAGACCGCAAGCCGCAAGAAGTCTCATGTCGCCCTGGCCCATACCGTCTCTGCCGGTGAAGGTAAGTGTGAGGAAACCGATAAGCCAGAGGATTCCTCCGCCGATCAAGGCTCCCAAGATTCTGTTCAGAAGAGGGATATACCACCTTGCCTGCGCACTGAACCATACAGAGCCTTCGGTATAATCAGAGATCATGAGAAGGATGCCTAAGACCGCTATAACGATAGAGAACTGATCGGGGATTATCCTGTTCAGTTTGTCTGCCATCATAACGAGCACGAGGACAGGTACGAGGAGTACTATCGCTGCCACATGGACAGGTTTAAATGCATCTATGAAGTTTGCTTTGCAGAATACTGCAAAAGCGATATAGAACAATGCTGAGATGACGCCTGCTATAAGGCCTTCAGGCATGATGCGCATTCTCTTGGAGACCCTGTAATTCGGATCAGTTTCCTTGACGCCATAGTCCTGAAGCCAGGACTCGGGGAGCTTCTTAAAAAGAAAAGTGGTACAAAGGCCGCTTAATGCGCCAAGAACCACTCCAATTATTATCAAAACGTATAAATTCATTAATATTGCCTTTGTTTTTGTTGTAAGGATTTTATTATAACTTATAAATAAATACAACTAAAGGCAGGGAATAACAATATTTTGTAAAGGATAGGTCAAAAAGCCCTCAAAAAAATTGCACCGAGGGTGCTTTATTGATAAAATGTTGAGGTTATTTTAAGAGTCAGCGCCTTTTCGCGCTGGAAGGAGTAAAGTATGGCAACAATTACTGCAAAGCAACTTGAAGCTATGATGCAGGCGCATGTTAAGGCTGAGACAGGTATGTCACTTCAGACAGCTACACCCAGCGATTATTGGACAGCCCTTGCAAAGAGTATTGTTGAGATTATCTCAGACAATTGGATGGCTACAAGACAGAAGTACAATCAGGGCAGGCAGGCTCACTACTTCTCGGCAGAGTTCCTTGAAGGTCGTTCAATGCTTAACAACCTTGTAAACCTCGGAATCTACGATCAGGCTAAGGAAGCGCTTGCATCCTTCGGCCTCAACCTTACGGACATATTAGAGGAGGAGACAGACCCGGCTTTGGGTAACGGCGGTCTCGGAAGACTCGCTGCATGCTTCCTCGATTCATGTGCAACACAGAACTATCCTGTAACAGGTTACGGAATCCTCTACAGATACGGTCTCTTCAGACAGTCTATCGAGAACGGCTTCCAGCACGAGTATCCTGATTCATGGATGGAGCACGGTTATCCCTTCATCGTTGCAAGATACGACCGCAAGGTTAAGGTTCACTATCAGGACATCGACGTTTGGGCTATCCCTTGTGATCTTCCTATCACAGGTTACGGTACAAAGAACGTAAACCTCTTAAGACTCTGGAAGGCTGAGCCCGCTCAGGAGTTCGACTTCAATCTCTTCAATTCACAGAGATTCGATGACGCTGTTATCGAGAGGAACAGAGTTCAGGATATCTGGAGAGTTCTCTATCCTAATGACACTTCTTACGACGGTAAGGTCCTCCGTGTAAGACAGCAGTACTTCTTCGTATCTGCTTCCCTGCAGGACATCATCTACAGATATAAGAAGTATCACGGTGATGATCTCCACGATTTTGCAAAGTACAATACTATCCAGCTTAACGATACACACCCTGTTGTAGCTATCCCCGAGCTCATGAGACTCTTAGTCGATGAGAACGGCATAGAGTGGACAGAAGCATGGGATATCGTTAAGGAGACATTCGCATATACCAACCACACGATCATGGCTGAGGCTTTGGAGAAGTGGGATATCTCGATCTTCCGTTTCCTCTTCCCGAGGATCTACGAGATCATCGAGGGCATCAACAACCAGTTCCGTGCACAGATGTACGAAGCAGGTCTTTATTCAGAGCTCATCGACAAGCTCTCTCCCTTAGCTGACGGCAAGATCCACATGGCTTGGCTCGCTATCTACGGTTCACATTCCGTTAACGGCGTTGCTGCTCTCCACACAGAGATCTTGAAGAACGATACACTCAGAGACTGGTACAACATCTATCCTGAGAAGTTCTCCAATAAGACAAACGGCGTTACACCGAGAAGATGGCTCAGATCCTGCGATCCCGAGCTTGCAGCTCTCATCACCGAGCTCCTCGGCAACGACAAGTGGGTAACTGACTTAGACCGTCTCAAGAAGATCGAGAAGTTCAAGGATGACGATGAAGTAATGAAGAAGTTCATTGCCATCAAGCGCAACAACAAGGTTGCTTTCTCGAGCTACCTCGAGAAGACAAAGGGCATTACTCTTAATCCCGACTCCTGCTTCGACGTACAGATCAAGAGACTTCACGAATACAAGAGACAGCTTCTCAACGCACTTTATGCGCTTAACCTCTACGACAGGATCAAGGAGAATCCGAAGCTCGAGCTTCCCCCGATAACGATCCTCTTCGCTGCTAAGGCTGCACCCGGATATTTCCGTGCAAAGGCTATCATCAAGTTCATCAATGAGATCGCTAAGCTCATCGATTCAGATCCCGCTATGGAAGGCAGGCTCAAGGTCGTATTCGTTGAGAACTACAACGTATCAGTAGGTGAGAAGATGTTCCCTGCAGCAGACGTTTCCGAGCAGATCTCAACAGCAGGTCTCGAGGCATCAGGTACAGGTAACATGAAGTTCATGATGAATGGTGCTGTTACACTCGGTACATTGGATGGTGCTAACGTAGAAATCGCTGAGTGCGTAGGTGACGATAACGTTTATATCTTCGGTTGCCGTGCTCAGGATATGGCTAACACAAAGGCTTACTACAATCCTAAGTGGCAGTATGAGAATATCCCCGGCCTCAAGAAGTGCCTCGACAGACTTGTTGACGGTTCCTTCAACGACGAGGGTTCCGGAATGTTCAACGATCTGTTTAACGGACTTATCTACGGCTCGAACTGGCAGCCGGGTGATCCTTACTATGTATTGGGTGACTTCGACGACTATCGTAAGACACGTGACAGAATGTACATGGATTACAAGGATGAGCTCAAGTGGGCAAGAATGTGCTGGGTAAATATCTGCAATTCAGGCAAGTTCTCATCCGACAGAACTATCAGGGAATATGCTGAAGAGATCTGGAAGATCGAAGCTAAGAAGATCTGATAAGACTGAAATATAGTTTGTAAATCAAATAAAAACCCGCTTTGGCATTATGACCAAAGCGGGTTTTGTATTATTGTGTATGCTTAAGCAATTTGTCACGATATGTTGATAATCTGTATAGAAAGGGCTAAATGCCACTTTCAATTTTGTTATTTATTACAATACGGCGATTATTGTTTATATTTTTGCATGGGTTAAGATAAATATGTAAACCAAAGCAGTTTATTTGCCGCTTTTGTTACATTTCAAAACTTGCCCAAGTTTAAAGTTGTTGTTAAATGCCGTTCCTTGTAAGGAGCGGTTTTTTTATGTGGTCTTGATATACTCGTCGATCTCAGCTGTAACTGCCTCAACAGATGCATTGTGGCTCTCGAGGGAGAATGCTGCTGCCTTGGTCTTCTCAAGGTATGTTCCGATACCGAGTACTAATACGGCGGCAAGTATGACGATAATCGCGATAACGAGAACCATCTCCACCAATGTGAAACCCTTACGTGTCTTATTTAGCTTCTTCATAATTGCCTCCTCATAATCGAATTATACACATACTATATCACA
>JAIKWA010000055.1 GCA_024685135.1 Saccharofermentans sp.
ATTATGACAGTCTTACCCTTGGAAAGCTCAGTCAAAGCTCCCTGGATCAGGTGCTCATTCTCCGGATCGATGCTTGCCGTCGATTCATCCAATATGATGATCGGCGCATCCTTAAGGATCGCTCTTGCTATGGATATCCTCTGCTTCTGGCCGCCCGATAAGGTTCCGCCGCCTTCACCTATAACGGTGTCGTATCCGTCAGGAAGCTCCATTATAAAGTCGTGGCATCTCGCTTTCTTTGCGGCATCTATCATCTCTTCTTCGCTTATATTGTCACGCCCGAAGCAGATATTGGCTCTTATCGTATCGTTAAACAGATATACATTCTGGAAGACCATGGAGATGTTTGTAAGAAGACTGTCTAAGCTGTATCTTCTTATATCCGTGCCGCCTACATCGATCTCACCTTCCGTAACGTCGTAGAACCTTGCTATCAGATTACAGATGGTGGACTTGCCGCTGCCTGAAGGACCTACTATAGCAGTGGTATTGCCCTCGGGGATCTTGAAGCTTACATCCTTTAAGACCTTACGCTCTTGCGTCTCCTCCGCATTCGAATAAGAGAAATCAACACCTTTGAATTCTATATCGAAGCTTGAAGGCTTTATATCTTCACATTCGCTGTCAAGGAACTCTGCTTCTGTGAAGAGCTTCATCTTATCGAAGGCGTTGTTGATTATGGATAAGACATGCGCGCTGTCTGCTATGGGCTCAACGGAATTGAAGATAGACATCGATAAGAAAGTTACGATAAGTACTACGGGAAGCTCTAAGCTGCCTGTAATACCTGCGCCTAATGTAACTGCCGCCATCCAGACGCTTGCCGCTTTGAGGGCAAAGATGTGAAGGCAGTTATAGGGGATAAATCCCCATTCGATCTTAAGTGCGATCTTCTTGCCTCTTGCGCATGCCTCTTTGAAGTCTTTTACGGACGAACCTTCCATGCCAAAGGACTTAACTACCGGAAGGCCTCTCGTATATTCCAGGGCCGCTCTTGTAAGGCGCTCGTTCTCTTCGTTTAATACCTTGGTATTTGCCGTGCTGTGCTTTGAGATCATGAGGAGGAATAAGAAGGATACTCCTACGCCCAATATGGCGATAAGCGCGCATTCCGGTGCCGTGAAGACCAGGAACAGAAGGATACTTATAAAGTTCAGATAGCCGCCTATAAAGCTGTCTACCATTCTTATACCCATGTTCTCAAGGGTCGCAAGGCCCGTTGTTATGGCGTTTAAGATAGTGCCCGTATCATTGCTCTGGAAGTATCCCAGAGATACTCGCTTCAAAGCCTCACCGATCTTGAGCCTGTCTCTTGCAACGAGCTCGTATCCGATCTTCTCGTGGAATCTTGCCTTAAGATAATCCAGGATGAATCTTGCAAGCACCATCAGGGTTATAAGCCCCAGGCTCTTATACCAGAGCGAGGGATCTATGTCCCTGCCCTCTGCCATATCCGTTACTATTCCCGCTATCAGCATGGCCGCATAAGCTACAGGTGCAGCTACTGCCCACGAAGACAGGAAGGAGAATACGAATCCCATAAACAGGCTCTTCTTAAAGCCTTCACACCAGTTAATGATCCTTATTACAGTCTTAAACATTGATTGCCTCCTTGCCGCTGCCGGCTGCCCAGCTTCTGGCGCCGATATGTGCCTGCCACATCCTCTGATAGAGCGGGCTGCTTTGCATCAGTTCTTCCTGCGTTCCCATAGACTCTATCTGTCCGTCTTTTAAGACAATGATCTTGTCCGCATTCTTTATAGTCGAGAGTCTGTGAGCTATGACGAGCAAGGTCTTGCCCTTAGTGAGGTTTGCGATAGATTCCTGAAGCTTTGTCTCATTCTCGGGATCTGTAAAAGCAGTAGCTTCGTCGAGTATTACGATAGGCGCATTCTTGAGCATCATCCTCGCGATCGCGATCCTCTGCCTCTCGCCGCCGGACAGGCGCTTGCCTGCCTCACCTGCAGAGGTGTTATAGCCGTCAGGAAGCTTCAGGATAAATTCTTCGCAGCATGCTGCTCTTGCAGCTTCCTTTACCTGCTCGTCAGTCGCAGCGGGATTGCCGAGCCTGATATTCTCCATTATGGATCTCGAGAATAAGAAGTTATCCTGAGTTACGAAGCTTACAAGATCTGCAAGTGTCGTAACCTTCATGTCCTTGATGTCTATTCCTCCGATCTTTATGCTGCCGGAAGATACATCCCAGAACCTTGCGATCAGCTTTGCAACGGTCGACTTACCTCCGCCTGAAGGTCCGACGAGAGCCGTGAAACTGCCTTCGGGAAGCTTCAAGTCTATGCCGTGCAAGACCTCGCCTTCATTCTCGTCGTATGTAAAGCGGACACTATCGAGCTCTATGTCGTACCTCTCAGGTCTTATAGTCTTATCAGGCTCGGGCAGGAGCTTGATATCCAGGAGCTTTTGTACTTCACGAACGGTATACTCCATCTGGCGAAGGCCGTTTGAGAAGATCTCTATCTTTGCCATGGATATGACCATGGACATGGCGAGCATTACCGCAAGGGCCATCTCGGATACCGTGATGCTCCCGTTTTCGATCAGGAGCAAGGACACGGGAACGGTGCCGAGCAGGGTTGCGGGGAGGAAAGCAAAGGCGAGCTTCATGCTGACCCATGTCGATTCCATCCACTCGATGACGAATCTCTTGTAATCCCTGATCGAGCCTGCGAACTTCTCGTAGGAGACGCCCGCCTTACCGAAGGCCTTAATGACCTCGATGCCTTCGACATACTCGACTATGACCGAGCTCATGTGCGCATTCGCTTCCTGATATCTGGCAAGGTTCCTGCCGCTTATCTTGAATGTTATCGCCATGAAGATGAATCCTATCGGCACGGAGACAAGAGCTCCCAGTGCAAGGCGGAAGTCCACCATGCAAAGCGCGATAAAGCAGATTACCGGGAGCACGATATGGCCTGCGCCCTCGGGGACGACATGCGCCAGAGGAGGCTCGATATCTTCGATCTTGTCGACGATGACGCTCTTGATCTCGCCTATCGAATGGGCATAGACCTCACCCAAAGGCGCCTTGAGGAATGTATCTGCAACCTTGAGCCTTAAGCCCTCTAGCACATTGAATGCAACAAAGTGCGATATGCCCGTGGAGATGCCGAAGCAGACCACCTTTACGAAGTATGCCGCAAGTGCAATAAGGCACCATTGCAGGATATACTCCTTCGTCAAGGTCTCTTCCAAATACCTGTCTAACATCTTATAGATACAGTAATACGGCACGATCCCCGATATAAGGCTCATGATCGAAAACACTATGGACAGGATAAACCGCCCCTTGCTGCCCTTTGCGTAAGAAAGCAGCGTGCCAAACCAATTCTTCTGTTCTTCTTCTCTCATTGTTATCACCTTTCTTTTTTTGCTCCGGTTAGCTAACGCGTGGCCGCTGTTGTTAACTAACCCCTTAAACGAATTTACCGTCCGAACTTAAACTTAAGTCAGACGGTAAATCGCTTTGTGCTGTATTTAATGATCTGTCAGCTATCCCATTCCGAAAAGCATCTTCCAGCCGGGAGTAAAGAATGTTTCCAGAGTTTCAAGTGCCTCCGTGGCTTCTTTGCTGTCGTAGTTATGCATAACAGGTTCAAACAGAGCCGTTACATATGCCGTAAGAAGCAAGTGGAGCTGAGCTTCGGAGATCTTCTTTACCTTGCTGTTCTTACTCCCCAGCTCCTCCATGAATTCAAGGATCTTGCCCTGAGCCATACCGGTCAGATCGTGCAGGTAATTCCCGTACTTGGTGCCCTTGGATCTTGCGATGAGAAGATGGTAGTCTTCCATATTCGGATAGACGACCTCGCGCATCATGTCGATATAAGAATCGTTCCAGGAGACACAAGCCTCCTCCCTGATGCTGTCCTCATATCTGTCGCGGTGGGCATTAGCCCAGGCCATCAGTCTGTCGTGTGCGGGTGTCACGACCTGATAGAACAGGTCCTCTTTATCCTTGCAATGCCTGTAGATACCTGCTGCAGTCATGCCGCATCTGTCTGCGATAGAGCGCATGGAAGCCTTCTCAAAGCCCGCCTCGAGAAACTCTGCTCTTGCTGCAGCCATTATCTTTATGTGGTTTTGTGTCTTATCTCTAGGCAAGGTAAAGACTCCTGATCTATCTATTGTCGCGTACGCTAACAGCGTTAGCTAACGCGTATAAAATAACACCCGGAAGGAGTAATGTCAACGCCTCTTTTTGCATTTGGTATAATTAAGATATCGATGGATATATAGATAGGAATATCAGGGGGACAGATCAATGACACAAGACAGGAAATGCCCTTCATGCGGCGCAACACTTACCTACAATCCGGGCTTCAATACACTCACATGTGCATCCTGCGGCTACAAGGAGACAATAGCCGAGCTCGTATCCAAAGTGCCTGTTGAAGAGAAGAAATTTGCCGAAGCAGAGTCTGCGGCAAACACAGACTGGGGAATGGAGACCGAGGTCGCAACCTGCAAGAACTGCGGCGGCGTCACGATCCAGAGCAAGCTTCAGCTGTCCGGCATGTGCCCCTTCTGCGGTTCTACCATGGTGGAGGCGCAAGATCCTGCGGAAGGCATAATGGCGCCTATGGGCGTTATCCCTTTCAAGATAACCGAGAAGCGCGCCGGGTTTATATACAAGGACTGGCTTAAGGACAGATTCTTAGCGCCTGAACTCTTAGACGAGAATTCCAGGCTCGATAAGTTCTACCCGCTTTATATACCTCTTTACACCTTCGATGTCTTAACGGATATCGAATACGATGCCAGATTAAGAGAAGGCTTTGCCCAGGTGCCGAGAAGAGGTCAGTTCAGACATCAGATAGATGACTTCCCCGTCGTTGCAAGCAAGACGCTTACTTCAAACGAGTTCCTGATGCGCGTTGCAAAAGACTTCAGGTCCAAAGACGCAAAGCCCTATACACCTGATGCTCTTGCAGGCTTCCCCTGCGAGCACTATTCGATCAGTCTTAAAGACGCATGGAACAATATAGGGGGCGATCTTCGCGGCTACTTTATCTCTCAGATATTGAAGGAGAGCGGCGAGCCTTTGCTCAGTAATATAAAGACCAACGTGAAGTACTACGACCTGAAGTACAAGTACATAATCGCACCGATCTGGCTCAACTCATTTATATACGAGGGCAAGAGATATCTCATCGCCATCAACGGCCAGACAGGCACGATAGACGGCAAATGGCCGATGTCGTTTGGTACCTTCGCAAAGAAGGCTGCTTCATTTATCCTGGATAGTTACGGACTCTGATCCGTTATCTTATGACCTCGAAGGCGTCGTCTCCCAGATACTTGAAGAAACCATTGCAGCTGTAACAGTTGAAGCGTCTATACTGCCAACCGGAGGTAACCGTGTCCCAGTAATAAAGGGGTGCTCCGCATCTGGGGCATGTAAAGCTGGTCTCATAGTTATAGTATGTGTTGATGGTCGCAAGGCAGGCATCGTTAAACCAACAGAATTCATCCGTGTAATCGCCACTGCAGCCATCATCACGGTAGTTTCTTGAGCCGCCTGCAACGGCATCTAATTCATCTAATGACAGCTCTCTGCTCCCCACATACTTGAAGAACTCTTCTGAGATCTTATCGAGAGCTTCAGGCTCGATATCAGGATACTCTGCCTTGATCATCTTACGGGCCTCATCTTGCGTCGTTACCGACATAAGCTTGTTTCTCAATTCTTCCGAACACTCGTACTGTTCCATATCAAGCCTCCTGATATTGGATTTGAGTTGATTGTAACACGCCCGGGGACCTTAAAAGAGCATATGTTTTGCCTTCCTGATGCACTTAAGGCAGTCGCGTCTCTTATCTTAAGGTCTCGTATTTGTCGGTTCCTACAAGCTTGAAGAAACCATTGCAGCTGTAACAGTTGTAGCGGCTATACTGTGACAGAGCGATGCCCTCGGTAACCGTATCCCAGTAATAAAGGTTTGCTCCGCATCTGGGGCATGTAAAGTGGGTCTCATAGTTATAGTATGTGTTGATGGTCGCATTGCAGCGGTCGTTAAACCAGCAGAATGAATCCGAGTGATCGCCACTGCAGCCATCGTCGCGGTAGTTTCTTGAGCCGCCTGCTACGGTATCTAATTCATCTAATGACAGCTCTCTGCTCCCCACATACTTGAAGAACTCTTCTGAGAGCTTATCGAGAGCTTCAGGCTCGATATCAGGATACTCTGCCTTGATTATCTCACGGGCCTCATCTTGCGTCGTTACCGACATAAGCTTGTTTCTCAATTCTTCTGAACACTCGTACTGTTTCATATCAAGCCTCCTGATATTGTATTTGAGTAGATTATAACAC
>JAIKWA010000111.1 GCA_024685135.1 Saccharofermentans sp.
AAAAAAAGCAATGGAAGAGTACATTGATTACTACAACAATGAGAGAATCCAGGTTAAGTTGAAAGGACTGACCCCTTGCCAGGCAAGGAATCAGTCCTTATACTCGTTTTAAACCGTCCAACTTTGTGGGTTCACTTCACATTCCGGTGGCTTTTTTCTTTTCCTTTTTTACTTGAAAGATTGAAAAGTATATATTCATCAACAAAGCTGCCTCATACGAGACAGCTTTGTTTGTTGGTTGTGTTTTTTTATTAGAGAAGGTGAGCTCTGATCTCGTCGCCTGACATGGGTGACATGAGGGCAGGTGCGATATCGAAAACGGTCTTGCAGCCGTGATCGCCCTTGCTTGCAAGTCTTGCGATAGCTCTTGCATAAGCTACGAGGACTGAGCCTGTGAACTCGGGGTTGGAATCAAGCTTTAAGGAATACTCGATGATGTGCTTGTTCTCGCCATCCTTGCCTGTCGTGCCGGATCTGAATACGAAGCCGCCGTGGTTCATGCCTGCGTGATTTGCCATGAACTCTTCCTCGGAGATGAAGTGTACTGTTGTATCGTAATCAGCGAAGTAGTTGGGCATCTCCTTGATGGTCTTCTCGATAAGTGCTGTGTCAGCGCCTTCCTCGGCAACCACGAAGCACTCTCTTGTGTGCTTCTGGCGTGTTGTAAGCTCGGGATCCTTGCCGGATCTTACTGCGTCTAATGCTTCGGGAACGGGGATAGTGTACTGCTTGCCGTTCTTAACGCCTGCGATCCTTCTTATAGCATCGGAGTGGCCTTGTGATACGCCCTTACCCCAGAATGTGTAATCCTTACCCTCGGGAAGGATGCAGTTGGAGTAGAGTCTTGTAAGGGAGAACATTCCGGGATCCCAGCCTGCTGAGATAAGGGAAGTGTGGTTTGTCTCCTTTGCTGCATCGTCAACGTTCTTGAAGTGAACGGGGATGTTTGCATGTGTATCGAAGCTGTCGATACAGTTGAACATCTTTGAATACTTGGGTGTCATCTCAGGCAGGTCTGTTGCAGAACCTCCGCAGATGATGAGAACATCGATCTTGCCTTCATAGCTTTCAATGTTGTTTACTGAGTCTACGGCAACGCCTTCTGTTGCAGGTGTTATCGAGGAGGGGTCTCTTCTTGTGAAGATAGCAACAAGCTCCATATCAGGATTCTGTCTTATTGAGAGTTCGCATCCCTTTGCGAGGTTACCGTAGCCTAAAATTCCGATTCTGTATGACATGATAGGCCTCCTTTTAAGTCTATATTTTGCGACAACATTATAACAAAAAATATGTCGTTGTATTATAATGATTCAATAATTCGGATAAGGAAGGTTCTTATGCCTAATATCAAGTACATTCTCAAGAGATTGACCCGCATGGACTACAAGGCCATGAACGAGAAGATCAAGGTTATCCATGACAAGACAGGCAAGTCCAAGGTCTACATATTCTTCGATATGGCTAAGTGCGCGCGCAAGTTCGGCGCAGGCTATATGGATTACTGGCTCTATGAGATGTATAACCTCACTGATAAGGAGCGCGATACTTATATCACCAGAGGAAGGAATAATGACCTCGTAAAGAAGTATAACGATCCTGCATATATCCATCTCATAGATAACAAGATCGAGTTTAACAGGCTCTTTAACGATTTCCTCGGCCGTAAGTGGGTCGAGATAAGAGAGGATAACAAGCAGGAAGTATTAGACTTCATTGCAAGCCACGATTTCCTTATGGCTAAGGCAGACCTCGGCTCCTGCGGTAAGACCGTCGAGAAGATCGACTGCAAGGCCAAGACCCCTGAAGAATACTACGATTACTATATGGCTCAGGAGCGCCCTCATCTTCTCGAGGAGATGATAGAGCAGCATCCCAAGGTATCTTCCATCTATCCTGATTCCGTTAACACCGTGCGTGTCGTAACCATCCTTAAGGACGATGTCGTACATATCGTAAGCGCCTGCGTCCGTATCGGTAACCACGGCAATACAGTAGATAACTTCAACAGCGGCGGCATGACCGCTCCCGTTGACGAGAAGACAGGTACGATCACGGACTATCCTATCGATAAGACCAAGGTCCTCTATAAGACACACCCTGTTACGGGCACTCCCGTTAAGGACTTCGTATTCCCGATGTGGGAGGAAGTAAGGCAGATGTGCACTGAGGCTGCCAAGATCGTTCCCCAGGTCGCATATGTAGGCTGGGATGTTTGCTTCATGCCTGACAGACCTGCGCTCATCGAGGGCAATAACTTCCCGGGCCACGACCTGTATCAGCTCCCTGAGCACACACACGATAAGACCGGTATCTGGGGCAAGTATCAAGTATAATTGTAAATGCCATTTCGGTATTGCTTTACAATACTCCTTGTAGTATCATTCCGTTGTAAATAAGATTTGGCAAGAGGTTTACAATGGCGGATACAAAGAAAAAGACAAGCGCAACTTACAATATGGTGCTGATTGCGATATCGGCAGCTCTCATCACGATATGTTCCTGGATCACGATCCCCTTAGGCCCTGTGCCTTTTACTCTTCAGACCATGGGCATACTCGCGGTCCTCATGACTATAGGCGGTAAGAGGGGATGCATTGCGATCCTCGTCTATCTGCTCCTGGGATTCGTCGGAGCACCGGTCTTTGCAGGCTTCAAGGGCGGTCCGGCATCCTTGCTCGGTCCCACAGGCGGCTTCCTCGTAGGCTTTATCTTAGCAGGCCTGATATATTGGCTCTGCGAAAAGCTCCTTTTCGAAAAGCTCATGACCACTCCCGCAAAGAAGATAGCATTTGGCATCGTAAATTCACTTATCTTCGAAGTAGTGCTCTATATCGTAGGCGTCATCTGGTTTATCGTGGTATACGGACAGAAGACGGGCCCTATCGGCCTTGGCGCAGTCCTCGGAATGTGCGTTATCCCTTTTATTATCCCCGATATCGTGAAGCTCATTGCAGCAGTTATCATAGGTGAGAGGGCAGGAAGGATAGTAAAGTATTAACAGCAAATTTGATCTTCTTTATGTAAGGCGGCTGCGTCGTTGATGCAGTCGTCTTTTTTATTGGAAGGAACTCCTGATTATGCTATTATATGAGCCGTGCCGTAAGGCATAAGAAATAGATAATCTTTATGAAAGGGGATAAACAATGGAAGATTCATCTATCATGTTTAAAGCCACCGGGATCAGTAAGTCCTACGGCAAGAAGAAAGTCTTATCCGATATCAATCTTACCGTCAAAAGAGGCGAGATCTACGGTCTCGTAGGTAAGAACGGTGCAGGCAAGACTACTCTCATGCGTATTATGACGGGACTTCAGCCCGCTACGGAAGGAACTATCGAGTATGGTTTTGAGAAGAGAAGATACGGAGATGTAGGCTCTCTTGTCGAGACACCCTCGATCTATCTTAACAAGACCGCAAGGGAGAATTTGGAGTTCCAGTACATGAATCTTGGCCTCAAGCCTGATTCGAGCCTCGACGAAACTTTAAGATTCGTAGGTCTCGATAACACAGGCAAGAAGAAGGCAGGTAAGTTCTCACTCGGTATGCGCCAGAGGCTCGGAATTGCCATGGCCATAGTAGGTAATCCTGAGATGCTCATCTTAGACGAGCCCATCAACGGCCTTGACCCTCAGGGTATCATCAACATAAGAGACCTTATCCTTCGTCTGAACCAGCAGAAGAATATGACAGTCGTGATCTCAAGCCACATTCTCTCAGAGCTTTCAAAGCTTGCGACATCCTTTGGCTTTATCGACGGAGGCAGGATCGTTAAGGAAGCTACGGCTTATGAGATCGAGCATGCCAACGAGAAGCAGATCCTTCTTGAATGCGACAGAGCCTTTGACCTTGCGGCATTCCTCGTCAGCAAGGGCCTCAATGCCGAGACCGATACAAACCCCGGCAAGGTAACTATCCACGGAGAAGTCGATTTTACCGATGTCCTGATCGAGGCCAAGGCACAGGGCTTTGTTATCAAGGATATCCATAATATCGAGACTGATCTTGAAGATTACTTCGTAAGCTTGGTAGGAGGTGAGACTCATGCCTGAATTACTTAAGTTTGAATATAAGAGGATCTTAAGTTCCAAGATCATCTGGTTTATGCTCGCATATGCCTTCTTATGTCCTGTAGTGGCGGTTGTTTCACTTGCAGCCGTGCTTGATATCATTTTGGATGTGGATATCAAAGAGCTGTTGGACGAACTGAATGCAAGCAACTTCAAATACTTCACATGGATGATAATCTCTTATTTCTATGTGAGGCTTCCGCTCGTTTTAGGTCTGTTCTCAGGTCTATTTATAGGAAGAGATTATTCTGACGGTTTTATCCGCAATAAGATAACTGCGGGACATTCAAGAGCTCAGATCTATTTCTCGACACTTATCACTCAGCTCACTATCAATGTCGTAATGGCAGTTCTTTATATCCTTGGTGGTTTGATCGCACTTGCCTGCTCACCTTTTGAGGTCAACCTTAATAACGGTGAGATGCTTTTGCGTGCATTTACGCTTATGCTCGCTCTGGCGGTGTTTACGACTATGTTTACGGCTATCGCGCTCAATATCAAGGCTAAGGCTTTAGTGGTAGTAATATCAGCATTGTTTGTAATGGCATCAGGTCCTGTATCAGGTGTTATAGGTAATTACGCTTATAGTTCCAATCTCATCGACAACTATATCGAGGCTTGTGAAGAAAAGGTTGAAGAGATCGAAGCAATGTCTTTCGATACCGAATATGATTACTATTACTATGATTATGATTATGTGGTTCCTGAACGTAAGGACTATATCAACTTCGCATGGTATGTTATGCATCCTTTATATCTGGTTACAAATGCAGGTATCGAAGCTGACCTTATCCCGAGCACAAGTACGGTTTCGCTCATTACGGAAGAAGGCCTCTTTGAGTATCCCGCAAAGGTCAGCAGGAGTTCATTTGCCACCTCGATATTTGCAATGTTCAGCGGTAATAATTCACCGCTCGATTATTCTGAGATCGAAGATGTCAAAGGTATGCAGGTCAGGATCAGCAGCCTGATCCCCGTTTATATGATAAAGTCCGTTATATGGTGTGCGGTCTTTACGGGCGCCGGATATATCTTATTTAGAAAGAAGAATATCAACTGATGTTTTACAATGACCACAGATTAACAATAGTAATAGGTGCTTACGGCAGCGGTAAATCCGAGATCGCCGTGAACATCTCGATGAAGCAGAGGGAGGCTGATAAGTCAGCCAAACTCCTCATCGCAGATATGGATATCGTAAACCCCTTCTACAGGTCTTCTGACTGCGCACCGGTATTGGAGGAGAATAACATCAAGCTCATCTCTCCAATGTATGCGGGCTCTAATGTGGATGCTCCGGTGCTTCCCGCTGAGATGTACATGATATTCGACGATGAGTCCTATAAGGGCGTTTTCGATATCGGAGGCGAGGATATGGGCGCGATCGTATTGGGATCTCTTAAGCACAGGATCCTCAACACAGACCACACTATCCTTATGGCCGTAAACACATTAAGGCCCTTTACGCAGACCGAAGATCAGATAATTCAGATGACGGGTGAACTTATCGCAGCATCAGGCTTCCAGGTCGACGGCTACATAAACAATACCAATCTCTTAGAGCAGACTACAGGCGAGATGGTAAGAGAAGGTGAGGAGATAATGCTCAGGGTATCCGAGAAGACGGGAATCCCTCTTGTCGCTACCTGTGTGATGGAAGGCATTGATGCTCAAGACCTTAAGGCACCTGAAGTATTTACGATGAGAAGACTTATCAAATATAACTATTAAATATTGTTTATTCTTTGGAATAATGTTAGAATTTTTACTGGTATGAGATGCATACTTTAAGTACAAACAGGAGGAATAATTTATGGGATTGATTAGTTTGTTCAAGAACGTGGCAGGCACAGTCGGAAGTTCAATTTCTTCCCAGGTTGCTGACCAGTATCTTGAGTTTTTTACCCAGGATTCATTAGGACAGGATATCCTCGTTAAGAAGGGTGTCAACAGAATGGAGAAGGGTAAGAACAAGGGTTCTGCAGAGGTTATCTCCAATGGTTCCGTTATCAACGTACCTGAGGGAACATACTGCCTTCTCGTTAACAACGGCGAGATCGTAGAGTGCGTTGACGAAGCAGGTCCTTATAAGTGGGAGACATCTTCAGCTCCTTCTTTCGTCGCTAACAAGAATTTCGGCGACAACATCAAGCAGTTAGTCGGTGACACATGGAACCGTATGAAGATGGGCGGAGAGATCCAGCAGCAGCAGAGAGTTTACTTCGTAAACAAGCTCGAGATGATGAATCAGAACTTCGGTACACCTTCACCTCTTCCTTATGCTGACCCTGAGTATCGTAACATCTATATCCGTTTGAACGGTACATTCTCATTCAGAGTAGCTGATCCGGTTACTTTCTTGAGAAACATTGCAGGTAATGTAAGAGATGAGTACACAGTAGCAGAGTTCATGGGAACACCTGCTAAGCCCCAGCAGCCCAGACTTGAGTTCTTGGATAACATTACCGAGACACTCAATAAGTGCGGCGGCCCTTACCCGAACGGTATCATGTTCTCAACTCTCCCTTCACACCAGGGTGAGTTCCGTAAGTATATGCAGGAGTGCCTCGATGACGAGTGGCTCAAGAACCGTGGTATCGTTGTAGAAGCAGTTGCTATCTCTCCTCCGACACCTGACGATAAGTCTCGTGAGAGGATCGAGAAGATCGACGAGGCAAAGATCTTCGGTTCAGACTCCAACGCTCTCAATGCTCAGGTTGCTCTTGGCCAGACAGAGGCTATGAAGCTCGCAGGCGGCAACGCAAACGGTGCAGTTAACGGCTTCATGGGCATGGGTATGATGGGTGCTGTAGGCGGCAACAACGCTACAGCAGCAGCTCTCGGCAACGTAGCTGCAAATCCTCAGCAGCCCCAGGGCGGCTTCTTCGGCGGCGCAGCAGCAGCTCCCGCTCAGCAGGCAGCTCCCGCTGGCTGGACCTGTGAGTGTGGCCAGGCAGGCAATACAGGCAAGTTCTGCATGAACTGCGGTAAGCCTCAGCCCGCACCTGCTTCCGCAGGTTGGACATGTGAGTGCGGCCAGGCAGGCAACACAGGCAAGTTCTGCATGAATTGTGGTAAGCCTCAGCCCGCAGCAGCTCCGGCTGGATGCGCTAAGTGCGGCTGGAAGCCCGCAGACGGCGGTGCACTTCCTAAGTTCTGCCCTGAGTGTGGTTCACCTCTTCAGTAATCAGTAAAGGCTATATTATAGGGCTACGTGGAAACGCGTAGCCCTTTTTTCGATTTTTTCAAATATGAGGCGGGTTAGGGACAAGATACAAAGAGGCGCTGCGCACGATTCAGCTGTGCGTCTTGTTAAAGCGGCTGATGTTATCCTTATAGTTGCTGTGTTTGCGGCTGTTTGGCTTGACAGCTACTCTGAAGACATTGTTGGAGGTGAGTTCGGTCCTATAGGGCAGATCTTAGTGATTTGCGCTTACCTTGTTATCTTCATCATCTTTGCACGCACTTACGATGCCTTTACGATAAGCATTCAGAGTATTTCGGAACTTTTCTTCTCACAGATAACCGCTTTGCTCATATCTGGTCTTATCTTCTTCGTTTTTACAGCATTCCTTCAGCGAACCATTCCGGATATATTCCCCTTTGTAGGACTTGTTGCATTGCAGAGCTTAGTCTCTCTTTTGTGGTGTATCCTTGCTCATCGCTGGTATTATTCGGTCTTCAGGAAGTGGAAGGCTGTCATATTCTACGATGAGGAACATAACTTAGAAGAAGTTACAGGGCAGGAGCTGTTCCATAAGAAGTTCATCAATTGCGGTACTTACGATATAGAGGAGATGCCCGAAGATGAGGAAGCTTCGAAGAAGTGGCTCATAGACAGGGCAAGCCCTGCCGAAGCCGTATTCATAATGGAGATGGGAAGCCATGAGAGGAACATCATACTCAAGTATTGTATCGAGCACTACATAAGAGTCTACGATGAGCCTAAGCTCAGCGATCTTATACTTAGCCGGGCTAAGAGGATGCATATGTACGAGCTCCCGTTCTTCCTCGCTGAGCGTTACCGTCCTACATTTGAATACATGGTATTAAAGAGACTTTTCGATATATCGGTATCTCTCATCGCTCTTATTGTCTTGTCTCCTGTTATGCTTATAACGGCCATCGCGGTAAAGTCTTACGATAAGGGACCTGCGATCTATAAGCAGAAGAGACTTACCTTGAACGGCAAGGTCTTTGAGATCTATAAGTTCAGGAGCATGAGACTTGATGCCGAGAAGTTGACAGGAGCTGTCATATCCTCGGGAGCTGATGATCCGAGGGTAACACCTGTCGGAAGGTTTATAAGGAAATACAGATTAGACGAGCTCCCGCAGCTAATAAACATAATCAAGGGAGATATGTCCATAGTAGGTCCCAGACCGGAGAGGCCTGAGATCGCTTCCAAATACGAAGAAGATCTGCCTGAATTCTCCATGAGACTTCAGGTAAGAGCAGGTCTTACGGGTTATGCTCAGGTTTACGGCAAATACGATGCTGACCCATATGACAAACTTTCGATGGATCTTTTGTACATTTCGAGAGCAAGCATTGAAGAGGATTTGATGCTTATATTTGCTACAATAAAGAGACTGCTGATATCGGGCAGTAAAGGATAAGGATAGGATGGGGTTATTATATGGAAGGCAAGGATACTATAGGGATTATTATCCCTGTTCATAATTCTGCGTCGTTTGTGGCAGATACCGTACATAATCTGCTGCACCAGACTTATGAGGATATTGAGATCATCATAATCGATGATTATTCCACAGACAACACTGTTGAAGTAGTAAGGGCACTTGAGAAGGAAGATCCGAGGATCCGACTTATAGTCAACGAGAACGACTACTGCCTCGGTGAAGTAAGGCAGATAGGTGCCAAGGCTTTTGCAGGGGAATGGATCGCTCTATGCGACAGCGACGATAAGTGGGAAGCAGATAAACTCGCAAAGCAGGTAGAGCTCAGAGATAAGACCGGGGCGGATCTCATCTATACAGGTTCTTCTTTTGAATACGATGACGGAGAAAAAGCAAAATGGATACAGCAGGTCCCGGAGAAGGTATCTTACAAGAAGCTTCTTAAGAAGAATGTCATACTCAATTCATCAGTCCTCGTCAAAAAGCAGCTTTATGTGGATAACTGCATAGCACCTGATGATACTCATGAGGATTTTATATGCTGGCTAAGGATCTTGAAGGCGGGAGGGACTGCCTGCGGCATCAACGAGCCGCTGCTTATCTATAGGATCAGCCGCAAATCCAAATCCGGCAATAAGATAAGATCGGCAAGGATGAACCGCAGGACATATAAGTTCTTAGGGCTTAATGCGTTCCAGAGATCATATTACATGATCTGCTATACGATAAGGGGAATACTTAAGTATATTCACCTTTGATATCAGTCTTTGTCCGCGCAAAGGCAAAAGCCTAATACCGGCCAGATGTATATTGATGTGTATATAACGCTCGAATCGAAGACGGCTTTGCACATATAGGTTGCAAGCATGCCGAGCATTATCCATGTGAAGGCATTCTTGCTTGACATGGGTTCCTTCTTTATAGGCTTAACAGACTTTACTATGGCAAGGATCACAAGCGCCATCTGATTTAAGAAGGCGGGTACGCCCTGCGTAGCCATAGTGTGGAGATATTCGTTGTGGCAATGTCCTCTCGAATACATCGTAGGATTCCACCTGGGACTGTCAAAGAATACCGCATCGAAATTATCGAGTCCCACACCGAAGAGCCAGTTGCCCGGGATGCTCTCTATTGCAAACTTCCACATATAAAGCCTCTGAGATCCGAGGTTATAAGATGCATCGCCGCTTGAAGCTTCCTCGCCGGTCCTTACGACATTGAATAATATAAAGTCCGTGAAGAAATAAGTGATGGTCAGTATTACCGCAAATGCTGCCGTGAGGATGAGCAAACGCTTCAATATATCCTTGCGCTTCGTGATCAGCAATGAGACTAACATAAAGGCGATATAAGCGATGTCTCCGATCCAAGCGAGTCTTGCTCTGCTCGTAAGCGTCGTATAGAACATAAGGCAGGATAATGCGAGCATTATGTATTTGAAGCTCTTAGACTTCATGAAGCTGCCAGAGAAGAGATAGAGTCCGCTCGTAAGTGCGAGGAGCACTACGGAAAGCCCTGCATAGTAGTTGGGGTTATGCGTAAAGCCGTAAGAGAAGTTCATCCCCTCGAACATCGGTGGGAACAGATAGCAGTAACTGAGCTCTATACCTACGCTCTGAAGGAAAGCGACTATCGCATTCAGAAGCGAGACAGAGGCAAAGCAGGCAAGGACCGTAAGTTTGTTCTTCCAATCCCTTATCCTTGTTGCCGCATAGAAGAGGAAATAGTATGTAAGGAAATCAGCGACGCTTTCTCTATACCACCAGGGGTGGTTTATGGCACCGAAATATCTCTTGGTGAAGAAGAAGGACAGAAGGGAGAATGCAGTAAGCGAGATATAGAAGTATTCGGCAAGACCGAATCTCATCGTCTTGTTTTTTATCCTGAATAAGAAATATAAAAGTATCATCAGGGTACCCGCAAGCCCCATCGCACCGGTAAGTACGGGCTGCATTATGCCGGGCGCCAGAGGCAGGCTCGTTACCTTCATTAAAAGGGAATTAATAAGCTCTAATACGGGGGTTAAGCCAAGCAAGATACAGACACCGACGGTAAATGCCTTTTGTATGAGTTTTGCTTCGTTATCTGTTATCCCCTTATTCATATAATAATTATAATTTATATTGACACTTTTGTGGTAAAATTTCCTCAAATAAAATACGGAAGGTGGAATTTTACATGGGTAAATATTTCGGTACTGACGGATTCAGAGGTGAAGCCAACAAGGTTCTTACCGCAAACAGCGCGTTTAAGGTCGGACGCTACCTCGGATGGTATTACGGCCAGAAGCACGAGGATGGCAGAGCAAGGATCGTTATCGGTAAGGATACGAGAAGAAGCTCTTATATGCTCGAGGCAGCACTTAACGCAGGTCTTACATCTTCGGGAGCAGATGCATATCTCCTTCACGTTACCACGACACCTTCAGTTTCTTATTGCTGCAGGACAGACGGATTCGATTGCGGGATAATGATCTCCGCATCACACAATCCCTTCTACGATAACGGCATCAAGATCATGCGTGCCAACGGCCAGAAGATCGAGCCCGAGATCGAAGAGCAGATCGAAGCTTATATCGACGGCAAGATCGAGGAACTCCCCCTTGCAGAGCGTGAGGCGATCGGTAATGTAATCGATTATGCGTCAGGCAGGAACAGATATATCGGATACCTTATGACTATCCCTACAAGAGGCTTCAACGGAATGAAGGTCGGCCTCGATTGCTCCAACGGTGCTTCCTGGAATATCGCAAGATCCGTTTTCGAAGCATTGGGCGCAAAGGTATATGTTATAGGCAATGCACCTGACGGTCTTAATATCAACCGTGACTGCGGCTCAACACATATGGATTCCTTTAGAAAGTATGTTACTGACAACGGCCTCAATGTCGGCTTTGCTTATGACGGCGACGCTGACAGATGTCTTGCGGTAGATGAGTTGGGCAACGAAGTAAACGGCGACCAGATCATGTATCTGTGCGGTAAGTACATGAAGGAGCAGGGCCAGTTAGACGGCAATACCATCGTTACCACGATAATGAGTAACATGGGTCTTTATAAGGCTTGTGAGGCTATCGGTATCAGGACGGAGAAGACAAAGGTAGGCGATAAGTATGTCGCAGAGAACATGATGGCTAACGGTTTCATGATCGGCGGCGAGCAGTCAGGTCACATCATCTTCGGCAAGTATGCAACGACAGGTGACGGTATCCTTACATCCCTCATGATACTCGGCACGATGCTTGATAAGAAGCTTCCTCTCTCTATGCTCGCAGGCGAGATGAAGATGTATCCTCAGTGCCTCAAGAACGTTGTCGTTAAGGACAAGGAAGAAGCACAGAAGAATCCGGCCGTATTGCAGGCGGTAGACAAGGTCACAAAGGAATTAGGTGACGACGGCAGGATCCTCTTAAGAGCTTCAGGCACGGAGCCTAAGATCAGAGTAATGGTCGAGGCAGGCACAGATGAGATCTGTGAGAAGTGCGTAGACGAAGTGATTGCGGTTATCAAGGCAGAAGGCCTTATTGCGGAATAATATAAACAGGTATAACACGGGGGAACACACAGTGAGAGTTATCAGAAAGAGTAACTACGAAGAAGCATCAATGGCATGCGCTGAGCTTATCGCATCACAGATAAGACTTAAGCCGGACTGCAAGATCGGTCTTGCAACAGGCTCGACACCTATCGGTACTTATAAGGATCTCGTCGATATGTATAAGGCAGGCAGCCTCGATTTCTCCAAGGTCACGTCTGCAAACCTCGACGAGTACAGAGGCTTAGGCGGAGATCACGATCAGTCCTACAGATATTTCATGAACACAAATCTGTTCGATCATGTAAATATCGACAAGGCCAAGACTTATGTACCTAACGGTCTCGAGGAAGATGCAACAAAGGCTTGCACGGACTACGATGCCATCCTGGAATCTTTGGGACATCTGGATATCCAGCTCCTCGGTATCGGCGGAGACGGACATATCGGTTTCAACGAGCCTGCTGATGATTTCTGTGTAAATACACAGTGCATCGATCTCGAGGAGCAGACTATCAAGGACAACGCAAGATTATTCTTCGGAGGCGATCTTGCTGCAGTTCCCACACAGGCATACACAATGGGTATCGGCTACATCATGAAGTCTGAGACGGTCATCTTAATGGCAACAGGCGCAGGCAAGAAGGATATCGTTGAGAAGGCTTTCTGCGGCCCTGTAACTCCGAGAGTTCCCGCATCCATACTTCAGCTTCACCCGAACGTTGTAGTCATCGGCGACGAAGCAGCGATCTCCGATAACGTTGTAGCTAAGGCAAAGTAATAACGGACAAGATTTTTCTTTAGGCAGCCACCACAAGGTGGCTGTTTTTTTGTCTGTAATTGTATAATATCTGCATATGAGGATTTGTTTTATAAGATCAGACAAGGGATATCCCGATTCGAGGGTCGAGAAAGAGCTTTATGCACTCTCCAAAGAGCATGAAGTATTTCTTCTCGGCTGGAATAGAGAGCTTCAGGGAGATGAAGTGATATTGGAGAAGCATCTTATCCACGATAAGGAGTTCGATTACTATCTTATCCCCGAACAGGCTTCGTATGGCGGTGGCATGAAGAAGATGTTAGGCCCAATGAGAAGGTTCTGGAAGAGGGCATATGCTTTCCTTGCTGAGAATAAAGACAGATACGATGCGATACATATCGTAAACTTCGATACCGCAAGTCCTGCCTTCAAGGCAGCAAAGAAGTTCGGCAAGAAGACCGTATATGACATATTCGACTATTACGCAGATTCGTATAATGCCCCGGGCATTGTTAAGAGCGTAATAAGGAAGATGGAGAACTCTTATATAGATAAGGCCGACATGACCATCATCTGCAGTGAGGAGAGGATAAAGCAGATAGAAGGCTCTCATCCGCAAAAGCTTATAGTGGTCGAGAATTCTCCCGAGGATATGGATGTAAGAGATGACTTTAAACTTAATGAGAGATCGTCTGAAGGTAAGATCAAACTTGTCTATGCCGGCATGCTCGTCTTCGACAGGTTCTTAAAGGAGACCTGCGAGGCAATAAAGGGCAGGAGCGATATCGAGTGGCATGTAGCAGGCTACGGGATCTTAAAAGAATATATTGAAGAATGCGCTGCTGCACAAGGCAATATCTTCTGCTACGGACCCTTGCCATACGACGATATCTTGGCGCTCGAGAAGAAGTGCGATCTCATGACCGCATTCCAGAACCCCGGCGTCGTCAATAACAGGTATTCCGCGCCCAATAAGTTCTATGAAGCTCTTATGCTCGGCAAGCCGCTCATGATGGTAAGGAACGGTTCGATCTACAAGAATATAGAAGAGCAGGATATCGGCGAGATCATAGAAGCAGAAGGCTCTGATGTTGCAGCTCAGATAGGAGCTGCCGTGGACAGGCTTATCGCAAGAAGAGATAAATGGGATGAGATGGGAAGGAGAGCAAGAGAACTCTACCTTAATAAGTTCCCTTGGAGCAAATCTGCCGATACACTTAGAGCAGGCTACAGATCACTTGCCGATTAAACGATAAACCCTCATTGCAAGCTTCGGACTTACCCTTGCAACTCTTACGAAGGCTTTGGCAGATCTGCCTGAACTGCCGTTAAGGAAATCCTTTGAATATTCTTTGTATATGGGCCTTAGCCTTGCGATGCAATCCTTATCTGATACCTTGGCATCAGCCATCTTCATGAGACATCTGTTTGCTGCGTAGACCAGTCTTGCATTTGCAAAAGGGGTTAGAGCAGGGAAGGATTTATCAATAAATTGTTTTTGCGCTTCCATGGCATCCACGATGTCCATCTGCGAAGGTGCATATCCCTTGTTCATGAAGCTTCCCGGATTTAAGATGTAGTGGTATTTGACTTCGCTTCCGATAGAGAGCTTACCGCACCTTGCAAGCACTTTATAGAGCACGTAATTGTCTTCGTAGCGCTTGCCTTCGGGGAAACGGATCCCGTCGAAGAGCTCCCTTTTATAGAGCTTGCCCCAGACAGAAGCATATATCTCATTGCTCTTAAGATATTCCTCTAAGATATTCTGAGGACCTTCTATAACTCTGGTGCTAATTCCTTCACATGCTTCATGCCTTACGCAGGTTATGGAAGAAGATGTCTCATTCATCAGGGTAAGCATATATTCGATATAGTCAGCTTCAACATAGTCGTCGCTGTCGATGAAGGATATAAGGTCACCTGTTGCGATATCGAGACCCTTGTTCCTTGCAGCGGATACGCCGCTGTTATCCCGGTCTATGAGTCTTATCCTCGGATCTGAAGCTTCGTACTTAAGGCAGATGTCACGGGATGAATCGGTAGAGCCGTCGTTTACGAGTATCAGCTCTATATCTTTGTATGTTTGAGCGCAAGCTGCCTCAAGGCACTTGTTTAAATAGCTTTCAGCGTTGAATATTGGTATAATTATGCTTACTTTCATGGAACAATTATACATCTTAAAGAGGGATAAGAAGAGGTGTTTCCTACAGTATCTGTCATAGTGCCGGCTAAGGATTCTTCAAGCTTTATCGAAGGCTGCATCAGAAGTGTTATCTTGCAGGCTTATTCAGACTGGGAACTCCTCGTTGTAAACGATGCATCTTCCGATAACACAAAAGATATTGCAGATTCCTTTGCATTAGAAGACGAGAGGATAAGAGTCCTTGATTCAGATAAGAGGGGAGTATCAGCAGCGCGCAACTTCGGTATCGCAAATGCCAAGGGAAGATATATCTTCTTCCTCGATTCGGATGACAAGTTAGAAGCAGATTGCATAGAGGAACTGTATGGGCTTATAACCCGCGAAGATGCCGATATCGCCCAGTGCGGTTTTTGCTACAGCTATGGTGAAACGCATAAAGATAATGATGAAGCTGTATCCGCCGTCTGCAGTAACCATGAAGACATAATGAAGGCATACTTTTCGGGCATGATAGGTAAGATCAATCTTGCATGCTGGGGTAAGCTATACAAAAGAGATCTCATAGGCGATATAAGGTTTGACGAGACTTTGAAGATACAAGAGGATGCTTATTTTACCTTCGAGTGCGTAAGTAAAGCGGCTAAGGTAGTATGTTCAGATAAGGTTGGTTACTACTACTATCAGAATCCCACGTCCGTAATGAACAGACCCTTTGATGAGAAGATGATGCAGTACTTTACGGTCTTAGATAGAGAACTTCAAATGGTTGGTGAATACAATGATCTTTCAAAGTGCATATTGAGAAGGAAGGTAATAACCGCATTAGATCTCATTGGCAAAGCGGTAAGACAGGAGTCAGGGGAGGAGTTTATTCCTGAGCTACGGGCTATAGCATTAGATACAGCTTCTAAGACAGGGAAGATAAGCTCTAAGATATCCTTCAAGCTGTTCCTCCTTAAGAATATGCCGGGACTGTTTTATAGTATACTTAAGCTCAGAAAGCAGGTGGGATAGATGAAGAGTAAGATCGAGAAGAAGACACAGGTAAGGAATGCTCTTATAGCATCGGGAATAAGCCTTATCGCTGCTCTTATTGCAGCTGCCTTATCTCTGTTCGTTTTAAATCTCGGATTTGTTATCACGTTCATATTATCTGCGATAGTGTTTGCCGCAGTACTTGCGGTAATGCTCTATCTGTGGAAGAAGACCGATCTTTTGCGAGAGGTCTTATACCTTTTGTATTGCATCAGGAATCCTGAAGATAAGAGGACATACTATTGTCCCTGCTGCAAGAGAAGTCTTGCGGGCTTTATGGATATGGAGCTGGGCAGTCAGCCCGAGAAGTACGATCCTGCAAGATTTACCGATATGAAGCAGGATGTCATGTGTCCTTTCTGCTATTCGGCTCCGAGGCAAAGGATATTGGCATGCTGGGCAGAGGATAACAAAGAGCTGCTTAAGAAGAGCGAGATATTATATTTTGCACCCGAGTATTCGATGATGAAATGGATAAGGCGTAATGGCATAAAGCTTACGACAGCAGACCTCTTCGCGCCTAATGTGGACCTTAAGCTCGACATAACGGATATAAAGCTCGAGGACTCTTCTTATGACATGATAATCTGCAATCATGTGCTTGAGCATGTATCAAGCTATAACAAGGCTTTGAGCGAGATGAGAAGAGTATTAAGGCCCGGCGGCACGCTCGTAATAAGCTTCCCGATAGATGAGACGCTGGGTACGGTATTCGAGCAGGAAGCAAACACTCCGGAAGATCGGATAAAGTTATTCGGTCAGGTAGACCATATAAGAGTATTCGGCAGAGACAGCAAGGAGATCATCGCATCCGCAGGCTTTGATGTCGATACTATAGATGTATCTTCCATGCCGGATAAGATACTCCCCGTAACAGGTCCTGCTGACTACGACAGCAATAAGATATTTATCTGCACTAAGAACTGAACATGAACAGGGAACTGGATATAGCAAAGAATTCGCTTATCTTTACGGTGGCAAGACTGTCCGCCCAGTTTATCGGGTTCTTATTGCTGCCTTTGTATTCAGCGCTCCTTACTCCCGAAGATTACGGCACTGCAGATCTTATCAATACCCTGGTATTCCTTTTCCTTCCCTTTGTGGGGGTGCAGCTCGAGACGGCTTTGTTCAGGTTTGCGATAGAAGCAAGGCAGGATAAAGGCAGGCAGCAGGAACTCCTTAGCACGGTTATGTTCGTAAATATCGTTCAGATAGCCGTCTTTGCAGGTCTGTTTGTCTTACTAAGACCGCTGTTCACCTTAAGCTATGTGGACTTCATCCTCATCAATGTAGTGCTCCTCATTCCGGTCAACTCACTCTTGCAGTTTATGCGCGGTCTCGGAATGAACATAAAGTATTCGATAGCGCTGTTTATAACCTCTGTATCAGGTCTTGTAATGAACGTCCTGCTCGTTGCGGTATTCCGCATGGGTGTTGCAGGTATAGTTATAAGCTCTGCGGTATCGCAGCTTCTAACACTCATATTCTGCATTATCGCACTTAAGCCCTGGAAATATGTAAGACGCGGAAAGATAAAGATCAACACTGCAAAGGACCTGTTTAAGTATTCCTTGCCCCTGGTCCCCAATCAGCTTGCATGGTGGGTAATGGGCATATCGGACAGACTCGTCATATCGGGCGTTGTAGGAGTTGCCGCAAACGGCATATATTCTCTTGCAAACCGGTTTTCTTCCGTCTACACATCCGTTACCGACAGTATCAATCTGTCCTGGGGTGAATCAACGGCATTGCATTACAAGGAGAAGGACGGCAGGGAATATGTATCAGGCATGATAGATTCTCTGTTTGTCATGTTCGCATCAGGCTGCTTCTCCTTCATAGCGCTAATCCCTTATGCATTTCTCCTCATAAACAAGAACTATTCTGATTCACTGATGCAGATCCCGATACTCATGATCGCAGTCTTAAGCCAGGCAGTCGTAGGGCTATACAGCTCTGTGCTCATCGCCATGAAGAATACCAAGAGCATCGCAGTAACAAGCATCATCGCGGCAGCGACAAACCTCCTGCTCGATGTCTTACTCGTGCACCACATAGGTATCTACGCAGGCTCGATATCGACTCTTGCCGCATTTACCTTGCTTGCGATCTTAAGATGCATCACGGTCAGGAAGGTGTTCGGAATAAGCCCGAACTTAAAGCTCCTCGCACTCGTCGTCATATGGGGAGCGCTCGTGGTATATTGCTTCTTCCTGCAGAATACATATCTCAATATCGCATCCCTTATAGTTACCGTAGCTATTTCCTTTATAGCAAACCGCAAGACGATAGCAAAGCTTCTTACCTTTGCCAAAAACAAGCTCTATAACATGAGGCATCAGGCAAGACGCAAGATGCTCTACGGCAAGATACACGAGCAGGAAGCCGGCATCGAAAAGGACTACACCGAAGATCTCATAAAGGGCAGGAGAATGGAAGACCTTTTGGTCTATAAGGACGAATCCTGGAACTACATAAAAGACCTCGCAGGGTATCAGAAGTATCTTGCTAAGGGCAAAAAGCCTAATTGGGAAGATAACTTATGCCCTGATACCAAATACAAGATAGAAGGCGGCGCTATCGTAGTTAAGACCGGGGCCATAGAAGACAACTGGCTTTGCTTCTACCCGCAGATCCATATACCTGATTCATTTGAAGTATCTTATGACATAACGATCAACACCGAATTTACCGAGGTGCAGCTGGCCTTCAGCTACAAAGACCTCGGTAACCGCTACCGCTTCATGGTAAAGGACAACAAGGCCTGCGTTTTCGAAGCGGTATATGAAGGTGACTTCTTAGAGCCCCTCATATCGGTCCCTTATAGCTTAAGCCTCGGCGAGCGACACAATATATGTGTTAGAGTAGAAAGGAACACATACGCCTTCTACATAGACGGCAGGATGGTTATTGCCGTCTCAGAAGCAGGGGATAGGACCATAAGAGGACCTAAGGTCTGCCTGATACTCTGGAACAAGACGGACTCCAACGGTATAGATTGCAGGATCGAGGATCTTAAGATCAGGGGGTTATAAGTGAAGATAGGCATCGTTACATATTGGAAGAGCGCCAATAACTATGGTGAGCAGCTTCAAAATTACGCCCTGCAGCAGTACTTGAGGGATATGGGTCATGAGCCTTACCTTATATGCTACGACTATAACAGCGATACCTTATACGGCACAAAGCCGCTTCCTGTAAGGCTTTTAAGAGCATGTAACCCCAAGCGGCTTATTGGCTATCTTAAGAGCAGAAGGCATAACAGGAAGCTTGCCAAAGACTGCCAAGATCACCCGAGAGGCTTTGAGGAATTCAGGGCCAAGCATCTTAAGATGAGCAGGCTGTATCCTTCCATAGAAGATCTTAAGCAGGACCCGCCTGAAGCTGACCTCTATATCACAGGCTCAGATCAGGTATGGAATACCTTCTCGGGTAAGCTCACAGAGATGCAGAACAGATTAAGGGCATTCTTTTTGGATTTCGGACCGGATAAGACCTTGAGGATGTCTTATGCCGCAAGCTGGGGCAGGAGTGAGATATCTTCCGAGGAAGCGGAATTCATCAGGCCGATGCTAAGTAAGTTCGATTCGATATCCGTAAGGGAAGCTCCCGGCATAGGTATCTGCAAAAGGCTTGGCAGGGACGATGCAGTCCTTGCATTAGATCCGGTGCTGTTACACGATGCGGAAAGCTATCGGAGGCTCTACAGGGAAGATAATAACCCCAAGACGGATAGCAAGTATCTGTTCTTCTACTACATGAACCACGACGGCAAGTACGACAGGAAGGCTGTATTCGATTGGGCCGCATCCAAGGGTCTTAAGGTCATATATGTAACAGACGACTATGCTGATACATTTGCAAGGTCATTCCCGGGCGTTACCGAATGGCTTGAACTTATCGATAACGCAGAGTATGTTGTAACCAATTCCTACCATTGCACGCTCTTCTCGCTGATATTCGGCAAGAGGTTCGGCGTGATAAGGAGATTCGGCAGCCACAAGGGAATGAACTCAAGACTGGATTCTCTTTTCGAGTTTCTGGGGATATCGCCGAGATATATAGACGACGAAGGCTTCGAGGTGTTAAGCAGACCCTCTGAAGAGATAAAGAACAAAGAGCAGGCAAGTACGGTAGAGCAGATACTAAGCAAGACAAGGGAATGATATGGGCATCAAGAAAGTTGTTAAGAAAGCACTGTTCAATATAGCCTCAGGCATAAATGACGTCTTATACAGACGCCCTTACAAGGATATCGAGAAGAAGAAACGCAAAAGCTCCAAGGACACGCTCCTTCATTTAGACCTCGTAATAACGGAATGCTGCTCGCTTAAATGCAGGGATTGCTCTAATCTCATGCAGTACTACTGCAAACCCGAGAATCTCAAGACGGAAGATGTGTTAAGTGACCTTACAAAGCTCCTTTCCGCAGTCCGTGTGGAAGAGCTCAAGATCTTGGGCGGCGAGCCTTTTGTAAATCAGAAGGGCCTTTTGGCTGTGCTCGAATTCCTGGCAGGCTCTGAGGGCAACAAGGTAGGTAAGATAAACATCATAACCAACGGAACCATAATCCCCGGTGAAGACGTGCTCGAGGCGATCAAACGCGAGCCCAAGGCTTACATAACATTCAGCAACTACGGTAAGCTCTCTGCAAAGCAGGACGAGTTTATCCTGATATGCAAAGACCTGGGCATCAGCTATGTCGTCTTGGATGAGGATTTCTATTGGCTCGACTTCGGACGCGTCAGCGAATACAAGGAGTCTGATGAGTTCGTACAAAGACAGTATAAGAACTGCTACAACAGAAAGAACTGCATGACCCTCTACAAGGGAAGGCTCTATGTATGTCCGAGGCAGGCCCACGGAACCTCACTGGGACTTATACCCGATACGGAAGGTGACTTTGTGGCACTTGATAAGCCCGAAGTTGAACTGAAAAAAGCCGTTATAGGACTTGTAAACCGACAATACCCGATAACAGCGTGCCGATATTGCATAAACGGAAAGTATATCCATATCCCCAGAGGCGTACAGGAAAAGCGTAAAACCCTTTGAAATAAAGGCTTTGACAAGTGTTAAAACGCAAATAACCTTTAAATATTTTTGTTTGCAACATAGAATAACTAAGGCTATAATTGTTTGATAATTTAGCGTGGTATATTATATCGTGCGTTATTTAGGAGGTTTCTTGTGGCAAAGGGTAAAGTTAGTTTTAATGAGAACCTGTGCAAAGGCTGCGGACTTTGTGTTACAGCCTGCCCTAAGAAGATCCTCGAACTGGACAAGACAAGGCTTAATGCTAAGGGCTATCACCCCGCAACATGCGTTAACCCCGATGAGTGCATCGGCTGCACATTCTGTGCAACACAGTGCCCCGACGTGGTTATTACCGTAGAGCGCGATTGAGCTTTCTAGAGTTTGGAGGATCTTAAATGGCACAGAAGAGAGTTTTGATGAAGGGCAATGAAGTAATTGCCGAAGCAGCTATAAGAGCAGGCTGCCGTAACTATTTCGGTTATCCTATCACTCCCCAGACAGAAGTAATGCACTACATGGCCAAGAAGATGGTCGAGGTAGGCGGAAACTTCGTACAGGCAGAGTCAGAGGTTGCTGCTATTAACATGGTTTACGGTGCAGCCGCAGCGGGATTCAGATGTATGACATCGTCATCATCCCCCGGAATCTCACTAAAGCAGGAAGGTATATCCTACATTGCAGGTGCTGAGCTTCCTGCAGTTGTTGTAAATATCGTTAGAGCAGGCCCGGGTCTCGGCGGAATCCAGCCGGCACAGGGCGACTATTTCCAGGCTACCAAGGGTGGCGGACACGGTGACTATAGAAATATCGTTATCGCACCTGCATCCATTCAGGAGCTTTATGAATTAGTTGTTGAAGCATTCAACCTTGCAGATAAGTACAGAATGACATGTATGATCATGGGTGACGGTACTTTGGGACAGATGATGGAGCCTGTTGCTTTCCGCGACGAGGAGCCTATCGTTAATGTCGAGAAGCCTTGGGCTTGTAACGGCCGTAAGGGTGAGGATTTCCACCACACCGTAACATCTATCTACATCGATCCGGATGTCCTTGAAGTTAAGAACAGAGAGCTTCAGGAGAAGTATGCGGTAATCGCTGCAAACGAAGTCCGTTATGAAGCGATCAACATGGAGGATGCAGAGATCGTTATCACGGCATTCTCTACATGCTCAAGAATCTCAAGGAACGTTATCCGTCAGGCAGAAGAGCTCGGCATCAAGGTTGGTATGATCAGACCTATCACACTTTGGCCGTTCCCTTATCAGGCGATCTCTGAAGCGGCTGACATGCCCAGCGTTAAGGCTTTCTTAGACGTTGAGCTCAACGCAGGCCAGATGATCGAAGATGTTAAGATCGGCGCAAACGGTAAGAAGCCTGTTTACTTCCACGGCCGTTTGGGCGGTAACCTTCCCATGCAGAAGGAGATCCTCGACAAGATCGTTGCGATCCACGAGGGAAAAATGACTGAAGGAGGTAATTTCTGATGGCTGTAGTTTTTGAACCTACGAAGGGCCTTACAGATAAGCCTTTCCACTATTGCCCCGGCTGCTGCCACGGCATCATCCACAGACTCGTTGCAGAGACTCTCGTTGAGATGGATGCTCTTGAGTCAGCAGTAGGCGTTGCATCAGTAGGATGCACATACAATTCATACGAATACCTCGCTTGCGACATGGTACAGGCTGCTCACGGCCGTGCACCTGCAGTAGCAACAGGTATCAAGAGAAACCTTAAGGATTCACTCGTCTTCACATATCAGGGTGACGGCGACCTCGCTTCCATCGGTACAGCTGAGATCGTTCACGCTGCAGCAAGAGGCGAGAAGATCACTGTAGTATTCGTAAACAACGCAGTTTACGGAATGACTTCAGGTCAGATGGCTCCTACAACACTCGTAGGTCAGGTTACAACAACCTCTCCCTGGGGCCGTGATCCTTCATATCAGGGTTATCCTATCAATGTTGCAGAGTTCTTGTCTCAGCTTCCCGGCGCTGCTTATGTTGAGCGTGTCTGCGTAACTGACTTCAAGAACATCCAGAACGCTAAGAAGGCTCTCAAGAAGGCTTTCACAGTTCAGGCAAATAACCTTGGTTTCTCACTCGTTGAGATCCTCTCCACATGCCCTACAAACTGGGGTAAGGAGCCTCTCGCAGCTATGGATTGGCTCAAGGAGAACATGATCCCTCAGTATCCTTTGGGATGCTACAAGGGCGCTGACATCACATTCGATGAGAATGGCAAGTATGTATCAGGTCTTATCCCTGCTAACAACAACAATTGCGTTAATGTTGGGGAGGTGAAGGCATGATCGACTTTTCTATAATCATCGCAGGTTTCGGCGGGCAGGGTATCCTGTCAGCAGGCAAGATGGCAGCAGAGGCTGCTCTCTACGAAGGCAAGGAAGTTTCATGGTTCCCTTCATACGGACCTGAGATGCGTGGCGGTACAGCTAACTGCTCCGTTGTTATCTCAGACAGCCCCATCGGCTCACCCGTTGTTAACGATGCAGACGTTGTTCTCTGCCTCAATCAGCCTTCCATGGAGAAGTTCGAAAAGCAG
>JAIKWA010000071.1 GCA_024685135.1 Saccharofermentans sp.
AAAAAATTAGTAAATAGGTTTATCAAAGTCAGGATTATCGACGCAAGATACATCAGTAAGTGTTGTTAATGCCCCGAAAACGTGTTCAGGCGAATGAGAGTTTTTATTATCACCAAATATCTGATTTTTGTGAAAGATATATCGTTCAAGCTGAACGTCTTTCTCAGTTTCGACCGCACTGAGATATCCGATACCTTGTGATAACTCAATAATATAAACGGCTATGGGAGAATCATATATTGGGGATTTTTTGCCGATATAACTTCCCGAACGAAAATACAGTTCTTCGTTACCTGCTATATCAGTTTGGGATATATCCGTCAGATCTCTGACACGGCAGGAATAAAGCATATTATCGTTAGCAAGGATATTCTCCTCTGTTAAGACCGCTTTTTTCATGTTCACGGCCTTGAGTGAACGGAACTCGTCAAGATACTTATAAAACTGTTCAAGCGCTGCTTTCTGATCACCACCGCATTTCTCAAGTATCAGATTATCCCATCCTGATGTGCTTTCATAGCTATTCGTTTTTATCTTTGAAAACTCATGCATAAACCAGAAATCAAGAGGAAAAAGAGCAGTTTTTGTTTTATTCTTACTTACTACTAAATCAATCAGAGCATGATGATATCCGTCTATGTATGTCCTTAAGTTGCAGATACTAAGTGCACCAAGCCACATTGCAGGTCGCTTTCTTATTTGATCAAGCATCTGATATATCATTTCATCATTATATTTCATATTAAACCTGCAAAGAAACCATCACGTCATAAATGCCCGATTCAGAGTTTCATCGAAAAACTTGCAACGGATGATCCTGTCGTCCCCATATTTTCTTTGAAAGTAATCCCGGTCAAGATTCTCTCTGAACTCGATAGATGAGCCGCACCAGTTTTCCGCACCATTCCGCTCCCGAAAACAGCCAACCGAGCATATCTTGCTGTCCAAAAGATCCTCCAGAACCTGACGGAATTCTCTCATATCATGTATTTCATCCGTATAATAATGCCCGTGCCAATCTCCTAAATAGATCGTATATTCGCCGGCAAGATCAAGCATCAGCTTTGTATCTCCGTGAAAAACTTCAATGTATGTAAAATGCTCGTTTTTCTGTACATCAAATCCCTCATTGATCTGACATTCGAGACTGCGCCTGTCAATGATTTCTCTGATCTCTTCTATTGTTACAACGGCATCATTTCTATTTTTCATTTATCCGGGTTTCCTTAACAGATTATGCTGCTGATTTTCTCGACTAAGGGATCACTCCCTCAGACAAGGTAATTATATCTTCCGGGTAAAGTTCTCTGGATATCTTTTTATGCTACAGATCCATTAATTGAATATGGTTCTGCTACTGTCTCCAAAATATATGAGTTCAAAATTTAGTGGCTTTTTGGTGGCTTTAAAAAATGAAATGCCATGTTTTAGGGCATTTCCAGCGTTTTGAGATTATTCAAGCTCTTTGCCGACTCCCATATCTTGTGGTCGGTATGTTCCAAAAAGCACAATATCTTGTGGTTATTTTCCATCTATTCCATCACTTCTATGACTATTTAAGAGCGGAAGGTGGCTTTTTAGTGGCTAAGCTTTCATTCATAATACAACCTCTATTTCGTCAAAAGTATTTTTAAATTCTCACCTATTCTCGTATATAGGAACGTGGACCGATACCACTCCGCTCTTCAGCTGACATTACCTTTATACTTTGGTGTTCTCTTGGGAAAACACCTTTTTTCGCATATTTAAATATACGAGGATATGGGATCTTATATCTCGAACGCAAGTAAATCAACAAATCAACAAATTCCTGAGGATAAGCATTCCACCCAGACGAGCATACATCCATAACAGATGTTTTGATTCTAAAAAACCAATGATATCCATCAACTGCCCAATCATCATGAAAGCATTGGTTATCTATATTTTGGATATTGAGATCTCGTATTTCATTGATGAATTTCTGTTCTCGTCCATCCAAATCAATAGTAAAGTGTTCCATTTCAACAAGAAAATCTATTTTGGCAACACCTTCTGCAGAATGATAGAAATCTGTATCTATACCTTCATTAATATAGTGCCATGCATCTTGCCACACTAATCGAAAAGACAGTAATCTCTCTTCGCTATTTTGTGTAGACGCATTACTATTCGTATTTTCTGAAATCGAATTCATCTTCAACTCCTAATAACTGAGACCATCTTGCGGATAAGAGCTTCGCATAAGAAAGATACTGTAATCCATAATTACCCATGGAATAGCCATCATTCATTTCAAGGAAAATGGTTTCGGGTTTGCCATCTTTTTCTGTAACTGCAATATCTATGGAACAACCCATAGGTCTGTCCGGAATTGTTCTGAAAGCTTCCATAATCTGATCAACCGTATCAGGATCATAATTATAATGCCAATCACCACGATAAGGTCGAAGATCAATAAGTTCATCGTATTTTACAAATCCTCTCCACTCTCGTTTCATATCGAGAACATCGCTGCAGAGAACTTTATAATTTTCTGATTGATTACCACATCCGACCAAATCTTCAGGCCCATTTATTACCTTGCCGGTAAATGCTTTGTCTTTTATCGGCTTTACAAATATGCCCCACTTTTCAGGGTTAGCATTTATTGAATCAATTGTATCGGTCCATATTCTGCGGCCCATAAAAGGCTGCAACTCCTTCGGATAATCTTCGCACTTAGGAACAACATTGAACTTGCGAAGCATTTCGTGAGTCTGATCAATATAATCAACTACTATATCGTTACGAGTAACTTTGTCATATATATCATCAATCGAGGTGTACTTGATAATTTCTGCGCCCATCTCATGAAAGCCAAATGCTGCATGAGCAAAGTTATGAGAATGATATTCACCGTTTTTCCAAGCTTTTATATATACTGCCATAATGCTAATCCTCCATTATTCCATAATCACCATATAGCAGTATTTTATCAGACAGATAGTGTCATAAATGGGACTAAAGTATCATTACGTAATAAAATTTCCCCGATGTTATAGACAATAGTCAGACTCTTCTATAACACAATACACCCGATTTTGGGTGGCTTTTTGGTGGCTTTAAAAAGTGAAATGCCCTATTTTAGGGCATTTCCAGCGTTTTGAGATTATTCGAGTTCTATCGTTGACGGCGGTTTGCCTGTGCAGTCGTAGAAGACTCTGCTGATGCCCTTGACCTCGTTTACGATCCTGTTCGTTACTTTATTGATGAGGGACCAGGGAAGCTCTGCTGCTTCTGCCGTCATGAAGTCTGTTGTTGTAACTGCTCTTAAAAGGCATGCGTAATCGTATGTTCTCTCGTCACCCATGCAGCCTACTGAACGTACATTGGTCAGAGCCGCAAAGTACTGGTTTGCATATTTGTCGAAGCCTGCAAGCTGCATCTCTCTTCTGAAGATCGCATCTGCATCCTGTACGAGCTTAACCTTCTCTTCCGTTACTTCGCCGATTATCCTTATCGCAAGACCGGGGCCCGGGAACGGCTGACGGAATACGAGGTTCTCGGGGATGCCGAGCTCAAGGCCAGCCTTCCTTACTTCATCCTTGAACAGGAGACGGAGGGGCTCGATTATCTCCTTGAAGTCAACATAGTCGGGGAGACCGCCTACATTGTGGTGTGACTTTATTACCGCGCTCTTGCCGAGACCAGATTCGATAACGTCAGGATAGATGGTGCCCTGTACGAGGAAATCTACTGCGCCGACCTTCTTTGCCTCTTCTTCGAAGACACGGATGAATTCCTCGCCGATTATCTTACGCTTTGTCTCAGGATCCGTAACACCCTTGAGCTTGCCGTAGAATCTGTCCTGGGCATTTACTCTGATGAAGTTAAGATCGTAAGGGCCATTAGGTCCGAATACCTCTTCTACCTCGTCGCCTTCGTTCTTACGCAGGAGACCGTGGTCTACGAATACGCATGTAAGCTGCTTGCCTACTGCCTTTGAGAGCAATACTGCAGCAACGGAGGAATCCACGCCGCCTGATAAGGCGCATAAGACTCTGCCGGAGCCGACCTTTTCGCGAATCTGCTTTATGGATGACTCTACGAAGGAATCCATCTTCCAGTCGCACTTGCAGCCGCAGACATCCTTGACGAAGTTTGCGAGCATCTTAGTGCCCTCTACCGTGTGTACTACTTCGGGGTGGAACTGTACGCAGTAGAGCTTCTTGTCAGGGTTCTCTGCTGCAGCTACGGGGCATACTTCCGTGTGTGCGGTTATCTTGAAGCCGGGAGCGGGAGTTGCGATATAGACCGTGTGGCTCATCCAGCATACTGTCTTAGGGGATACATCCTTGAAGAGCTTTGCATCTGTATCCACGAGGACGTCTGTGTGGCCGTACTCTCTTACGGGAGCTGACTTTACTTCGCCTCCGAGAAGGTAGTTCATGAGCTGCGCGCCGTAGCAGATGCCGAGGACCGGGATGCCCAGATCGAAGAGCTCGGGGGAGCACTTGGGTGAATCTTCGTCGTAAACATTGGCAGGACCGCCCGTAAGGATTATGCCCTTAGGGGCCATAGCCTTGATCTCTTCTATGCTTGTTGTGTGCGGCCTTACTTCACTGTAGACAGCCTGTTCTCTTACTCTTCTTGCGATAAGCTGGTTGTACTGTCCACCAAAGTCGAGGACGAGGATAGTTTCCTGAGCCATATATAAAGCCTCCGACATCCGTATTTTTTATGAAGTAATTATACTCTGAAGGAGGCTTTAATAAATATTAAATTGATAGTGCGTTCGCAAAAAATATCCTGCCGGTCGCGGTATCAGCCTTTGTTAAGCTGTACATATGCATATACATGGTTATGGGTGTCGTCCCAGAGCCTGAACTCGTAGGAATCTGCCGGGAATAAGCGCGTAGGCAGATGGACGGTTACTCTTGTCGTGCCGTCTTCTGCGATGGTTATGGTCTCATTCTCCGATATCGCTACGCCCTCTTGCCACCAGTCTGCAATGAGGATCGTCCCTTTGTCAAAGGGCTCTTCGAAAATACATGTTACATAGATCCCCGTATCGTCTATATAGTATTCCACGGTATCGAGAACGCCGTTCTCCTTGCTGTAGAACATCCAATAGTGGTTGGCATCTGCCTGCGAATCTGCGTATACAAGAGAGCCGTCGCTGAAGTCAGGTACATACTCTCTGGTATTTACGGCCTGGTTGGGGTACTCCCCTTCTACTGCAGGCACCTCTTCGCTCTGAGGTTCTTCTTCAAGAGAAGCGATGTAATCGTTATACTCACTGAGCGTGATGTCGCCGTTCGTATAGAGCTTAAGTGCAGCCGCCCTGTTAAGCTCGGCTGTTTCTTCCGGCGTAAGACTATGCTCTGCATCGTAGAAAGTCCCGCCGTTGTAAGGGTTGATGACATTTGTTAAGTCCATAGATTCGAAATTCCCGTCTTCGGAGAAGTAAAAATAAAACTGATTCTCGTAAGGCTCGGGGTCCATATACTTGATCTCTTCGGCAAGCCTTGTATAGAAGGCGATCAGGATGTTGTTGCAGGCTTCACTCTCCGACAGCCCTGAATATCTTGCCTTTATCCATTCAGCATAGAAATCGACCATAAAGTCGTTCTTGAGGAAATCGTAGATAGCGTCTTGCGAAGGAGCTTCTCCGGTAAAGAGCATGTTGTAGTCGTAGTAGTAAGCTCTTGTAATCTCGTAGTCGTGGTTTAAGATGTAATTTACATAAGCTGATACATACTCACTCTTTGCCTCGTATACATCGGGATTCGTTCCGCTGTCAGGAATACCTAAGTCCGGAAGCAAATCGTTTACATCGTCTATGCAGTAGAGCTCAGTCCTCAGGTTGCCTATTGCGATATCGTTTAAGACATCCAGACAATAGCCCTTTGCTTCCTCTTCGGTAATGTTGATGGTATAGATCCCGTAGTCCCATCCTTTTGTGATCTTTTCGAGCAATCTTATTGCCGAATCACTCTTGAGGAGCCAACTGTCACCGTCCTTCTCAAATCTCAGGGTAATATTGCTCGTTGAGAGATTGTTCTCGTTGTTAAAGATGGTCAGATAATCTTCTTCGGTCATGTAGTAGTAGTATTCATCCGACAGTTCATAACGCACAGTGTAGTATTCAAGACTTGTGAGCTTAAATCTGACCGTTGCTATGGTCTTATCGTCGTTAAACCTTACATTGCCCGGTTCATCCAAGCTTGCCTTGCTTATGACCTGATATATCAGGTGGTTCATGCTATCCGGATCTACTTCATTGAACGGCGAGTTGCCGCTTACAAGATCCTTTGCTTCCCTTATGTCTTCACTTGCCACAGCTTCGATGAAGTCATTACCTGTATTCAGGAGTTCTTCTGCAAGATTATCGTCCTTCTTCTCGCAGGAGCAGAAAGTAAGGAGCATTGCAGTGGTAAGCACGGCTGCCGTTAACTTTTTTACTGTTGTATTCATGGCAATATCCCCCATATGCATCCTAATGTATTAAAGATATATGAGATTTTGCCGTAAATCAATAACGGGATAAGGCTTATGCCCTACCCCGTTATGTTTGATCTTACTTATTGCCGGATTATCTTCTGATGATCTCTTCTCTTATGGGTCCCGTTGAAACGATGGAGATGTGAACTCCGAGTTCCTTCTCGATGAATTCAACATAGTCTCTTGCTTCCTGGGGAAGATCCTCGTAATTTGTAAGGCCTCTTACCTCACCCTTGCCCTTCCATGAAGGGAGATACTCAATAACAGGCTTGCAGCTGTCGAGCTTTGTGGGGTTCGGGAAATCCTTTGTGATCTCGCCGTCGATCTCGTAGCCTGTGCATACGGGGATCTTATCGAGATAGCCGAGTACATCGAGGTTTGTAAGAGCTACATCTGTTGCGCCCTGCATCCTTACGCCGTAACGTGTGGCAACGCAGTCGAACCAGCCTACTCTTCTCGGTCTTCCGGTCGTAGCGCCGTATTCACCCTTGTCTCCGCCTCTGTCTCTTAATTCCTTAGCGACAGCTTCGTCTAAGATCTCGGATACGAATGCACCGCCGCCTACGCTTGAAGAATAAGCCTTGGTAACTGCTACGATCTTCTTGATCTCATAAGGAGGGATACCTGCACCTACACAGCCGTAGCCTGCTAAAGTGGAGGAGGAAGTAACCATGGGGTAGATACCCATATCAGGATCCTTCATGGTACCGAGCTGGCCTTCGAGAAGGATATTCTTACCTTCCTTGATGGCATCGTAGAGATAAGACTGAACATTTGCCACGAAGGGCTTTATAAGCTCACCCTGAGCCAGCATCTCCTCTAAGAGAGCATCGGGATCGATGGGATCCTTATGGTAGAGGTTTACAAGGAGCGCGTTCTTGATCTCGAGGACACGGCAGATCTTCTCCTTGAGGGCTTCCTTATCGAAAAGCTCACTTACCTGGAATCCGATCTTAGCGTACTTATCTGAGAAGAAGGGAGCGATACCGGACTTTGTGGAACCGAAGGCCTTGCCTCCTAATCTCTCTTCTTCAAACTTATCGAAATCAACGTGATAAGGCATTACTACCTGAACTCTGTCAGATACCAGAAGCTTGGGATCAAGTCCCCTGCCCTTCAAGTCGTTATACTCGTTTATGAACTTATGGATATCGAGCGCTACACCGTTGCCGATGATGTTGACGATATTCTCGTGGCAGACACCTGAAGGCATTAAGTGAAGAGCAAACCTTCCGTGATCGTTGATGATCGTGTGACCGGCATTTGCACCGCCCTGGAATCTGATTACGATATCTGATTCACTTGCGAGAAGATCGGTTATCTTTCCTTTGCCTTCGTCGCCCCAGTTGGCGCCGACTATTGCAGTTACCATATTATAAATCCTCCGGAAGGTATATTTTTAACAGCCTATTATAAAACAAAATCAGTCTTCCTGCGACATATGACATATGACAAGTCTTCTATATCCTTCTCCGTAACCCCTCTCGCCATTGGCACAGGTTACCAAAGTAAGCTGGACAGTATCCGTTATATCGCCGTTTATATACTGCATCAGCTCTTCAGAGCTTACGATCTTTATCTCGTCTACGATAAACAGGAGCTCGTGTCCGTCAGTGCCGGTGAAGTAAACGGTATCACCCGTTTCTACTTCCTTGAGCCTGTAGAACATTGTATTCGTATGCTGGTTTCTGTGTCCCAATATGGTTGAATTACCGACATTTCCGGGAAGATAAGTATCGTCGTAGATTCCCAGACCGTATCTTAATGCTATTCTCGTGCTCTCAGTCCAGACGGGAAGCTCTAATTCGATATCGTCTATCCTTAAGATACCTGCGCATGTAAGAGTTATGTTCTCAGGCAGGTTCTTCTCGTTCTCCTCTATCTCCTGCTGCATCGCGAGGATGGCTTCCTCGTCTTCGCCATAGTAGTCGTAGCTCTCCCCTGCAACTTCGTTGCCGTCTCTGGGAACTATGATGGTGATCTCTGATGCATTGAGGCTGAGCTCGATATCCGACTGGACCACACTTAATGCATCGTTTGTTATCTTCTCTCTTTTGAGGCTCTTTATGGGCTCTATGCTGAGCAAGACTATACCTGCCACAAGAAGCACTATGCTTATGATTATGAGTATTGTGTTCGTCTTCTTTTTATCCATGTTTACCTCGATGGTTAACTGACAGATTATCCTAAAATCAAATCCTAAAATTATTCTGTTGTCTACAACATTATACCTTGAATCCGTGTTATTATGTTTTGCAATTATCTTTTTTACAAGGGGTTTTATATGGATAAGACAATCTGGGAACAGGCTTTGAATCTCATAAAATTTGATCCGGGAATCGATAAGTTTACTTACGACTCCGTTCTTAAGCCTATGAAGGTTGCCTACTGTGAGGACAATGTACTTGTTCTTGAAGCCAAGGACGACTATTGTCTTACCCTTGCCAAAGGTGAATCTTTGGGCAAGATCATAAGCACTGCGATCCGCTCTGCAACCAACAGGGATGTTAAGGTCAGCTTTGTAAAGGCCGGCGATAACAATGCCATAACCGCATCCGTTAATTCATCCAAGAAGGTAATAAGAGAAGAGAACAGCTTAAAGACGACCCCTACGGGACTTAACGGCGATTTTACCTTTGCAAATTTCGTCGTAGGTGACTGTAACAGATTCGCACATGCATCAGCTGTATCAGTAGCAGACAAGCCCGGTCAGAAGCAGAGAAATCCCTTTTTCTTATGGGGTAATTCAGGTCTCGGCAAGACACACCTTATGAAGGCTATAGGTAATTCGATAATCGCTAACTATCCTAAGAAGAAAGTTATCTATACCACCTGCGAAGCCTTTGTAAATGACTTTGTAGCCTGCGGTATCAACAACAGTTACGAGGCCTTCAGGAAGAAGTACAGGACTGTAGATGTTCTCCTGATAGACGATATCCAGTTCCTTATCAAGAAGGAAGTAGTTCAGACAGAATTCTTCAATACATTCGAGACTTTGATCGATGCCGGTAAGCAGATAGTAATTACCTGTGATAAGGCTCCTTCAAACCTTGTAGAGCTCGATAACAGATTAACCTCAAGATTCCAGGACGGTATCATGTTCGACGTTCAGCCGCCGGATTTTGAGACCCGTAAGGCTATCATCTTAAAGAAGCTCGAGGGTGAACAATTCTCGCTCTCTGATGAAGTAATAGATTATATCTGCGAGAATATAACTACGAACATAAGGCAGCTTAACGGTGCCTTCAATACTATCTCTTCTTATGTTGCTCTTGCCAGCGGAGAGCTCTCATTAGAGGAGGTCCAGAAGATATTGCTCCCTATGCTCTCTCCCGACAAGAAGAAGTATCTTACTCCTGAGATAATAATCAACGCTGTTGCCAAGTATTATGACCTCCCTGCAGAGAAGATAACTTCCAACTTAAGGAGTGCTGATATAAGTACTGCAAGGAATGTGGCTATGTATATCTGCAGAGACTATCTTGAATTAAAGCTCCAGAAGATCGGAGATATCTTCGGCGGCAGGAAGCACACTACCGTTATGCACGGCTGCAATAATGTTGACGAGGATCCCGAGCTCAAGAAAGAGGCTGATGAGATAATAAAGCTCATAACCTGATTATGGACAAGAATTGTCAATATGTGCATAACTTCGTGTAAATTGGCTGTATAAAACTTGTTTACAAAAATCGAGGTTCATAACAGTAATCTTATGAACAGCAAATATCAATGATTTTGAACAAATTACTGACATGCGGAAAGCCTAATATTACAATTGCTTTACAGCCGTTGTGAACATTTGAACACACCATAATATTCATACTGATAAGATATTGAATAAACATAAAATCGCAAAAGTGTCTTTGATTTCAATATTTGTAACAGTGTTAAACCTTATTTGATACTTTAAAAACAGTTGCTATTATTGTATAATTCTTTCGTAATATTTTTTATATATAGGAAAGGCGGATAACAAAATGAAATTTACCTGTGGTAAAGATGAATTGATCAATAATATTTCTGTAGTACAGAGAGCTGTAGCTACAAACAATACCGTCAATATTCTCAATGGTATCCTTATAGAAGCTACTTCAGACGATAAGATAAAGCTCACCGGTTATGACCTTCAGACAGGTATTGAGGCCGATGTAAAGGCAGATGTAACAGAGAAGGGTTCTATAGTAGTAGATTCCAAGCTCTTCGGTGAGATCATCAGGAAGATGCCGGGTGACGATGTTGATTTCTCAGTCGGAGATAACCTCAACATGAAGATCACAAGCGGCGCTGTAGACTTTAAGATCAGCGGTATGGATCCTGAGACATTCCCGAGGATCCCTGAGATCGACGAGACAACATCTGAGAAGATCATAATGAGCCAGAAGCTCCTTAAGAATATGATCAACCATACAAACTTCGCAGTATCCAAGGATAACTCAAGACCTGTTCTTACAGGCTCTAATATCGTAAGTGACGGTTCTGTCCTCTCCGTTGTATCAATCGACGGTTTCAGAATGGCTATCAACCGAGAAGATATGGGTGCAGACTTCCCTAAGATCAACTACATCGTTCCCGGTAAGGCTTTGAGCGAGATGAGCAAGATCTTAAGCGACGACGAGAATGCCGAGATAATACTCTATACTTCAATGCAGAATCTTCTTTTCGATATCGGCAATGTACGTATGGTATCCAGACTTATCGAAGGTAACTTCATCAACTTCGATTCCATCATCGCAAAAAACCCCAAGACAATAATGACGATCGACCGTAAGGCATTGCTCGATGCAGTTGACCGTGCAACACTCATCATCATGACAGATGACAGGAAGTGCCCCGTACAGTTCACTATGAAGGATCCTTCTGTCCTTATCGTTGCAGCTCAGTCCGAGCACGGTAACTTAAGAGAAGATATCGACGTTGAAGTCGAAGGCGATATGGTCGATGTTGATTTCAACTCAAAGTATGTAATAGATGCTCTTAAGAACATTGAAGATGACACCATCAAGATCGAAGTAAACGGAACACAGGGACCTTGCATCATCAAGCCTTGTGAGGGTGACAAATACATCTATCTCATTCTTCCTATCAGAAGATAATGTTCATAAAGAATATCAGCTTACAAGATTTCAGAAATTACGAGAGGCTCGACTTGGATGTCGGGCCTTCCGTTAATATTATCTACGGAAATAACGCTCAGGGTAAGACAAATATCATCGAGTCCATATATGTCGCCTGCTCTGTCGCATCGCACAGGACAGGCAAGGATTCGGATATGGTCAGATTCGGTTCTGACGGCTATCACATCAAGCTCTTACTTGAAGATACCGACGGCTATAAGACTGAGATATCAGACGAATATATCGAGAAACCCAGGCCTAAGCGCATTCTTATGCAGGATGGCTTCGAATCAAGGCGTATATCCGATTATATAGGCGTTTGTAACACTGTTATCTTCGCCCCTGAAGACCTGAATATCGTTAAGGGAGCCCCTTCTTACAGGAGAAAGTTCCTCAATACTCTGATAATGAAGGTCTCCCCTACTTATGTTAATCTCCTGGGCAATATAACCCACTCAATGAACCAGAAGAATGCAGTACTTAAGGGTGCTAAGTTTGAATCCGGCGCTGATGTCAACATGGATCTCGATTACTGGGACTACTATCTTGCCGATCTGTCTGCCGAGCTCATCATCTACAGGTACAGATTTACGCACATGCTCTCCGAATTTGCCATGAAGCATCATTCGAGCATAGCTTCATCAGCTGAGGAACTCAAAACTACCTATACGTCTATAACGGGCGCTGTGAGCGTTCTAGAGGCATACCTAAGCGAGAATAATATCTTTGACGAGTTTATATCAAGAAACGTCTCACAGAGCGATTATGAGCGAATTAAGGGTATACTCTCTACTCATATTCTTTCCAAATTCAAATCTGCGCGTGAATATGACATAGAAAAGGGCGTATCTTCCGTCGGGATCAACAAAGATGACATCGATATCTCGCTTAACGGGCTTTCTATGCGCAGCTTCTCGTCCCAGGGACAGCAAAGGACTGCTGCTCTGGCTCTTAAGCTCGCTGAACTTGAGATAATCAGAAGCTTTGTCTCCACTACCCCGGTGCTCCTTCTGGATGATGTATTCTCCGAATTGGATCTTAAGCGCAGAGTAAGCCTTGTATCGGCCATGAAGGAAGCTCAGATCTTCATCACATGTACGGATAAGTCTTTTATCGCAGATGAGCTTGACGCGCTTACAGAGGGCAAATCTGCGAGATATTTCCATGTGTCAGACGGAAACGTCATTTCCGAGTGATTTTTGGGCAATTTTCCTTATTATAATAAGCATATTATGTTATAATCATGTACGGAGGTTAAGTATATGTTCGTACATATTGGCGGAGAGATGACTCTTCCTGAGTCTTCGATCATCTCAGTTATTAACCTCGAATCGGTCCATCCTTCTCAGAGAACCGTATCGGATTTTATAAAGAGCGAGGATGACAAAGGCAGGCTTCAGTACGTTACTGAGGATATACCTAAGACAGTTATCGTCACAGACAGCAAGACATACGTCTGTTCCCTATCTTCTCAGGTGCTGCTAAGCCGAATGTAACATTGTTAAATCAATACTTTTTGGGAGAAATGTAAAAAATGTCTGACAATTTAAACGAAGAAAACAAGAATTCCGGTGCTGTTGACCTCTACTTCCAGCCGGTCGAAGAGACAGACAGCGATGACCTCAAGAACCTTGCCGAGAATCCGAGGGCTCTGACTGAGGACTTCAAGGAAGAATCAATGGCAGAAGTTGCAATGGCAACAGAAGGCCAGGATGAGTTCGATACATCCAATGATTCATCTTACGACGAAGGTGATATTCAGGTCTTGGAAGGTCTTGAAGCCGTAAGAAAGCGTCCCGGTATGTATATCGGTGATACGACATTAAGAGGTCTCCATCACCTTATCTACGAGATCGTTGCAAATTCAGTTGACGAAGCTCTCGCAGGAAGATGCGACATAATCGATGTAGTTCTCAATAAGGATGGTTCCGTTACAGTTACAGATGACGGTTCAGGTATTCCTGTCGGTAAGCATCCTAAGCTCGGTATTCCTACCGTTGAAGTTGTACATACAGTACTTCACGCAGGTGGTAAATTCGGTGGCGGAGCTTATACGGTATCAGGCGGTCTTCACGGCGTTGGTGCTTCAGTAGTTAACGCTTTATCTTCACACATGAAGGTACAGGTTAAGCGTGAAGGAAGCATCTACGAGATCGAATTCGAGAAGGGTAAGACCACGGTTCCGCTTCATGTTGTGGGCAGCTGTGATGTTGCAGATACGGGCACTATCACGAATTTTATCCCTGATAATTCCATCTTCCCTGACATCAAATTCGACTTCGATTCAATGATCACAAGATATAGAGAAATGGCCTTCCTCAATAAGGAAGTAACCATCAATCTTACTGATGACAGAGGAGAAGAACCCATCAAGAAGAACCTCCATTATGAGGGTGGTATCATCTCCTTCGTAGAGTATCTCAACCGTCATAAGGAGCCTATCAATACACCTCCTATCTACTTTGCTACAAAGCAGGGAGACAGCTTCGTTGAGATCGCTCTCCAGTACAACGATTCTTATCAGGAAACTGTTTATACATATGCCAACAACATTGCCACACCTGAAGGCGGTACGCACCTTGCAGGTTTCAGAACAGCAATGACAAAGGCTATCAACGATTACTGCAAGAAGTATAAGATCATCAAGGACGGTGATTCAAAGCTTCAGGGTGAAGATACAAGAGAAGGTCTTGCAGCCATCATCTCAGTTAAGCTCTCAGATCCTCAGTTCGAAGGTCAGACTAAGTCCAAGCTCGGTAATGCCGAGGTAAGACCTATGGTTGAGAATGTAGTTTACGAGAAGCTCGAGAGCTATCTCGAGGAGCATCCTGATATAGCAAAGCTCATCATGGATAAGTGCCTCCAGGCTTCCAGAGCCCGTGATGCCGCTAAGAAGGCTCGTGAGATGACCAGAAGGAAGACAGTATTCGAGAGTAATTCACTTCCGGGTAAGCTTGCTGACTGCCAGTCTAACGAAGCTGAGTTCTGCGAGATCTTCATCGTAGAGGGTGACTCCGCAGGCGGATCTGCAAAGCAGGGCAGAGAGAGAAAGTATCAGGCTATCCTTCCTTTGTGGGGTAAGATGCTCAACGTTGAGAAGGCTAGAATTGATAAGGTATACAGCAATGAGAAGCTTCAGCCTGTTGTTATGGCGTTGGGCGCAGGTATCGGAGATGACTTCGATGAGAACAAGCTCAGATATCACAAGGTCATCATCATGGCCGATGCCGATGTCGACGGTTCACATATCAGAACATTGCTCCTTACATTCTTCTTCAGATACTTAAGACCTCTCGTTGACGGTGGATATGTTTATATCGCTTGTCCTCCGCTCTTCAAGGTATATAAGGGCGACGAAGCTTACTATGCTTACGACGAGAAGGAGATAGAGCAGATCAAGATCGAGCACAAGTGGGATAATCCGCTTATTCAGCGATTCAAGGGTCTCGGTGAGATGAGCTCAGAGCAGCTCTGGGATACAACAATGAATCCTATGACACGTAAGCTCCTCAAGGTCACACTTGAAGATGCACAGGCTGCAGATGAGACATTCACGCTCCTCATGGGTGAT
>JAIKWA010000074.1 GCA_024685135.1 Saccharofermentans sp.
GGCAAGTCGATATTCAGGAGCATCCTTCTTAATCCTATGATGGTTCCTGTCGCATCCGTCGTACTTATCTGGCAGGTATTCTTCTCTTATAACGGAGTAATAAACGGCTGGGCATTAGACCTTTTCGATGCGGCTAAGAAGATAGACTGGCTGCAATCGGAATACGCACAGGTCGTAATAATGTTCCTGTTCCTGTGGAAGAATCTGGGATACAACATGGTCTTATTCCTTGCGGCCCTGGGCAATATCCCGCAGGAGATATTGGAGTCCGCACAGATGGACGGCGCAGGTCCCATAAAGAGATTCTTCTCGATCAAGCTGCATTATCTTAATCCTACGATATTCTTCGTAGGCATAATGTCTCTTATCAATACATTTAAGATCTTCCGTGAAGTATATCTTCTTACGGGCGATCACCCCTACGACAAGCTTTATATGTTACAGCACTTTATGAACAACGCGTTCAAGCAGTTAGACTACAGCAAGCTCTCTGCGGGCGCGATCATAATGTGCGTTGTAATGATCATAATCGTCGGAGGTCTCTTCTTCGCGGAGAGCAAGTTCGACGCGGATGTGGAGGAATAAAAGATGGATGCTGAGCTGAAGAAAGAACGCAGACTGGCAGCCATCAAGGCAAGGCGCCACATCTACACGCAGACGGTCCAGCCCGAGACCTTCTTTACCGTCTTATCTCCCGAAGAGAAGGAGAAGTATATCGCAGGTGAGAGGTTAAGGCTTGCCAGATCGCTTCGTATTAAGAAGCTGCAGAAGGGCTTTATCACTGCGCTTGGCCTGATAGTGGCTATCGCCATATCAGTCATCGCACTGGTACCTATCTTCTTTACCTTCCTTAACTCCTTCATGTCTTCGGAGGAGATAGTATCCAACTATTCAGTCATCTTCCAGAGCATGTCGGGTTATGCGTCCAAGGGCGCTACATACTTAGACAGGATGCCGGTCTTAAAGCTTATTCCCGAGCAGATCACGATCAAGCAGTATACGACGCTCCTGTTCATGAACCCTCAGTACCTGTTCAAGTTCTGGAATTCCATCTTACTTACGATCCCGATCGTTGCAGGTCAGATGGCAGTAGCCTGCCTTGCTTCTTACAGCTTTGCAAGATACAGAAGGAAGAGAAGGGAAGTATTGTTCTTCTCTTACATCATCCTCATGCTCATGCCCTTCCAGGTAACTCTCGTTCCTAACTACATGATCGCAAACGACCTTAAGATAATAGACACGATCTGGGCGATCATCCTGCCAGGTATCTTCTCGACCTTCGCGATCTTCCTCCTTACCAAGTACATGAGGCAGATCCCTTCAGGTTACATCGAAGCTGCGACCCTTGACGGCGCAAGCGAATGGCAGATATTTACCAGGATAGCGATCCCTTTGTGTAAGAACGCTATCTTCGCTCTCACGATACTTCTCTTTATAGACTACTGGAACATGGTTGAACAGCCGCTCGTACTTCTTACCGATGTCGAAAAGCAGCCGCTGTCCGTATTCCTGTCACAGATAAATGAGCCGGAAATGGGTATCGCATTTGCGGCATCGGCAGTATATATGATCCCGCCCCTTTTGATATTCCTGTGGGGCGAAGAGTACCTGGTCGAAGGTATTTCAAGATCAGGCATCAAGTAATGGAGGACTCAGGATATGAAGAAAAGAAGTAAGATCGTCGTAAGGATAATGATAGCCTTCGTAGCAGGGCTTGCATTATTGACATTCTTCTCAAATACCATCATGAACGCCACGATCCCGAAGGTTATGGCTGAATATGCTTCGCGAGGCAACCTGTCCTTTACGAACAGTGCAACGACCACTATCGTGGTAGAGAACCGGACCGACATCAAGGGTATCGAGGGAAGAACGATCGATGAGGTCTTTGTTTCTTCCTACGACGTGGTAAATAAGGGTGATGTTATTGCAACACTCAAGCCTATTGAGGATACGGCTTCTCTAGACGAGCTCAAGGATCAGCTCGAATCACTCCAAAGAGAAGCTGAATACGAGTCACGTACTCCTAACCACGGTACAGACTATTCTTCATATAACGATGCCATAGATATGGCTCAGGAGACTCTTACCGAGGCTCAGAACACTTTAACCCAGGTGCAGAACAAGGACGCTACGATAAGTGAAGCACAGGGCATCATAGACAGCAAGGCTGCCGATGTAGTCGCTCTTGAAGCATCCGTTGCATCTGCTTCGGATACTGTAGAAGACCTTAATGCTCAGATCGCTGAGATCGACGCGCAGATCGCTCCTTTGCAGAGCCAGATCGAAGTCTACGAGGCGCTCGGAACACCTACTCCCACACCTTCACCCACGCCCGGAGCAGACCCCACACCTACCGTGGATCCTTCAGTTACACCTGCAGCTCCCACGGAGATGGAGATCCTCTGGCAGCAGATATGTGATCTTAACGATCAGAGGGCTGTCTTGGAGGAAGAGCTTACAGCTGCAGAGGCAAGGCTTGCAGATTATTCAGGCCAGCTCGCATCCGTTAACGGAACTATAGAAGAGGCGCAGGGAAGGATCGATGCGCTTGCAGATCTTCCTTCACTCAGCTCGGCACAGAATGCCGTAGCAAGCGCGCAAAGAGGCTTAAGCTCTGCACGCACAAGCCTGAGTGATGCAGTTGCAAACGCAGGCATCGAAGCAGACAGAGCTCAGGATGCGATAGACGACCGCAACAAGGAGATAGAAAAGCTCGAAGAGCAGATAGCAGAGCTTGAAGAGAAGATGGCGGTAACCGAGATCAAAGCTCCTGCAGCAGGCTATGTATATAATGTTGCAGTAGCAAGCGGTGATACGATGGAAGCAAACCAGGTCATAGTTACCATCATCCCCGAGGATACCAATGAGAGAGAATGTACTGCTACATTCTCCTTCGAAGCAAGCGCGGTAAGAGACCTCTATGTAGGCGACGAGCTCGAAGTTACATCAGGATACTGGGATCAGACATGCACCATCGCGAGCATCAAGCCGGATCCTACAAATCCCCGTGAATTAAGACAGGTCAAGTGCGTTATCGAAGGCGAGTCATGGCCTGATGAGCAGATCACCGTAAGGGCAAGCCAGTCCAATCAGAACTATGAGGTAGTTATCCCCTCAGGCGCAGTCAACGAGGACAACTCCGGTACATTCGTATATGTTATCGAAGGCTCGTCCGGTCCTTTGGGTGATAAGTTCACGGTAAGGAGAGTCGATGTAACGGTTGAAGCCGAGGGTGGCGGAATGACTGCCATAAGCGGCGAAGGACTTAGCGACTACAACACAAGGATAGTCATAAGAGCTGAAGAACCTCTTGAGGACGGTCAGAGAGTAAGACTCGAAGACTACAAGTCCGATAAGGATTCTTAAGTTCCGGAGGCAACAATGAGTTTTAAGAGTTCTGTCAAAGAGTACTTCAGCGAGACCGGAAGACTGAATAAGCAAAGACTTAAGAAAATGGTGCTCAACGCTCCGTTCTGGTTTATCCTGATCGCGGTCCTTCTTATAGTGATAGGCAGCGTGCGCATCGCAGTCCTTACAAACGCAAGGCACGAGCAGTATATGGCGCAGGTCTGGGGCCAGGGCAGTGATACTGACTACAGGCAGGTAACTGTCTTTGCAAGAGGAGCAAGGACAAACGGTGAAGCTTCACCCCTGATGTATATAGATTCGGCGAGCTCACTCCGCAAGAGCGATATCCCCCTCATCAGAGCAGCTCTCCAGAATGTCGTAGACACAGGTGCAGCAAGAGGCAACACAGGCCTTAACAGCGACGGAAGCCCGAGAGGCTGGGAGGATTGCTATTCCACCTGCTTCAAGACTTCGGTATGCCAGGTAACAGATAATGAGTCAGATATAGTAACGCCTTTAGATGGCGTAAATGTCGTAGGCGTAGGAGGCAACTTCAGAGCCTTACATCCCTTCAGATACTTATCAGGCGGTTTCCTCCCCGAGATCATCGAGGACAGATATCAGATAGTCATAAACGATGCTCTCGCATGGAGATTCTTCAATTCCTACGATGTCGTAGGTGAGAAGATCGATATCGAAGGAGTGGAGTTTACCATCGTAGGCGTTGTCGAAGAGGGCACGACTTCCATAGACAGGGCAACCGGTGCCACAGATCCCAGAGTCTATATGTATTTCGATACGGTTGCAGCGCTTTATAAGCCTGCTGAAGATGAGAGCTTCAGCGATGCTGAGACCACCACTCCGGCAGCAGACGATGGTGAAGCAAAGGTAGTAGCGATACAGTGCTACGAAGCTATCCTCCCCGAGCTCGTAAAGGGCGTTGCCAATACGGATATCAAGAATGCTCTTCCCGAGTATTCAATGACCGACCCCAAGATATATACCATGAGCAATACCGGAAGATTCTTTGTAACCCGCGTATGGGACTGGGTATTCCCCATCGGCGAGAACACAACGAAGTTCTCTGCATTTGAGTTCCCTTACTGGGAGATAGCAGCGCAGATCACGACAGATAAGATCGCGGTAGATGTCTTGCTCATTGCAGGCGGCGGAGTCTTGCTTATCGCAGGCGGCATAATGGCATTATTGCGCTCCCGCAAGTTGAGGAAGGTAATAGAGGCGGTCGAGGAAGAAAGCAAAACCGAAGAAGATAGCTTATAATATTCTCACGATAAATACCTTCCGGAGGTGTTCTTGTGAGAAGAACAGTAAAAAGAGCTATTGCCTCTTGTGTTATGTTAAGTGTCCTCCTGGGCACTGCATGCAATAGAGTTCCCGAAGAAAGTCTTGCTACAGATGAGTCTTCAAATGTTTCAGGAGTAACTGTCCAAACTTCTGCGTCAGATACATTGCCCTCTTCTTCAGAAGGTGATTTCGAAGGACTGTATCCGTCTTCATTCCTCGATACCGGTAATCTTACCGAGACCGGCAGCGGTTACGAGGGAATAGAAGGCACCGGTGCATATAACTACGGTGAGGCCCTTCAGAAGTCCGTTCTGTTCTACGAGCTTCAGAGGTCAGGAGATCTCCCGGATCAGGTAAGATGCAACTGGAGAGGCGATTCGGGTCTTACGGACGGAGCCGATAACGGCATCGATCTTACGGGCGGCATGTACGATGCAGGCGATCACATCAAGTTCAATCTCCCTATGGCATATACGGCTTCAGTCCTCGCATGGTCAGTATACGAGCTTGGCGATGCGTACGAGGAAGCAGGCCAGACGGAATACATAATGGGAGACATCAAGTGGATCACAGACTATCTCATAAAGTGCCATCCGGAAGATGAAGTCTTCTACTATCAGGTAGGCGACGGCGGGACGGACCATTCCTGGTGGGGTCCTTGCGAAGTTATGGCCATGAACAGACCCAGCTATAAGGTAACAAGGGATAACCCGGGCTCAGCCGTTTGCGCAGAAGCTGCTGCGGCTTTGGCTTCGATGTCTCTTATCTGCAGGGATACCGATAAGGCATATTCCGACCTTTGCCTTGAGCATGCAAAGAGTCTTTTCGATTTTGCGAATGAGACCAGGAGCGATGCGGGCTATACCGCAGCCGCCGGCTTCTACGATTCACACAGCGGCTTCTACGATGAGCTTGCCTGGGCAGGTGCGTGGCTCTATCTCGCAACAGACGACAAGGACTATCTTGACACGGCCGAGAGCTGCTATCCCCAGGCTTCACAAGACTATATATGGGCCATGTGCTGGGACGATGTCCATATCGGTGCGGCAGTCCTCCTCGCAAGGATAACGGGAGACGATGCATATAAACAGGCAGTCGAGAAGCACCTCGACTGGTGGACCACAGGCACGGACGGCGAGAGGATAACCTATACGCCTAAGGGGCTCGCATGGCTCGATTCCTGGGGCTCTCTGAGATATGCGACGACTACGGCTTTGGTAGCGGCGATATATTCTTCCTGGGAGGGTTGCACCCCTTCCAAGGTCGATACCTACATAGATTTTGCCGAGGCCCAGTGCGACTACGCTTTGGGAAGTTCAGGCAGGTCTTATGTGGTAGGCTTCGGAGAGAATCCTCCTGAGCACCCTCACCACAGGACGGCGCAGGGTTCTTACTGCGATAACATGAACGAGCCTTCAGAACACAGGCACACCTTGTATGGTGCACTCGTCGGAGGTCCCGATGCAAGTGACGGCTATACGGACGAAGTATCCAACTACAACACGAACGAGGTTGCCTGTGATTACAATGCGGGCTTTACGGGGCTTCTTGCCTACATGTATTCCAAGTACCACGGCATGACATTAAAAGACTTCGGTGCGGTTGAGCAGGTCACTTCTTACGAATATACAGTAGAGGCTGCGGTAAACGCTTCAGGAAGCGATTTTACCGAGATCAAGGCAGTCCTCATGAACCAGACCGCATGGCCTGCAAGAGCGGCAGAAGATGTCGAACTCAGATACTTTGTGGACCTCTCGGAAGTAAGCGATCCTTCTGCCATAGAGATCACGACAAACTATATGCAGTGCGGACAAGCAGGCGGACTCAAGGTATGGGACGAAGCAAATAACATCTACTATCTGTCCGTTGTATTCACAGATGGCGCGCCTTATCCGGGCGGTCAGTCACAGTACAAGGGCGAGATCCAGGTAAGGCTGAGAAATCCGAACGGCACATGGGATCCTTCTAACGATCCGTCTTACAGGGGCATGGCAACCGGCACGCAATCGCTTAACGAGAACATAGCTGTCTACGAGAACGGCAATCTGGTGTTTGGAACGGAGCCCGGGGCAGGGAATAATGCAGGGCAGAGCGTTATAACAGGTCAGCCGACAGAGTCTTCTGCAAATGAGACTGCTGCTCCTGCATCGCAGGGAGGTACGGGCTCATCAGGAGACATCTCCCTTAATGTCAGATACGACAGTCAGGGTGCATCTGCAAACAGCATCTCAGGCTCATTTGAGATAAAGAATACGAGCAGCAGCGACATATCCTTTGCAGATCTTAAGCTCTTATACTATCTTACGAACGATACTTCCGGCACGCTTACCTTTGAGTGCTACTACTCGGGCATGAATGCCGCTGACGGAATGTATTCGGAGGTCAAGGGAATAACGGGCAGTTTTGCAAGCTGTCAGGGCACTGACGCAGACACCTGCCTTACGATGTCCTTCCCGTCCTCGGGAGCTCTTACGGCAGGCGCAACCGTAACGGTCAACTTTGCCATCCACTATTCAGACTGGCAACCGATGAATACCACTAACGACTACTCTGCAAAAGATCCGTCGAATATCGTTATCACCTCAGGCGGTAACGCGATCTACGGCACCGAACCTTAAGGAAGAAAAAGCAGCAGATACAAGAGAAGGAGTTGTCTCAAAAGTGACTGGTTCACAGCGAGGCAACTCCTTTTTATGTAGCTTATCCGATCAAATACTTGTTGTCACCTGCGCTCGTCAAGGAGCGTCTGAGTGCGTTCTTCGATGATCGTTATGACCTCATCCAAAGTCTTCTGTCCGCAGAAATAGGAAGCCATCTCTTCCCTTACAATAGCTACGATGGACGGATCCGTAAAATTGATATAGGTACAGGAAGCAATCACATCCTCGTATTCGTATACTATCGAATAGTCTATAGAATGCCAGGGGAGATTCATGATACGAAGCTCGCCCGTCGTATACATACCGCTATATACTTCGTACATCTCATTGTACAGATCGACTACATCACAGGCCGCCTGTTCGAAAGACGATATCCTTATAGGAGAAGCTCCGTCGAACTTACCGAAGTCGTATTGGATCTCATCAGTAAGAAGCGTCCTTACAAAATCCTTGCAGGCATCCTCCTCATCTGTTTGAGCTGATATCGCCACTGAAGACTTTACCGTAAGACCGGGACCCTTACCGTCCGTCGTAGGAAAACCCATGATACGTATGTCTTCTATGATGTCTGAATAGTTATTGAGAAGATAGTCAAAGGATATATCAGAGAAGTATCCGGCATCTCGCCTTACACCCAGATACGGATCTATATCTTCGATGTCTTCCTCATCGATCGCTATCTCTTCGTGGACATTATCGTTAACATACAAAGCCAGTTCCCTGAAACTCACATTATCAAAATCGGCTATACCTTCTGCCGTGCATTGCTCACAGATGGAGCTTAGCGCCGTGGTCAGAAATTCCAGTTGACCGCCACCTATGGGGTCGCTTCCGTTACAGGGACCGAATACATATTCTTCGTACTGCTCGAAGGTAAATCCTATCTGATCGGGAGCCACATCATCCTTTTTTGCTATGATACCTGCCGGATTAACAGCCAGCGGCAACTGATAGAGCTTATCTCCCGTCTTTGCAGCATCTATTACATTGGTAAAGAGCCCCTCGGTATCTATAACACTTGTAAGATCGATAAGAAGATCTTCACTGTCCAGTTGTGTAAACGACGCACCGTTAAGGATAATGTCAGGTCCTTCTCCTGCTATAAGATCCACCATGAGGCGGTTGGAGAGTTCGTCTGCCGAAGCCAGGTATTCGTCTGCGATGCTGTCAGAATAGTAGTCCAGTTCACCGTTGGCATATCTGGCTTCCGTCGAATACCTGCTATCCAATCTGATGAAGTAATCTTCATTATTCTCATTATAGGAGCATACAGCTTCGCATACCGAATAGTCAAAAGTACTAAGTGTAGCCGCCGTGATTATCCTCTTACCCGCATTGGGATTGGTATCCTGTCTTTCCATTATGTAGATA
>JAIKWA010000089.1 GCA_024685135.1 Saccharofermentans sp.
TTCTGGGAGATACTTAAATAACTTGTGTCTCCTCCGAGGGCGACACAAGTTAAAAGGCTGTTTATTTTAATCAGGCTTCTTAAGACTCTCTTCATAGAAGATGCAGCCATGCCTGCCGTGCATCTTAACATGGTACAACGCAATATCGGCATGACGGAATAATACTGATGGGTCAACGTCCGCCTTCTCGAATGCTACGCCAACACTTACGCTTGTTGCGGGAATGCCGTCTGAAGTATCTGCAAGCTGACTGTTGATCTGATTTACCTTATTGGTGATAAGTTCAGTCGGATCGTCTGTAAGCTTAACGACAAAGACAACAAACTCATCGCCACCGACTCTGCAGATATAGTCGTTGGATCTGAAATTTTGTGTGAGGACCTTTGATATCTTCTTGAGGACAAGATCTCCTATAGCGTGACCGTAAGTGTCGTTTATAGTCTTAAACTCATCCGCATCTATAACCATCATGGCTGTCGTCATAGGATTGATGCTCTTCTTGATAACATCGTATCCGGTACGGTTGTAAAGACCTGTGAGTTCATCGTGAGATGCCTTGTAGTTAAGGTTCTCTACATTCCTGTTGTAGAAATCGAACATGCCGTTATAAGCGTCTGCAAGGATCCTGAATTCTTTGGACCCCTCCTCGGGAATGCTCTCATTCTTTCTTATGTTATCTACGGCATTGACGATGGGCTTTGTCTCAAAATTCAGAGTTATCCACAACATGGCAACTGTTGCACTCGACTGAACGACAATGAGAATGATCATAATGACTATATTGGTATGGACCTTACGTTCAGCCTCTCTCTGGTTATCGTAAGTAGTAGTCTTGATATCAGATATGCACTGTTCGATGTTGCTGCGTATTTCAGCCTTGACCTCATAGTAGGCATCATCGAAGACCGTATCCTGAGCGAGTTTGACAAGTTCATCCGGGCTCATTGCAAGCACTTCATCACTTAATTCGATGTCTTCTAAGATCTCGGGAATATCGGTATCGTTCTGTGCCAAAAGGACAAGACGCATCGCATAATACTCGCGGTCCATAAGAGCAACAGACTGCGCCATACTCTCTTTGAGATCTCTCAAGGCCGATGACTCCGGAAGTGTTGCCTCCATCGTTGCTATTGCATTCTCACGTCTTTTTGTAACTTCTGCTTCGGTAAAATAGTTATCAAGATGCTTTCTGTCACCACAGACCGTATAGCATTGAACCTCTTCGGTAAGATAATCTGAAGCTGACATAAGCGATCCTGCAGCACTCTGCATCTCAATATATTCCGTAGTCGCCTGGTAGAGGGGTTCGAAGCTGCGTAAAACAACATATTCAGACAACAAAAGAAAGATCATTATCACGATCGATATGACCACCATTGCGTTAGAAACGCTCTTCAGTGATAGATATCTCTTTCTAAACATTCTGGATCTTGCCACGTCAGTACACTTTCTATGCATATTATACATCTTAAAATATATTTTAGAATGATTTTGCACCAAGTTGTATAAATTAATTATTATTTGTTTATAAACTAAATGTTTCACACAAAAAAAGAGCTGCACTTGATATCAGGTGCAGCCCTTTGTATTTATCGTGTTTCTCTGTTATGAAAGCTCCGTCAGGAGATCATAATAATAGTAAGTAGCCTGGGGCAGTTGTGTCAGAGTCTGTTCCCATTCGTCCGGTTCGTAGTACATACCAATACGTGGATCAGGGAAGACTGCAGCAACAGAAGAATCTTTGTATTGCTGTTCAAGATCAATATATTCATCTAATGTAATCTCATTTGAGTTATTGTTGCATACTTCGATACTCTCATTTGTGTCATAGTCAAAAGATGACTTTCTGGTCAAGGTCCGGTCTAAATTCAGGTATCCGCCGTACGAAGCATATTCATAAATAAAGTAGGACCAACTTTCATCTCCGCCATCAGAGAATACAACGAGTTTGCCGTCATCAGTAAGTGTAATGCTGGTGCTGAAACCGCCACCCGCTTCCACATATGTTGAATCAAGGCAAAGAAGCTGAACTGCACACTGAGCGTTGGCATCATAGCCGTAGATATATGTATTGCTGGAAATATCATCAAAACAGGCAGTAAAGATCAATTCCGGTATACCATCTCCGGTAACATCCCAAAGTGCCGTACTCTTGACCGAAGAAGTAAGGCGGTTCTCAAATGCAAGTATGCTTTCGCTGTTCTCGTTCAACACTTCGATATAAGCATTATTTACACTAGTCATATCTAAGGATGCAGTACTCTCGGCAGGCATAGCACCGGTCTCGTCGGGTGCCAATATAAGATTTATCTCCTCGATCATATCCAGGATATCGTCATTGTCGTCAACCGCACGCTTGCCGTCCTTCAGGATGTCGAGCGCCGCATAAAGATCGTCTTGAGCAATATACGCTTCTGCAATCCCTATATAAGGTTCATCCCTGTCATCGAAGATCTCTAGGGCATCCTCATACTCGGATATGGCCTTCTTATACTTCTCATCGTCCATATAATCCTCGGCCCTGTCGATGCACTCGTTATAAGCTTCTTCCTGTTTTGCCTTGCCGCAACCGGTCGTAAGAACAAAACTCGCAGCCATCAGAAAGCTCAAGAGAGTAACAGATAGTTTCCTGAAAGTCGTGTTCATATATAACCCCCTGATCATTATTTACTTATGATTAAGATTATACCTTAAACACTAAACCGGGAATTGCTGATTTAGTCTCGAAAATGTAATTTTATCTGCCACATTTAGACCTAATATTAGGGTGGACTCATGTGGAGTTTATTATTAAAATGCACGCGTTCATAAAATAGAAAAGAAAGGTATGAGGATATGAAGAAATCCGTACAGAGCAACGGCGCTCCGCCCCAAAGAAAGAAATCCGCATGGAAGATCTTCGGACTGATCATGTTACTTGCTCAGATCGGTTGTGATCTTTTCGCTCTCTTCCAGCTTAAGAGACTCAACATGCTTCCCGGTAAGTACCTGGCAATGATAGGAGTGTTCTTCCTTGCTGTACTGATCCTTGAATTTGCGCTTATATTCGTAGGCAGAAAGACAAAGGACGGCAGAAAGAAGGGCCCCGGAATCGGACGTAAGATCATAGCTGTGATCCTTGTTATAGTATTCTGCGCAACCTCCATCTATGTAGGAGATGTTGCATCCAAGGCAGACAGAACGGTCGATGCGATAACCACTGTCGAGACATCGCCTATCCGCGCTGTCATCGGCGTATATGTAAAGGCTGACGATCCGGCTCAGCAGCTTTCTGACTGCAAGGGCTATTCCTTCGGTACGATGCACTCCGAATACGACAGTGCTTATACGATGGCTACTGTAAACGAGGTAGGAGAGATCATCGGCGAGACTTTATCACCTACTGAATTCGAGTCAGGCGAAGAGCTTGCAACAGCGCTCCTGTCCGGTCAGACCAAGGCAATCATCATGAATGAGAGCTATGCTGCCATGATCGATGAGACAGAGGGCTTCACAGGCGACTTTGCAAACAATGCCCGCCTCATCTACGAGTGCGACATCACAGACGAGAAGCTCGCAACTCTCGGTATCGATGCACCCGATGTTATCGAGGATTCCTCCGAAGGCGTTGAAGACCTTACTGCTGAACCCTTCATCCTCTACATCAGCGGTAACGATACGAGATCCAGACTGCTCAAGGTATCAAGATCAGACGTTAACATCCTTATGGTAGTTAACCCTGCCACCAAGCAGATCCTTCTCATCAATACTCCCCGTGACTACTACATCCCGAACCCTGTATCAAGCTCAGGTACAAAGGATAAGCTCACGCACCTTGCAAACTACGGTGTCGATTGCTCCATCCAGGGTCTTGAGACACTCTACGATTGCGATATCAACTACTACTGCCAGCTCAACTTCACGGGCTTCGAGACCCTGATCGACGATATCGGCGGCATCAGCTTCTACAACCCTGTAGGCTTCAACTCCGGTAACGTAAGAGGATATTCCTTCTCCAAGGGTGACATCACTTTGGACGGTGAAGAGGCTCTCGTATATGCGCGCGAGAGATATGCTTTTGCAGACGGCGACAACATGCGTGGACAGAACCAGATGAGGATAATCAAGGCTATCATCGCCAAGATGACCTCAGGTACTTCCGTACTCACAAACTATTCGACGATAATGGAAGACATGACCGGCATGTTCATCACTGACTTCACTTCTGAAGAGATCCAGGATCTCGTAAGGATGCAGCTTGACGATATGTCCGAATGGAATGTTCAGTCCTATGCCGTAACAGGTACGGGCGGATATGCCATCACCTACTCCATGAGAGGTACAAAGCTCTATGTAATGTACCCTGATCAGGCTTCGGTAGACCGCGCAGAAGAACTCATCGACGCTGTTATCTCAGGTCAGACCTTAACGGAAGAAGACGTTAAATAATAAAGCTAAACGCTCATAAACAAAAATACTGCTTCAAACGAAGCAGTATTTTTTTGCCCAAAATGAACCTGTTATATTACTTAAGCTGGATCATCTCCGTGTCATCCCTGCTCTCTTCATGTCTGGGAGAGGGAGCAGCCTTTGCCTCATCGGGATAACCTACAGGCATAAGGAGGATTACCTTCTCATTCTCGGGGATGGCAAAAAGGGCTTCTGCCTTAGACTGCGGGAATGCGTTTACCCAGCATGTCTCAAGTCCTAATTCCTTGGCTTCGAGCATGATGTGCGTAGCTACTATGGATATGTCTTCGATACCTGAAGTAAAGCCTTCTTCATAAGTGCTCTTCCATTCCCTGTCGGTGTCTACTGCGATCATGAATACAGTCTTGGCACCGAAGATACATTTACATATGGAATTGATCTTCTCTATAGCATCTTCGCTCTTGAGGATATAGATCCTCTGGGGTTGATTGTTCTTACCTGTGGGTGCGATCCTTGCGGCTTCGATAAGCTTTGCAAGCTTCTCATCTTCTATCGGTCTGTCTGTAAATGCGCGGCACGAATACCTGCTCTTTGCGAGTTCAAGAAAGTCCATATTTGCTGCCTCCTTGTTGATATATAAGCAGATTCTATATGATAGAATTAAATAGTTCAATGTAAGGGGGATATAAAATGAGATACGGCAATTTGGTAAAAGCGGCATCTGTTACAGTCGCCACAACACTACTGTTTACGGGGTGCTTCTCCTTCGATATCAAGTTCGATCTTGAACAGATGGATAGTATCGGGGCTCAGGAGTTTACTGACGCTCTGGGAGCTATAGGAGTTCCTTCCAACGAGATAGACCACTACGAGCAATACATCTATTTCGATGAAACCGAGGAATCGAGGTTCGATGTTCAGTACTCCCTTTCTACGGAGACCGATAACTGCATGTACTACTTTATAGTCTGCGCCTCTCCCGAAGAGGCACACAGACTCTTTGAGTATTCTTCAAGTCCATATACCGAGTGGCTCGACGGCAGCTCCGGCACCTTTACGGGCAGAAGAGGAGATTACGACGACAGGGACGGAGCGTACTCCATAATAGACGGAGAGTTTACGGACGATGAATACTACTATGTCATCTACAATGCTTTTATCTTGAGAGGCGACAAAGTCTTGCGCATAAGCGTAACTGCCGAGACCGAAGAGACTATAACTGCAGGCAAGAAAGAGGCAGATGCCTTTATCGATGCATTGGGAATAGATGTGTTTTAAATAACAAGATGGTTTATTCCGCAAGTTATGTGATATAATCTCTTGGTTTACAATAAATCCAAGGGGGAATTTGTATGGCAATTAAGAAAATGACAGCGCTTCTTCTTACAAGCGCAGTAGTACTCGGCGCAGCTTCCGGCTGCAGTCTCACAAAGATCGAATTCGATACTGATGAGATCAGCAAGGTTGACGCATCAAGCTTCCAGGATGCTCTCGATGAGATCGGCATGAGCAGCAGTGATATCGTTGTTTATGAGGACGATTACTTCAACTTCTCTACAGATCCTGATGAAGTTTACTACGTTGACATCGACATCGATGCTACAGCAGATGCAACATACTACTCATATGCAGAGTGTGTTGACGAAGAGACAGCTCAGAACCTCTTCAACTACTATGCTGAAGGAACATACGCTGATGTTATAGATGGCAGCGAGGGTTCTTTCACAGGCCGTAAGGGTATCCAGATCGAAGACGGTAACTCTTACATCATCTTAGACGGTGAGTACACAGTAGATGACACATACTATGTATACCACGACATCGTAGTCCTCAAGGACAACGTTGTATTCATCGCTTGGATCGACTGCTCATCTGAGGATGAGGTTTCCGATGCTAAGAAGGAGATCGATGATTTCCTCGATGCTTTAGGCCTCAAGGTATTCTGATCTTAAGATCAAACCTAACAACAAAGAGGATGCTGCGGCATCCTCTTTTTATGTCCCAACTAAAAGAGGTTGCACCAAAGTGCAACCTCTTCTCATAAGCTTAAAACAGCTATCAGGATTCCTTATCAAGGACTTCGCAGTGAGCTACAACATAAGCTGTCTCACACTCATCATCCTCGTAAGCAACGATTACATAGTAGCCGGGCCTGATCTTCTTGGAGCACTCGAGCAGATAGTAAGGGTCAAGTGCATCAAGCTGAATCTCTGCCTCATCTGATACGACAGGCTTCTTGAGATCTGAAGAATTGAAGTCCTCATCCTCACTATAGTAAACCTCGTAATAGATCTCATCAGCATCTTCATCGTCAACATAGATGCAGAATGCCAGTGTATCTGTATCAGAATAGTAAACGCCATCCTTCTTCATGGTCATATCGTAATCGAGCCACTCCTGATCACTTACCATATCAGCAAAGTCATCATCATAGTAAGCATAATTCTTACCTGAATCAGCAGGCTTCTCAGACTCGATCTCATCAAGGAATGTCTTCATAAAAGGCAGATTGATATCAATACCGAGCATAGGAAGCAGGAAAAATGCTGCTACTGCAAGGCCGATCAATACAACAACAACGATGATAACGGCAACGATAGCGCCACCCTTCTTTTTCTTCTTGGGCTTCTTCTCCTTAGCCTTCGGAGCTTCCTTAACGGGAGCAACAGGCTCTACAGCTGCTGCTTCGGGAGCTGCTTCAGGTGCAGGTGCCGGAGCGGGAGCAGGCGCGGGTGCAGGAGCTGCCTCTTCTACAACAGGCTCTGCGGGAGCAGGTGCAGGTGCAGGTGCTGCTTCTTCAACAACGGGTTCTTCTGCAGGTGCAGGTGCTGCCTCGGGAGCAACGGGCTCTGCGGGAGCAGGAGCAGGTGCAGGTGCTGCTTCTTCAACAACGGGTTCTTCTGCAGGAGCAGGTGCTGCCTCTTCTACAACGGGCTCTGCGGGAGCAGGTGCAGGAGCAGGTGCTGCTTCTTCAACAACGGGTTTTTCAGTGGGAGCAGGTGCTGCCTCTTCTACAACGGGCTCTGCGGGAGCAGGTGCAGGAGCAGGTGCTACTTCTTCAACAACGGGTTTTTCAGTGGGAGCAGGTGCTGCTTCTTCAACAGCAGGCTCTTCAGCGGGTACAGGTACAGGTGTGCCGCACTTCATGCAGAATTTCTCTGTTCCGGTAAATTCGTTACCACAGTTAGTGCAAAATTTTGCCATAGACAATCCTCCGTGTTCTTATTTTGTATCATTCGATTTTAGCACAGAAGAGGGGCGTGGTCGATTTAATATCAGTCTTTAAATATCCATTTCTTTTGTACTCTGAAACTGATGAGGAAGAGTACTGTATCGACTATAGCTTTGATAACTACCTTAGGTATACCTATGACTGTTGACAGGAGCCATACCAATGCCGCGGACAGGCACATCTGGATCACACATAAGATGTAGTACTTTACGATAGTACCCTTGCCTTTGCCGCCTCCGAATACGACATTCTTATTTACCGTGTAGTTAAACAGGGACGAGATTATCCTCGCACCGATTGTTGCAATATATACCTGTTCTCCGAGAGCTGCCCCCGAGAGAAGATTTGCAAAGAGATGGAACAAGCCGAGGTCTATCGCAGCTGACAATAAGGATGCTATAGAGTACTTGAGGAAGGTACCTAAGATGAGCTTGTAGATCTTCCAGGAATCGGCAAAGGGTCTGAAGTGTGAACCCTTATTCTCTTCTATGTAGATGGTCTCGATCTCTACTTCCTTTATCGGGATATCTTTCCTTAAGGCTTCTATGAGCATGCCTGTCTCATATTCGAATCTCTCGCCCGTTAAGGTGAGGAAGGCAGGCATTACTTCGTAAGACATTGCTCTTAAGCCTGTCTGTGTATCGGTTATGCCGCCTCCGTAGAGGAGCTTCATTACAACGCGGGTTATCTTGTTGCCGAATTCACTCTTGGGAGGAACATTGGACTTGCTGAAGTTTCTTGCGCCGAGGATGAGGCTGTCCCTGTTTGCCTCCAAGGCTTCCTCCATCCTAATTACGTCTTTAACCGTATGCTGTCCGTCTGAATCTACGGTTATTACGCCCTCGAAGTCCGGGAGCTCTGTAAGACAGTAGTTGAAGGCATCTTTGAGTGCCCTGCCCTTACCCATGTTGATTGCATGTGTAAGGAGCATAACATCGTGCTTTGCCCTTATCTCTTCGAAGATCTTGCGGTGTTCTTCGTCACTTCCGTCGTCTATTAAAAGGATATCCTTCTTTCCTGATGCTACAAGTTCATCTACATAACCGGGAAGCTTGTCGTCCGGATTAAGAGACGGGATTATTATTACTGTCTTCATTAACTTTCCGCTTTCCTGCAAGTATTGACCCCGATATCGTGATCGCCAGGCCCGCTACGCTCATTAGGATACTCATTGCAAGATGAGGATAGTGCATATTGATCACGGTCGTACCTTCGCCTGCAAAGACCATCCTCTTATGCGTATCGAACTCACCTTCAAATATATCATGTTCTGTTACCGTGGTGTTAACGTTATCTTCAGGTGATGTGATCGTTATATCGTTATGACCGTATTCTATCTCAAGCGGCACTATCTGCCTTACGGGGATATCGTGCTCGGGCTCGGGGATTATATCGGCTAATATCTCCCCTACATTCCTGTCTCTTGTAAGCGAGTAGTAGTATGTGAGGTTGTATGCGAGAAATGTTATGTTCTCACAGTCTATCGTACCGTAGAACGGCAAGGTCTCGCCTAAGATCTCAGCCCATCCCTTAACATCTGTAAGGCCGTTGATATAGCATGTGGACCAATCCTTATATTCGTCCGGGAACAGAGGTATCTCATAGAATCTGCCGTCAGCTGTCTGAAGCGTGGGATAGCCGTTATCGAAGGTAATGGGCTGAGCTTCAACACCTAAGAACCTGTTGGTCCTGCTGCTCTCGTTCTCGGGGATGCCGTCAGCGAAAACAATAACTTCCGTTCCGTTTTGAGCTACCTGCCTTATTAGGCTCTCGGCAGTTTCACAGTCGTGGTAGTCGAAGCCGTCCAAATAGATGATGTCGTATTCTGAGAGCTCTTCTGCGGTAAAGTCGTCTATGTATTCGCTCGATGCTTCGTCTATCGAAGGGAACATCATGGTGATGTAGTATGCACCGCTTCCGATCGCGA
>JAIKWA010000113.1 GCA_024685135.1 Saccharofermentans sp.
TTGATGTATATTATTTTTATATATGGATATATGCGAGATTAAACAGGATCTGTGGGACTATCTAAAGGCTTCTGATAAGCCCGTCGCCCTCTACGGGACGGGTGACGGAGCCGATAAGATAATCGCCGCATTAAGACAAAAGGGCTTGCTCGGCAAAGTCAAAGCGGTCTTTGCATCTGACGGCTTTGTGCGCAGCAGGAGCTTTGCCGGCTTTAAGGTAAGATCTTATTCAGATGTTGCAGAAGAATTCGGCCCGGACGGCTTTATCGCCCTGATGTGCTTCGGCTCCTCAAGACCTGAGGTCTTAGATAATGTAGCGAAGATCAGAAAGCAGACCGAGCTCTATGCTCCGGATGTGCCGGTATGCGGGACGGAGCTTTTCGACATGGGATTCTATAAGGCAAACGAAGCGAGGATACAAAGCGTTTATGAGAAGCTTGAAGACGAAGAGTCAAGGAAGATCTTTAAGTGCTGCATAAACTTCAAGCTCTCGGGGAAGGTGGAATATTTAGACGAAGCCATATCAGATCCTGACAGCGAATATAGCATACTCCCTGAGATAGAGGGTGGCTTTATAGACTTGGGTGCCTATAACGGCGACACGCTCACAAGGTATATGGAGCATTTCCCCGGGATAGATAAAGCCTTTGCGGTTGAGCCCGAGAGGCATTCGTTCAAGAAACTGGATTTAAGGGCAAAAGAGATTGGCAAGGATATAACTCTCTATAACGCACTTGTCGGCGACCATGTCGGCGAAGCAGTAGTCACGAGCTCTCACGGACGCGGCACGAGGAATGCAAACGTCACGGGAGAAGGAGCCGGCATAACAAATGCGAGCGGTACCAGGACCGTGCCCATGGTGACGATAGATTCCATAGCCGGGGGCAGGATAGGATTCATCAAGTTCGATGTCGAGGGCGAAGAGATAAATGCGATAGAGGGCGGCAGGAATGTTATCTCTAATTACCGCCCCTGCCTTAAGATCGCCTGCTACCACCAAAGCCCGGACATATTCGAGATCCCGGAGAAGATCTTGGAGATAAACCCGGACTATAAGCTTTATCTTAGAAGATTAAAGGGATATCCCTGCTGGGATCTCGATTACTTGTTTGTCTGAAGCGACGGCCTTAACTTGTCGGTAAAATGCTTCCTTACAAAGGCAGCCAGAGGGCCTATGGCAAAAGCCGATATGATGGTGCCGATACCGAATACTCCTCCGCAGATAATGCCTATTACCGCACAAAGGGTATCGGATATTATCCTCAGATATGCAAACTTCACCTTGGGCAGTTTCTTGGAAGCTATGAGCGACACCGCATCGTGAGTGGATACGCCGAGATCTCCCGTTATGTACATCGCAAGACATATGCCCTGCAAAAGGATACCGATGATCAGGAATATTATCCGCACATAAAGGAGCTCCTCGTTAAAGAGCGTGCGGAGGAGCATCGAAGTGTACTGGTTGATGTAACCCAGAAAGAACATGTTTATAACAGTGCCGATGCCGATGAGAGTGCGGTCCAATAAGAAGACCGCTACTATCTCGAGCACACTGATAATGATGTATGTAAGACCGTAATCAACAGGCAGGAGATTATCTATTCCCTGCACCATCAATGTAAACGGATCCACACCGAATCCGGATACATTGAAGAAGGCAACTGCAACGCCCGTCATCGGAACTCCGATGAGCGTCAGTATGAGCCTTGTAATGAACTCTTTGTCTTTAGTAAGTCTCAATCGGGCTTGGATCTGTAACCACGAACTACGATCTCGCTGTCGGGATTCTCCCTGTCCTTGAGAACGATGTCGTAACCGAGAACATCGGCGAACTTGTATGCCATATCAAAACGCATACTGTTCTTGGAGGAATCCAAACGGTTGGTTACGCCTGCAACCGTCTTGTAACCGAGATCTCTTGCCATACTTGTCTGACTGATCCTCTTCGATCTCATAGCAATGCGTAAAGCTTCTTCAACAGTGTTTGCATCCATAGACTTTCACCTTTGCATATAAGCCGACGCTGTAATAATCAACGGGGCGGTTCGTTATCTTGTTATTTTATTGTAAGACCATTATGTTCTCGTGTAATTATCATTATGTAAATAAAATATTAAATCGAAAAGCTGTATAATACCCCTATGAAGATCCTGGTATTAAGCGATTCACACAGAGTGAGCTCAAATGTCATCAAGGCGATAGAGAAAGAGTCGCCTGATTACCTCATACACTTAGGCGATATAGAGGACGACACGGAATATATAGCAAGGAAGGCAGGCGCTCCCAAAGTGCCCTGCATCTTTATAAGAGGCAACTGCGACTATTCAAGTAATGAACTCTGGCAAAAGGCTGTATTTAACCTCAAAGGCCACAGGTTCTACTGCGCGCACGGACATAAGGAGAGAGTAAACTACGGGCTTGCGACTCTTGCTCTGAGCGCTCAGGAAGAAGGTTGCGACATCGCGATCTTCGGCCACACCCATATCCCCTACGATAGCTTCGCCGAAGCTCTTCCCATCCATAACTACTACGGAGATGACAACTTCCGATCCTTTGCGCCAAACCTCAGAATACTAAATCCCGGTTCTATCGCGATCCCCAGAGGCGGCTCGCAAAAGGGCTACATGCTGATCGATATGCAGGATAGCGGAGCATATACGGTAACTTATAAGACAATATAAAAGGACCGTCAACGCAGGCGGTCCTAAGCTTTTATAACTGATTAAGATATCAGTAGTTCTCAGCGTTAACTTCAAAGTAGCTCTGAGGATGAGCACATACAGGGCAAACCTCAGGTGCCTTTGTGCCTACTACGATGTGACCGCAGTTTCTGCACTCCCAGATCTTGACTTCACTCTTTGCGAATACTTCCTGAGCCTCAACATTGTGGAGGAGAGCTCTATAACGCTCTTCGTGATGCTTCTCGATCTCGCCTACCATCCTGAACTTAGCTGCGAGTGCGGGGAAACCCTCTGCCTCAGCTGTCTTTGCGAACTCGTCGTACATATCTGTCCACTCGTAGTTCTCGCCGTCAGCAGCTGCTGCGAGGTTCTCGGCGGTTGTGCCGATGCCCTCTAATTCCTTGAACCAGAGCTTAGCGTGCTCCTTCTCGTTGTCAGCTGTCTTGAGGAAGAGAGCTGCGATCTGCTCGAAGCCTTCCTTCTTAGCCTTGGAAGCAAAGTATGTATACTTATTCCTTGCCTGTGACTCGCCTGCGAATGCAGCCTGAAGGTTCTTCTCTGTCTGTGTGCCTGCGTACTTGTTTGCCATTTTGTTTTCCTCCCGGTCAATATTGGTTTTTGTTGGTTTCTCTTCTTCTTTGCTCTCTAACGGAATAAATGCTTCTGCGCCATGCTTGCACCATGGACAGATAAAGTCGGGCGGGAGCTCGTCCCCTTCGTAGATATATCCGCAGATCGTGCAGATAAATCCCTTCTTCACCTGCTTGGGTGCATTAGGCTTGGCCTTTATATTATTCTGATAGAAAGCGTATGTTACTGACTTATCCGAAGATAAGATCTCGCCGTCCGTTACGTCTGCCAAAAACAGCATATGCGTTCCGAGATCCTGAGAGCTTACGACCTTTGCACTAATGTAAGCGTTGGTCTCTGATGACAGATAAACGAGTCCGTTATTGGATCTTGAGTACTCGATGCCCTCGAGCTTGTCCTTGTCCCTGCCGGATACGAAGCCCCAATGCTTATAGGTATCGAACTTGGAGCTCTCTGTCAGGATAGATACATTGAACTCGCCGGTATGAAGGATCATGTCGCACGTAAGATTACTCTTGTTTACCGCAACTGTGATCCTGTTGGGGTTAGTCGTGACCTGCATTACAGTATTACATATGCAACCGTTATCCTTGTCGCCTTCCCTGGCTGTAAGGATGAACAGACCATATGTAAGGCTGTACATAACTTTACTGTCCATGTCCGTCACCTCCCTTGAATAATTTACTTAATTATAACAAGGAATAAATACGGATTAGTGAACTTCTTATGAATAAATGTTAATCAGTCCTAAGTGCTGTTACCGGATCCTGCTTAGAGGCCTTCCTCGAAGGGATAAGTCCGCCGATCAGCGTAAGGATAACGCTGAGAAGGACTAATATTCCTGCGGCCACAGGGGGCAGATAAGCGCTTACTTCCTCCGTATCACCGAGGTAATGTATGAGCATATTGCCCGGGATGAGAAGGATAAGCGAGATACCTACGCCGAACAGTCCGGCAAGGAAACCCGTGATTATGGTCTCTGCATTGAATACCTGTGCGACATTATGCTTGGAAGCACCCATGGCACGGAGTATACCGATCTCCTTACGGCGCTCCAATACACTGATGTATGTGATGACGCCGATCATGATCGAAGATACAACGAGCGAGATGGATACGAATGCAATGAGCACGTATGAGATCGTGTTGACGATCTTGGTTACGGACTTCATGAGTGCGCCTACGATATCCGTGTAGGATATGACTTTCTTACCGTCATCAACATCTGCCACCTTGTCGTTGTAATCGTCAAGGATGGAGACGATGGCATCCTTTGCCTCGAAGTCCTTGGGGTAGATCGTTATCGAGCTTAAGTGGTCTTCTGCGCAGTAACCGAAGGCTGTGAGATTGCTCTCGGCAGAAGATGCACCGCCACCGCTCATGAGCTCTGTCATGTAGGAAGCAAGTTCGTCTTCATCGACATTGATCTGGAATGCTTCCGCCATAAGGTCTTCGTCTATCGTAAGGAGACTGCCCATATCGGAGAATTTATCCTCGAAGGCATTCTGGATGTTCTCTGCAAGCTTGTCGCCGATCTTGGCAAATACCTTCTCCATTGCAGAAGCCATCTCTGTTGACATACCTGCCATCATTACGTTCATATTGCTTGCGACCTGTGCTTCGATCTGATCCATGTTGATCGCGCTCAAAGCACCTGCCGTTATCATCGCGCTCGCTTCCTCAGTTGCAAGATACTCGCTGAACGAAGCTCCGAGCCTTGAAGGATCCGGGAGCTGGTTTGCTGCTGCATAGGGGATGTATCCTTCAATGAGTGCAGTAGCGAGTTCGGACAGCTGCGCGTCCGTTATATTCGTGTTTGTAAGCATCTCGGCAAGGATCTTATCCATCTGCTCGGATACCACCTGCTGACCTTCTGAAGTATTCAGATAAGCATTCAGGTTCTCATTGAAATTAGTCATGTCCGCCGGGTTGATACCGTGCATGATCGCATATGTGGAATAGCCTGTCATTACCGCCTGCATCGCGCTCTGCATCGTCTCGTTTGACACGCTGCCGATACTGCCGGATGTAAGGATCTTCATGAGCTGCTCTCTTATTACGGTCCTTCCGTCGTCAGACTGCAGATACTGCTGGAACGCACCGCTGAAGTTTGCATAGTTTGTTGAAGGATCCTGTGCGGCATATACCATATAGCCGGTGAGGAGCTGCTGCATAAGTCCCTGGAGCTTCTCCCCGTCCACTTTGAGGTTTACGCCGTTAAGGAGCGCGCCTATATCAGTAGCACTCATATTGGGCATCGCACCTGCGAACTCGCTCTCGAGATCGAGTCCTTCGAGATCGCCGAACGCATCTCCGTCGAATTCGAATGCCTCTTCATCGAAAACAAAAGCCTCGCCCATGAGCTCTTCATCGATACTGAACAGCTCACTCATATCGAAGCCCGTATCCTCTTCATCGAAACGCTCGCCTGTAAGGACATTGACCTCACGGTCGGCCAGCTGGGCAAGAACGATCTCGGCATCATCTGCTTCTTCTCTTATCTCCTCGATAAGATCCTCTCCGTAGTAGATACCGGAGCTGAGCATCGTGATGTCCTCACCCTCCTTGGGTGAAACGATGCCTACGATCGTAAGATCCCTTGCGTTCTCGAGCACACCGTTCATGTAGGCTCTGTTGTCCTTCATGTTGGTATATACGCCCAATGTGTCATCGTACTTGTAGAAGTTGAATGCGGGACATACCTTGAACTGTGCGCCCATGAAATCGTCGTAGGACCATTCGTACTGGGAGTCGTCGTATGTTCTCTCGACGCCGTTTGCGAAGTCCTGGATCATGGATTCGAGCTCATCTGCGTCACGGAGTCCGAATGTGTATATGATGTAGTCGGATACCGCACCGTTTGTGGAAAGCACCAAGACAGCCTCCGAGGAATTCTCGGGCCATCTTCCGGCTCTTACATCGTACTGATCGATGTAGAGGCTCTCGTTGCTCGGAAGCTCATAGAACACGTTCATCGAATACATGGAAGAGAACACGGATGCCGAAGGGATACCCAGAGATGAGAAATCGTCATTGGGATTTACCTGGCGGTATCTGTTATCGTCAGGATCATACTTGAAGATATAAGGCGTGAGGTCATAGGTGTACTCGATACCGTTTGTGAGCTCGTGTACCTCCATGCCTGCATCTGCCTGGTCCTCACCTGCATAGACTCCGCCGCTCTCAAGATATACCCTGAGGGAATCAAGATCGTTGGTCCTTACGGAGGATACGATCCTGCCTACACTCGGAACCTCTATGATGTATCCGTCTCTTGCAGGCTCAGAAGTCTCATTGGGTGCCATCATCATGGACATGACGGATACCGAGGAGCCTTCAATGGATATAGGATACTGCGACAGGGTCTCTGCCTCCGTATCCTCGATATATTTGTTTACACCCGTTGACAGGGAGAGAATGAGCGCGATGCCAATGATACCTATGGAGCCTGCAAAGGCTACAAGAACGGTTCTTGCCTTCTTGGTCCAGAGGTTATTGAAGCTCAGGGCCAGTGCGGTAAAAAAGCTCATGGAAGCCTTACCGAGATTCCTGTGGATGGGCATGCCTGCCTCGCTCTTGTCGGGAAGAGGATCCGAATCGGAAATTATCTTACCGTCCTTGAGTCTTACGATCCTGGTCGCATACTGCTCTGCGAGCTCAGGGTTGTGTGTGACCATAACAACGAGTCTGTCCTTGGCAACTTCCTTAAGAAGATCCATGACATGTACGCTCGTCTCCGAATCGAGAGCGCCTGTAGGCTCGTCTGCAAGGAGGATGTCCGGGTTGTTTACGAGAGCTCTTGCTATCGCAACTCTCTGCATCTGGCCGCCGGATAACTGATTAGGCTTCTTGTGTGCCTGGTCTCTGAGGCCTACCTTTTCGAGGGCATCGAGAGCACGCATCTTGCGCTCCTTGCCGGATATACCGGAGATCGTGAGCGCGAGCTCGACATTTGCAAGAAGTGTCTGGTGCGGAATGAGGTTATAGCTCTGGAATACAAAACCGATAGTGTGGTTTCTGTAGGAATCCCAGTCCCTGTCCTTGTACTTCTTTGTCGATGTTCCGTTGATTATAAGATCTCCCGAATCGTAACGGTCAAGGCCGCCTATGATGTTAAGGAGCGTTGTCTTACCTGAACCCGAAGGTCCCAAGATCGCAACGAATTCATTGTCTCTCAGGTTAAGCGACACATCATCCAAAGCCTTCTGGATGAGTGAACCTGTCTTGTACTGTTTG
>JAIKWA010000094.1 GCA_024685135.1 Saccharofermentans sp.
TCTAAGAGCTTGTCCTTATCCCATCCTGTATATTCGCAAACCTTATCGAGAAGTCCGGGGTTCTCAGAGAGCATCTTGAGCGGGAACTCGGGAAGCTCTTCTTCTGTTATTCCGTGAAGCTCGAACTCGATACTGTCTCTGTCTTCATTCTTATCTGAATACAGATAGCATGTGATCATCTCACCGCCGTGAACTTCGCAAGTCTTAGTCTCGCCTGTCTCGGGGTTATATGCTGATACGATGACGACACCGTCAGTGATGATGAGTGAATCTCTGCCGTTCTCGTCATACCAGACATAGCCTGATGTTCCTCTGATACCGACTGTCATATTTGAAGTCTGGATCTCGTAAGTCTCATCGTCAGCGAGCTTCTCGGTTACTTCGAAGTAGACGCCTCCCTTTGTGATCTTGAGCTCTAACTGCTTTGCATGCTTATAGAACTCGGCTCTGCTGTCATTCTGGAGTGTGACGATCTTTGTATCATCAAGGCCGACGGAAGCAAGTCCGTCAGCGCCCGTTGTCAGGGCATCGCCTGACTGGAATCTTATGTTATCGATAACGGGCTTGGATTCGCCCTCAGCATCTTCGATCGTAACCGTTCCTTCGATCCTCAGAAGCCTCATCGTCGTAGCGAGATAGCCGCTGCGCGTGATAAGGATAATTGCCGTTACGATGCCAACAACAGCGACTGCCACCGCTGCTGCTGCGATCTTCTTACCCTTAGTGTCAAATAGTCTCATGAAAGCACCTTCCAATACTTAAAGTCCCATAGGGACATAGTCACCCTTCTGTTGACCCCTCAATTATAAATTACATTTGGGAAAACATAAATACATAATTTATCCAACAAAAATAGAACGACGGGTCGTCGTTCTATTCTGTTGCGGATTATTGATTGTCTTCGGATCAGTCGTCCTTAGAAGCTTCGTAGATCTCCTGGCAAGCCTTGTAGTAGTCATACGTAATGCTTCTTAAGCGGTATGACAGGTTCTTGAGGATCATGTCGATCTTCTCCGGATTTGACTTGAACAGACCTTCGAGATCCTCTTCGTCGATGATCTCAACGCGTGTGCCGCTTGTCTGTACGACAGCCGTAGCTGTACGGGGTTCATCGGAGAGCATTCCCATCTCACCGAAGCATGCTACAGGCTCAACATCTGTGAGCTTGAGCTCGTTAGCTTCACCGTAGTTAGTGAACAGACCGATGCTTCCTTCGTGAACGATATAGAGGCTTCTGCCGTCCTCACCCTGCTTGAAGATGATAGTTCCGTAAGGATATGTCTCTGTCTTATCGGAACTCTCAACGCCCTTGCCTGCTTCACGCAATGCCTCTGCGCTGGGTCTCTCCATCTGGAAATTCTTGTTTGAGAAGTAGATGGACTGCTTACGCATCATGTTGAAGAAACCATCGTACTTATTGCTTGAAGTCTCCTTACGTGCATCGTCAAGAGCCTTCTTAGCCTGATTGCACTCGTCAGTCATTGACTTGATCCTGTTGCCTAAGACCTTCATGATAGAGATGATCTTATCAGGATTCTCGCTGAGGTAATCCTTCAGCTGCTCAGCAGCGATCTCTGTAACCTTGCAATCACCGTCTGCAACTACAGTGCTGCTTCTGGGATAATTCTCGATAACGGCCATCTCGCCGAAATACTGACCCTGTTCAAGAACTGCGATCTTAACCTGATCTTCCTCGCCGTAATCCTTATAGACTGCAGCGCTTCCTTCAATAAGCTGGAAGAAAGTATTGCCGGAATCACCCTCTCTGATTATGACTTCACCATTGCTGAATGTCTTGTCTATTGTACTCATAACTGTACTCCTTCCTGACCTTAGACAGATGCCCTTATCAGTTTTATTTTACATAAAGAATTTTATTTTTAATCATAGGGTTTGTCAATAAGACTACTCTATTCCGATGTTCTTGCTGCTAAGGTCTATCGTGATCTTTGTGCCCTCTCCCTGGACGGACTCGGCTGATATCTTATGCCCTAAGTTATCTGATACCCTCTTGCAAAGATAGAGACCGATACCGCTCGCACGCTTATCTTCCCTGCCGTTAAAGCCTGTATATCCATTCTCGAAAACCCTCGGAAGGTCCTGCTCGCTTATACCTATGCCGGTATCCTCGATGCAAAGCTCCGTGTCCTTTGTCATATAGATCTTTATCCCGCCGCTGTTCGTGTATTTGACCGCATTGGAGATCACCTGCTCAATTACAAACGAGAGCCATTTCTCATCTGTAAGCACAGTCTTCCCCGTCGGTTCAAAATCCATCGTGAGCTTCTTGGAGATGCAATCTTTTGCAAACTTCCTTATCACAGGCTTTATGACGGCGTCAAGATCGGTCTCCTTGATGAGATAGTCCGTACTGTCAGACCCGAGCCTCAGGAATGCCAGTACCATCTCGACATAACCCTCGATACGGTTCAGATCGCCTCCGATGCTCCTTGCAAGATCCGAATCCTCCTGCTGGAGCTTAAGCCTCATTGAGGCTATCGGCGTCTTTATCTGATGCGCCCACACAGTATAGTATTCGACCATGTCGTTATATTCTTCGTTTGATCTGTGGCGCGAATATTCCTCTTCTTCCTTGAGCTTTCCTATGATGTCCATATAATCCTTTTCGAGGATGGAAGAAGGCTGCGGCAGCTCCTGTATCATCAGCTTTTTGTGCTTGTCAAGCATAATAAGGTAATCTGCTATTGCAGCTATGATGATGAGCGCGAGGCTTAAGACCAACGGGTATATGACCGTAAGGCGCGGCATGTCGAACAGAAGATACGAGGATGCAAAAAGACCTGCTACAGATAACAGCAGCAGAAGAAAACCGATACGCGATCTAAAGTAATCTTTTAGCATTGATCCTCCAGGATATAGCCGACGCCGAACCTGGTCTTGATGATGCCCGTAAGGCCTATGCCCTCGAGTGTCTTTCTAAGTCTGCCGACATTGACTGTCAGGGTGTTCTCGTCGACATAGCAATCCGTCTCCCACAAAGCCTCCATGAGCTTCTCGCGGCTTACAACTTTGTTCCTGTTTTGCGCGAGCGTCAGCAGGATCTTAAACTCGTTGCGGGCCAGCTCTGTCTCCTTGCCGTTATAAGAGAGCTTGTTGTTATTCGTATTGAGCTTTGCGCCACTTATATCGAGCTCGCTTTGTGCGTTTGCAAAATCGTATGTCCTTCTCAGGAGGGCCGTGACCTTTGCTATCAGCACACTCTGATCGAAGGGCTTTGCTATAAAGTCGTCGGCGCCCATATTGATCGCCATCACTATGTTCATATTATCCGTTGCAGAGGATATGAATATGATCGGCACGGAGCTCGTCTTGCGTATCTGCTGACACCAGTGAAACCCGCCCATATAAGGCAGGGTTATGTCGAGGATTATAAGGTGTGGCTGATACTCATCTATCTCCTCGGTAACCTTCATAAAATCACTGACTATAAGGCCTTCCATACCCCATGTCTTGAGGCAGGCCATTATACCTTCAGCTATTCCCTTATCGTCTTCTACGATGTAGATCTTATACATGTTTGTCCTTAGTAGTCTGCGTCGTCGATGCCGTCGATCTCGTCAAATTCTTCCTCGATGTCATCTCTTCTCTGTTTTATCTCGCGAAGGTCATACTTATCCGCGATCCCGTTCATATCGGCACCGCACTTGGGGCAAGTCGATGAAGCAGAAGAAAGCTCTCTTCCGCATACCGAGCATTCGAAGGTATCGCCTCCGAAGAAATGCGACTGCCTGATCCACTTACCGCTTGGTCTTCCAAATCCGAACAGCCCCATATCATACCTCCTGCTCTGTCAGCATCTCGTAGGTTACGCCGTACTTTTGAGCGATGTCTCTTGCGTAAGACATTCCTTCAGGCGGAGCAACCTCTACCTTAAACGATCTTTTGGACCCTTCGTTCTTCATTACGAGAGAGCTTGCCTTCATCTCATCTGCATCTGAAGCAAGCTTATGCATATGCGTGTTGTATATCGTCCTTATGCCCTTTTGCGATAACGCCTTGACCGAATCTCTTGCTATATAGTAACCTTCCTCGAACGATGTTGTCGAGAAGGTCTCGTTAAGCAGGAGCAGACTCTTATCTGTACAGCTGCCGTAAAGCTCTTTGAACCTTACGCATTCTTCGCCGAGCCTTCCCAGATCCAGGGTCTTGTCCTCATCTGCCGGGAAGTGCGTATAGATGCAGTCGGCAGGCAGGAATTCAAACGACGTTGCGGGTACATATATACCTCCCTGCGCCAAGGCAAACAATAGACCTACTGCCTGGGTAAGCGTAGTCTTGCCGCCTCTGTTGGCACCGGTAAGGATATAAACTGTATGCTCCTTATCGAAGTCCAGATCGTTACAGACGATATCTTCGGGCCTTTCCATCTTTATTGCGAGCTTAAGGTTATAAAAGCCTTTTGCCCTCATCTGACACTCACCGCCTGTTATGGTCTTTGCTGTGCAGAAGGGCATATTCTTTGCCATGCACCTTTCCACGAACTCGGCAAATCTTATGTAGTAGACAAACTCAGGCACAAGCTTCGATATGTTGATTATCGCGACATTTACATACTTGTTTAAAGTCTCACGAAGACGCTTGACCAATTGATCGACCATCTTGGATATGAGCTTGTCGAGGTAGAAGGGTGATGCCTCCGCTCCGTCGTCTGCGGGAACGTTTACGAGAGTTGTCATGGCACTGCCCCTGATAAGCGCCGTGCCCATTACTTCGCCAAAGCCCGGAGCTGTCTCCTTGTCGAGGAGCTGGTAATGCATATCACCGTTCCACTCGGTATCTCCCTTTAGCTTATTGCCGGATTTAAGAGCGTCCGAGAAATTGGTGAGTATTCCGGAATTCTTGAACGGCTTGCTGTTTACGGAGACAAGTCCCATAGCGGTAGCCTCGCCTCTGGAATTGAGATTTACACCTATGGTGATGCTCTGAACCTGAGACGCCTCGAGCGTGATCTTACTTATGTCCTCCTTCATCCGGGCAAAGTAAGTATCGTTATAGAGCTCTGCTATATATTCTCTTAATCCTGTAAGTCCTTCTGACTTGATATTGCTGTCTTTGAGAGCTTCCTGCATCGCCTCTACGCAGGTGATGTAATTGTTGATCTCGTCTAATCTGTGCAAAAGATCCCACAGTCCCATCCTCTCGGAATTATCGCGCTTTACCGTTGCAAAATCCTTGAGGAAGCTTATGCGGTCTAACAGCTCCATCATCTGCTTACGCATGCCGGGAAGCGCTAAGATATCGGCAAATACTTCCTGCCTGTAAGATGCGACCTTTGGTTCAGATGTAACCTTGGATAATATCCCCGTGATCAGCATCTGCTCTTTGGGTTCCCTGGTAAGCTCCTGGCATATCTGGTCTATCGCAAGGTCGTGGATCGTGACATTAGACATCTGCTTATAAGTGACGCCATCTATGTCCGGATATAGAATGCTGTATCCCTTCACATTTTGCCCCCTATCTTATTCCGCCGTAAAAGTATCTGCCCTCGCAATAGCTCTTAAAATCGCGATTGAATATAGCGTAGATACGGTCATTAAGGATGCCGGAATCTCTTATCTCCTCATATCCGCCCTGATCTATACCCAGATCTGATAAAGGCAGAACATAAGCCGTCAGATCACTTAACTTACCTGCGAGATCCGGGAAATGCTCACAGAGCATGGCACTTGAAATCCGATAGACCGTAATGGTCTCATTGCGCCGCGGGAATACATCGGCACTTGCATTGTAGACAAAGCTGCAGGTCTTATCGTCAAACGAACCTCTTGCAAGGAGCAATGCTCCCTCTTTATACAGTTCGTCTATCACGTCCTCATTATCAGGATATCTGACATCCACATACTTATATGCTTCCGGCACTTTGAGTTCATATCTTATCTTTATCGTAGGGATATCAAAGAGCTTCTTGCACTTGCTCGCCACCTTGTCCAAAAAGAATATCTCTAATGCAAACACGGTAATAAAGACGGCTATCGCGATAAACATAGGAGTAAAGCTTTCTATTCCCATGTTCTTGATAACGACACTTGCTATCGAAAACAGTATAAACGGAAGAAGCAAAAACAGAAGCACTGCAATAGTGGCTAAGGCCACATACACAGGCTTCTGTCTAAAGGTATCTATCTCGTAATACTCTTTGCCGTCCATATAATCCCCACTAAATAGCTATAGGGATATTATATAACATTTTCTATATCAGGATATAGCATCCACCATGCTCTTAACATATTCAAAGACATAAGAAGGTGCGTCTTTGCCATGCCTGGCTATGAGCTTTACTATCGCAGATCCTACGATAACACCGTCAGCATGCCCGGACATATTCTTTGCCTGCTCGGGGGTGGATATGCCGAAGCCTATTGCGCAAGGGACATTAGAAGATGATCTTACCTGGCTTGTAAGACCTTCTATATCCGTGTTGATCTTGGATCTTACTCCGGTAACGCCGAGGCTCGATACGACGTATATGAAGCCTTCTGCGCTGCTTGCGATCTTTGCTATACGGTCTTCAGATGTAGGCGCTATGAGGCTTACGAAGTCTAACGAGTAACCTCTCATTACACTTGCAAATTCCTCCTTTTCCTCGAAGGGAACATCGGGAAGGATAAAGCCTGAGATGCCGCACTCTGCTGCCCTCTTGCAGAACCTGTCTATGCCATAGGAGAATACGACATTTGCATATGTCATTACGACCATGGGGATGGTTACGCCCTTTTCGCTCCTGAGCCTTGCTGCCATATCGAAGACCTTGTCCGTGGTGCAGCCTGCTTCAAGAGCTCTGATCGATGCCTCCATTATTACCGGACCTTCAGCTGTGGGATCCGAGAAAGGGATGCCGAGCTCTACCATGGAAGCACCTGCCTCCTGCATCTTTACGATGCACTCCTCGGTGGTCTCAAGATCAGGATCACCGCATGTAATAAAAGGTATAAATGCTTTGCCGTTTGCAAAAGCCTTGCTTATATCACTCATTGATATCCTCCCCTCTGTAGCGGGCAATAGCTGCGCAGTCCTTATCGCCTCTTCCGGAGATCGTGATGACCATTACCTTGTCCTTGGGAAGCGTGGGTGCAAGCTTCATCGCATATGCAACTGCGTGAGCTGATTCGATCGCAGGGATAATGCCCTCGATCTTAGACAGATATTCAAAGGCATTTACTGCTTCATCGTCGGTAACTGCAACATATTCTGCTCTTCCCATATCGTGGAGCATCGCATGCTCAGGTCCGATGCCCGGATAGTCGAGACCTGCGGAGATCGAATAAACGGGCGCGATCTGGCCGTATTCGTTCTGGCAGAAATAAGACTTCATGCCATGGAAGATACCGACGCTTCCCGTGTTTATGGTAGCAGCGGTCTCGAAGGTATCTATACCTCTTCCTGCAGCTTCGCAGCCGATTAGATGAACGCCTTCGTCTTCTATATAGTGGTAGAAGGAGCCGATGGCATTTGAGCCGCCTCCACAGCATGCGAGGACATAGTCGGGGAGCTTGCCTTCAGCTTCCATTACCTGCCTTTTGGATTCCTTGGATATTACAGCCTGGAAATCCCTTACTATCGTAGGGAACGGATGAGGACCCATAACAGAGCCTAAGCAGTAGTGAGTATCGTCGATCCTCGTAGTCCATTCTCTCATTGCCTCTGATACAGCATCCTTAAGTGTTGCAGTACCTGAAGTAACGGGCATTACCGAAGCGCCTAAGAGCTTCATGCGGTATACGTTAAGAGCCTGACGCTCTGTATCAACCTTACCCATGAAGACCTTGCACTCCATGCCCATAAGAGCTGCTGCTGTTGCCGTTGCAACGCCGTGCTGGCCTGCGCCGGTCTCTGCGATGAGCCTTGTCTTGCCCATCTTCTTTGCAAGGAGAGCCTGACCCAATACATTGTTTATCTTATGTGAACCCGTGTGGTTGAGATCTTCTCTCTTGAGATAGATCTTGCAGCCTCCCAAGTCCTCTGTCATCTTAGCTGCATAGTAAAGATTTGAAGGTCTTCCCGCATAATCGTTAAAGAGCTTGGTGAGTTCTGCGTTAAACTCAGGATCGTTCTTGTAATGGTTGTATGCTTCTTCGAGTTCAATGACTGCATTCATCAAGGTCTCGGGTATATACTGCCCGCCGTGAATGCCGAATCTGCCTTTTGACTGTTCCATTTTTGCCCTTTCTGTCACGCGTTTCTTGCGTTTGCTATAAATCTTCTTATCTTATCTTCGTCCTTGACGCCGTCTGTCTCCACGCCTGAACTGACATCGAGACAAAAAGGATCAAGCTCTGCTATCGCTTCTTTTGCATTGTCGGGATCAAGTCCTCCCGCAAGGAAGAAATCCCTTTTAAAGTCCCTTACAAGCTCCCAGCAAAACATCCTTCCGGTGCCTGCGCCCGAATCGAGCATTATGTGATCTGCAGGGCTTACCAAAGCCTTCTCAAGATCTTCCCTGCTCTTTACCTTGAAGGCCTTAATGACCGGCCTTGCAAGTCTTGTTTGAACCTCTCTTATATAAGCTTCGTCTTCGCTTCCGTGAAGCTGGATGATGTCCACATTGCTTACTTCAGCTATGCTTATAAGGTCTTCTGTCGGTTCGTCCAAGAACACGCCGACTGACTTAATGTCAGGCGAGAGCATCCCTATAAGCTCTGCCGCATCTTCCGGCTTTATATACCTCTTCTTACTGCCCTTCCAGAACACGAAGCCGCAATACTCAGGCATATACCTGTTTACCGCTTCTATATCGCAAGGTCTTGTAAGACCGCATATCTTGATCTTAGTGCTCATTGTCCGTATCTCAAGTTGCTGATAAAAGCCTTCTTATCAGAAGATCTCATTACAGATTCACCGATAAGGACGGCATCTACTTTATTTTGCGCGAGAACCATTATATCACCATGTGAGGAGATTCCGCTCTCTGCTACGAATAAAGCGCTTGTGCCTACCCTCTCCCTCAGCCTTAAGCAGTTGGAAGGATCTACCGTAAAGTCTCTTAAGTTCCTGTTGTTTACGCCTATAACTCTCGCGCCTGCTCCTATGCACATATCCACTTCGTCTTGGTTATGCGCCTCGGCAAGTACTGAAAGGCCCAAAGAGTCAGCAAGCTCTTTATATTTTCCGAAGGTCTTGCTGTCTAATATGGATGCTATGAGGAGCACCGCGGATGCTCCTGCCATAGATGCTTCGTAGATCATATACTCGTCGACGATAAAGTCCTTGCGAAGACACGGAGTCTTAACTGCAGAAGATATATCCTTAAGATAGTCTATGCTGCCCATGAACCACTTGGGCTCAGTAAGGACTGATATAGCATCAGCGCCTGCTTCCTCGTATTCTTTTGCGATCTGAAGATAAGGGAATTCGGGAGCGATGAGACCTTTTGAAGGAGAAGCCTTCTTGCATTCGAGGATAAAGCTTACGCCCTCCTTTGCAAGGTTCTTCTCAAAGAGGAACTCTCTTCCTTCATTAAACCTTATATCAGCCGCCTCTATTCCGAGGTCTGCCATCTGCAAAGAAGAGATGTTCTCCTTTGCAGCGGCAACCAGCTGCCTGTTATGCTCTGCTATCGTCTCAAGTATGTCAGCCATTATCCTTATACCTTTGTTGACATATCGACAAACTCGTCAAGCTTCTTAAGAGCCTCGCCGTTATCGATAAGTTCCTTTGCGATGTTGATGCCGTCAGAGATGGATCTTGCCTTGCCTGCAGCATATAAAGCAGCGCCGGAATTCATGAGGACTACATTGAGCTTGGGACCTTCGATCTTGCCGCTCAGGATGTCTCTTGTGATCTGGGCATTTGTCTCAGGGTCAGCGCCCAGAACGTCCTCTTTTGTTCCTCTTGCAAAGCCGAAATCCTCGGGCTTTATCTCGTAAGTCTTGATTATACCATCCTCGCAAAGCTCTGCTACAAATGTCTCTGAAGAACCGGAGATCTCATCGAGCTTATCTTCGCCGTATACTACCAGGGCTCTTTTTGCACCGAGTGACTTAAGAACGTGAGCTACGGGCTCAGCAAGATACTGATCGTAAACACCAAGCAGGTAGTAATCCGGTACTGCCGGATTCGTCAAGGGTCCTAAGATATTGAATACTGTTCTGAAGCCGAGCTCCTTACGGATAGCACCTACATACTTCATGGATGTGTGGTACTTCTGAGCAAAGAAGAAACAGAAGCCAACATCGGAAAGAAGCTTAACACATGCCTCAGGCTCCAAGTTGATGTTAGCACCGAGAGCCTCTAAGCAGTCAGCCGTACCTGACTTTGAAGACGCTGCTCTGTTACCGTGCTTTGCAACCTTAACGCCTGCTGCTGCGATAACGAATGCTGATGTTGTTGAGATGTTGAAGGAGCCTGCCTTATCTCCGCCTGTACCTACGATCTCGAGGACTTCCATATCTCCTCTGTCAACCTTGGTTGCGTGCTCTCTCATTGCAGCTGCGCAGCCCGTGATCTCATCGATCGTCTCGAATCTTGCGCTCTTGGTCGAGAGCGCAGCGAGGAATGCCGCGTTCTGTGTAGGTGTGGATACGCCGTCCATGATCTCGTTCATGGTCTCGTACGCTTCCTGGTATGTAAGGTCTTCCTTGTTTACTATCTTCTCGATTGCCTGCTTGATCATTGTTTTGTCCTCCTTAAGCTTTTGAAATGTCAATGAAGTTTCTTAATATCTTTTGTCCCACGGGAGTCATTATCGATTCGGGATGGAACTGAAGTCCGTATATATCGTAGTCTTTGTGCTTTACTGCCATTACCTCGCCGTCGTCTGCAGTTGCTATAACTTCAAGGCACGAAGGAAGCGATTCCTTATCTGCTGCAAGTGAATGGTATCTTGCGACAGGGATCATCTCGCCTAAGCCTCTGAAGATCCTGCACTTCTCATCTAATGTTGCAACGGACTGCTTGCCGTGCATGAGAGTCTTTGCGTAAGTGATGGTTCCTCCGAACGCTTCGCAGATAGCCTGATGGCCGAGGCATACACCTAATATCGGGAACTTTCCTGCAAGCTTTGTTGCTGCTTCTTCGCAGATACCTGCATCGGCAGGTCTTCCGGGACCAGGTGACAGGATTATCGCCGCAGGGTTCATATCGATGATCTCATCTACCGTGATCTTATCGTTTCTTACCACCTTGATATCGGGTTCGATCTCACCTGTTAACTGGTAGAGGTTATATGAGAACGAATCGTAATTGTCTATGATCAGTAACATATATCTCCTCCTCAGATCTCGCTGTCTTCAGCCTGCTCTATAGCCTTGACTACTGCAGCAGCCTTGTTGATGCATTCCGTATATTCCTTCTCGGGGTCGGAATCTGCTACGATGCCTGCGCCCGATCTGATGAATATCTTGTTGTTCTTCTTATATGCGATCCTTATCGCGATACATGTGTCGAGATTGCCTGCAAAATCGATGTATCCGATGGCGCCGCCGTAGATGCCGCGCTTATTGTTTTCGAGTTCGTTTATAAGCTCGCATGCTCTGATCTTGGGCGCGCCGGATAAGGTGCCTGCGGGAAGGATGGAATCTATAGCGTTCATAGCATCCATGTCTTCTCTTAATGTGCCCCTTACGGTTGAGCCTATATGCATTACATGTGAGAAACGCTCTATAACATGGTACTTCTCGACCTTGACGGAACCGAATTCTGAGATCCTTCCTATATCGTTCCTGCCGAGGTCTACGAGCATGTTGTGCTCAGCGAGCTCCTTGGGATCGTTAAGAAGATCCTTCTCGAGGTTTTTATCCTCTTCGTCTGTCTTGCCCCTGGGCCTTGTGCCTGCCAGGGGGAATGTGTGAAGTGTCCTGCCCTCCAGCTTGACGAGGGTCTCAGGCGAAGCACCTGCGACCTCTACATCAGTGCCGGAAAAATAAAACATATATGGGGAGGGATTAAGCGTTCTTAAGATGCGGTATACATTGAGCATGGAGCCCTCGTAATCCGCACAGAGCCTGTTGGATAAGACGATCTGGAAGATATCTCCTTCCTTGATATGGTACTTGGCCTTGTTTACCATATTGCAGAATTCTTCCTTGCCGAACAAGGGCGTGATCTCGGACTTGAGCTTGCCCGGAGTCTCAACAACAGGCTCGCCGTTCTTAATAAGATCAACCAGCGCTTTGAGGTTAGCTGTGGCCTTCTTGTAGCCTTCCTCGCCGTCTGATGCATTCATGTTGTCTATGAGGATTATCTTCTGTCTTAAGTTATCGAAAACGATAACCTGCTTGAAGAGCATGAGATCGCAGTCCTTGAAGTTCTCTGTATCTTCAGCATCGAGATCCAAAGAAGGCTCTGCGTACTTGATATAGTCGTATGCGAAGTAACCTACAAGACCGCCCGTGAATGTCGGGAGATAATCGAATCTTGCACTCTTGTGCTCGCTTAAGATATCTCTTATCACATCTGCAGGAGAACTTGTCTCAACAGTCTCATCGCCGACACTTACCTTGCCGTTGATGCATGTGATCTCGAGTTCGGGATCGAAGCTCATGAATGAATATCTGCCCCACTTGTCAGAATCCTCAATGGATTCGAGCATGAAGGTGTGCTTCGAATTGTTCTTTAAGATCTTGAGCACTTCGATGGGTGTCTTGATATCAGACAGGATCTCTGTGCTTACCGGGATGAGCTTAATGCCGGTCTTGTCAGCGTTTGCTGCAATGGACATTACCTCATCGAGTGATGGCCTGACGTTCATAGTATGATCTCCTTTCCTTCGCCGGAAAGGCAATAAAAAAGCCCCCGACGGAAAATACATCTTTCCTGTCAAGGACGAATCAGAATACTATTCCGCTCCGCGGTGCCACCTTGCTTTGCGACCTTTGGGATCGCACTCTTAGCGGGATACCAACATATCCCCGACCCCTTACGCGTGCCTTACGTCACATATTTAGTGTGCCCTCCGCGGTCCATTTGATGATCTGCATCTCCGCCCCATTCTCAGCATCGGGGGCTCTCTGTGGGCGCATATAACACCTTTATCTCCGCATCAACGGTTTGAAATTGTTGAGGTAACAATAAACTATCGCGGTATAGATGTCAATAGCAAATTAAATGGAGTTGTCTCAAGATGAGACAACTCCAAGTTAGTTGTTTATTAAATTGTGGTTCAAGTACAGTTGGTGCTAAGGTTCACGTTGAGTTAATAAACTCGATTAAGAAAATAAAACCTTACTGCGAAGAAATATCTGAACCAAGTGAGACCAACTGTCTACTTGATTGTGCTTCTGCGTTCATCGGTCTCACCTCCTGCGATTGACTCTAACCTATCTTGATTTAGGTATCCGTCTTTGTTTTTGATAGCTTGAGTATAACAGATAGAATGTCGGAAATCATTAACAAAAAATGAACGATTATTGACATTAAGATTACAGGCAAAAGGCTTACAGATTACCGTCCTTAAAACGCTTCATCATCTCGTTTGTAAGAGAGTAATCGTCAGGCTGCAATACCACTTCTTCGGGGCTGCACCAGACGGCCGTCTTAAGCTCATTTGTATCCATCTTAATATCCTCCGGGCCGTCTACCGTGCAGTAGAAACCGGTAAGGATATCAAGTGCGCTTCCCCAGGGCTGGGACTTATAGTAAGTGATGTCCTTGATCTTAAGTCCGGTCTCTTCCATCGCTTCTCTTGCGCATGTCTGCTCGAAGGTCTCACCTATCTCGGTAAAGCCTGCGACGAGAGCATAGAAATTGAAGTCGCGTCTTGCGTATTTGGTAAGAAGGATCTTGCTGTGATCGTGGTTTAGTATCCCTAATATGACGGCAGGATTTATCCTCGGATATATGATCTCGCCGCAGTCGGGGCAGATCCTTGCGCGCTCGGCTTTAGAGAAGGATGTCTTTGCGCCGCACCTTCCGCAAAAGTCAGATGAGTTATACCAGCTCGCGAGATGATATGCGGTATAAGAAGCAAATGCCATATCCTTCGTAAGCACGCCCTTGCGCCTCAGATCGCGCAGAGGGATAAGCTTGATCCCTTCAGGCTTCGTCCTCGTAAGGAAGCAGTCTGTTCCCGTAAGCTCGAAAAGAAATATAAGATCGTCTGATCTGATATCTTTTGCAAGAGGCACGGTAAAGTCTTCTTTGACTGCTATGTTATTGCCGTCAAAAAAGAAAACCGGAGACTCGGGCAATGCCCTTGCCTCCGGCTTAAATTCATTCTTAAGATATGCCGGACTTATATCCTGTATCATTTGATATCAGCGTGGAAATCCTGGAGAGCCTTAACCTCGAAGACACGCTCTCTTGCCGCCTTGATACCCTCGGCAGAAGCCTTTGCAGCTGCCATTGTCGTGATATAAGGAACATGCTGACGGATAGCATCCTTACGGATGTAGGAGTCATCGTGAACGGATGTCTTACCTGCAGGTGTGTTGATGATGAGATCGATATCGCCGTTCAGGATCATGTCAGCGATATTAGGTCTGCCCTCGTAGAGCTTCTTTACCTTTGTAGCCTCGATGCCTGCCTCGGAGATCATGTCGAATGTTCCGCCTGTTGCGATGATCTTGAAGCCGAGGTCGTTGAATGCCTTTGCGACTTCAATGAGGTCGACCTTATCGAGATCTGATACAGACAGAAGGACTGTGCCCTCCTGGGGAAGTACTGTCTTTGTTGCTTCCTGAGCCTTGAAGTAAGCTTCGCCGAAGTGGCTTGCAAGACCTAATACCTCACCTGTTGAACGCATCTCAGGTCCTAAGATCGGGTCTACCTCCTGGAACATGTTGAACGGGAATACCGCTTCCTTAACACCGTAGTGAGGGATGTTCTTATCGTGAAGCTCCGTAACGGGAGATGTTCTGCCTGTAAGCTCTCCTGTCATGATGTCTGTTGCGACTCTTACCATGTTGGTGCCTGTAACCTTGGATACGAGCGGTACCGTTCTTGATGCTCTCGGGTTAGCCTCGAGTACATATACAACGCCGTCCTCGATCGCATACTGCATGTTCATGAGACCTACAACGTTCATCTCTACTGCGATCTTCCTTGTGTAATCCTTGATCGTCTCAACCTGCTCCTTTGTGAGGTTAAGTGAAGGAAGGATGCACGCAGAGTCACCGGAGTGTACGCCTGCGAGCTCGATGTGCTCCATAACTGCGGGAACATAGCAGTTTGTACCGTCTGAGATAGCGTCTGCCTCGCACTCTGTTGCGTGGTGGAGGAAACGGTCGATGAGGATAGGTCTGTCGGGTGTAACGCCGACTGCAGCGTTCATGTAAACGCGCATCATCTCATCGTCGTGAACGACTTCCATTCCTCTTCCGCCGAGAACGTAGGAAGGACGTACCATAACGGGGTAGCCGATCTTGTTTGCGATAGCGATGGCTTCGTCTGCATTGACTGCCATACCTGCCTCAGGCATAGGGATCCCGAGCCTGTTCATCATGGCACGGAAGTGATCTCTGTCCTCTGCAAGATCGATAGTCTCAGGTGTTGTACCCAAGATGTTTACGCCGTTAGCCTTGAGTGATGCTGCAAGGTTAAGAGGTGTCTGTCCGCCGAACTGAGCGATAACGCCTATGGGCTGCTCCTTCTCGTGGATAGCGAGAACATCCTCTAATGTGAGAGGCTCGAAGTAGAGCTTGTCTGATGTGTCGTAGTCTGTTGAAACCGTCTCAGGGTTGCAGTTTACGATGATGGACTCAAAGCCTAACTTCTTGAGTGCGAGAGCCGCATGTACGCAGCAGTAGTCGAACTCGATACCCTGACCTATACGGTTAGGACCGCCGCCCAAGATCATGATCTTCTTCTTATCTGATACGGGTGACTTGTCTTCGATGTGATATGAAGAATAGTAGTAAGCTGCATCCTTTGTGCCGGATACGTGAACGCCTTCCCATCCTTCCTTGATGCCGAACTCATATCTTGCTCTTCTTATCGTATCCTCTGATACGCCGAGGAGCTGTGAGAGATACTTATCTGAGAAGCCGTCGAGCTTAGCCTGCTTCAAGACATCCTTCTGGGGTACTCTGCCGGGATGCTTGAGGAGCTCTTCTTCCTCGTCTACCAATTCCTTCATCTGCTCGATGAACCACTTCTTGATCTTTGTGAGCTCATAAAGCTCATCTACCGTAGCACCCTTACGCAGAGCCTCGTACATGATGAACTGTCTCTCTGATGTAGGTGTCGTGAGCTTGAGCATAAGGTCTTCCTTGGAGAGCTTGTTGAAGTCCTTGGCAAAGCCTAAACCGTATCTGTCCTTCTCGAGGGAACGGATAGCCTTCTGGAAAGCTTCCTTATATGTCTTACCGATGCTCATTACTTCGCCTACGGCTCTCATCTGAGTGCCGAGCTTATCTGAAGCACCGTGGAACTTCTCGAATGCCCATCTGGCAAACTTGATTACGACATAGTCGCCGTCCGGATAGTACTTGTCGAGTGTGCCGTACTTACCGCAGGGGATCTCATCCAGTGTGAGACCGCATGCGAGCATTGCCGATACAAGTGCAATAGGGAAACCCGTAGCCTTGGAAGCCAATGCTGAAGATCTTGAAGTTCTGGGGTTGATCTCGATTACAACGATCCTGTCTGTTACGGGGTCATGTGCGAACTGGCAGTTACATCCGCCGATAACTTCGATAGCCTTAACGATGCTGTAGGAATATTCCTGAAGCTTCTTCTGAACGTCTTCAGAGATAGTGAGCATAGGTGCGGAGCAGAAGGAGTCTCCTGTGTGTACGCCGATAGGATCGATATTCTCGATGAAGCATACTGTGATGACGTTATTCTTTGCGTCTCTTACTACCTCGAGCTCGAGCTCTTCCCAGCCGCTGATGGACTCTTCTACGAGTACCTGGCCGATCATGGAAGCCGCAAGACCTCTCTCAACTACTATCTTGAGCTCGTCTACATTGTAAACGAGACCGCCGCCTGCACCACCCATGGTGTAAGCAGGTCTTATAACTACGGGGTAATGAAGCTCGTCAGCGATCTTGACTGCTTCTTCGATAGAGTAAGCTTCGTGGGATCTGGGCATCTCG
>JAIKWA010000066.1 GCA_024685135.1 Saccharofermentans sp.
GGATTGAAAGTCTTGATAACACTTTGGACATATCCATCTGGCACCCTTCTGGTTAATAGGTTCCGTGCAATATCCTTCGTGCAGATCATTGGGATCTTCAGAAAACTTTTCATAACAGAACTCGCAATGCTCGTGATCCCATTCAGACGAATATGGCTGAAACGGGATGCGGTATAAGGTTTTGTTCATCAAGTATTTTTCTTGATTGTTCAGTCGCCAGTCTTCCTTCATTTCCCGCTTTGCACCTTGAAGGTTCCTGGTTTCCGTAAGTCCATCCGCATATGGATTAGATCTTGGATTTAATATGTCAATATCATACTCATTCTGCATATCTGTCCACCCCTAAAACAAACTCACTCTTTTATCAAATTGCCATTTTGTTCTATAAAGCCAATGATTCCAGAAGGTTTTTGTGTCCACAATTTATTAAGAACATATCTGTGTTTATTCAATGTACTCCTGCAGTCCGTGAGTCTGCTGAAATCACGTTCGAAAGATTCGTTTTAAGTATATCAGTTTGCTGGACATCTATGTCGAAAACAAATATTACATTCGTTTTCGGTTTTATCGACAGAAGTTCTGATTCACAAATATTTTATCCATATTTTTTTTATCTCAAAGCAAGTGCCGGATTCCCCAACATTGTTTTTATCGTCGCTTTATAATCGTCGATATCCATTATTCTTGTTATGGTCGTTATCCTTTTGCCGGCATCTTTGCTGGACGCACCGCAATGATTGCCACGCTCTGACGTTCAGCAAGGTCCCCTTTCAAAACTGTTGCTAACTGATACACTCCCTGCTCGGTAAAGGCATATGGGGGCTTTCTGCGACCACCATGACTTGATGTTGAATTTTTCAACATCAAGATATCGAACTCTCCCTGAGTCAGTTGGAACATAAAATCATCCGGGAAACGATTAATATTGTTTTTTACCTGTAAATTCAGATACCTTGTTTCATATCCGTATATCTCCGCAAGATCAAAATCCAGCATTACCTGTTGGCCGCGAATAGTGTATATCTTATCTTTCAGTGTAGTTTCATCTACGGTTATCAACTTGTTATCGTTTGACATAATCTTACTCACCTTTTTCCAAGAAGCCTTTCGGTTGCAAACTTACAATATTGAAATTATCAAAATTATCGTAATTAAATGATAACACCCTTCTTGTTCGAATATTCGGACTTTTCATCAAAACAGCCGGAGCACCTGGCTCCGGCTGTCTTAGTTATTCTTTCGAATGAGACTTACTTTATCAACCCTTCTTGTTGATCGCAGCCTGTGCTGCAGCAAGTCTTGCGATCGGTACACGGAAAGGTGAGCAGGATACATAATCCAGACCGATCTCGTCGCAGAACTCAACGGACGTGGGATCGCCGCCGTGCTCGCCGCAGATACCGATGTGGAGGTTGGGGTTAACACCCTTACCCAAGTCGATGGCCATCTTCATGAGCTTGCCGACACCATTCTGATCGAGTCTTGCGAAAGGATCGGACTCGAAGATCTTGGAATCGTAGTAAGCGTCGAGGAACTTGCCCGCGTCGTCACGGGAGAAACCGAATGTCATCTGTGTAAGGTCGTTTGTACCGAAGCAGAAGAATGCAGCTTCCTTACCGATCTCGTCAGCCGTAAGAGCAGCTCTCGGGATCTCGATCATGGTGCCTACCTCGTACTTGAGGTCAGAACCTGCTGCAGCGATCTCTGCGTCTGCAGTCTCAACAACTACAGCCTTAACAACCTTGAGCTCCTTAACGTCGCCGATGAGAGGGATCATGATCTCAGGCTCGATGTTCCAGTCGGGATGATTCTTCTTAACGTTGAGAGCAGCACGGATAACAGCCTTTGTCTGCATCTTTGCGATCTCAGGATATGTAACTGCAAGACGGCATCCTCTGTGACCCATCATGGGGTTGAACTCGTGGAGTGAAGCGATCATTGTCTTGATCTCTTCTACTGTCTTACCCTTCTTATCAGCAAGAGCCTTGATGTCAGCATCTTCTGTAGGTACGAATTCGTGGAGCGGCGGATCTAAGAAACGGATAGTAACAGGGTGACCTTCGAGTGCTTCATAGAGAGCTTCGAAGTCAGACTGCTGCATGGGGAGGATAACATCAAGAGCTTCCTCTCTCTCTTCAACTGTCTCAGAGCAGATCATCTCACGGAAAGCTTCGATCCTGCCTTCGCCGAAGAACATGTGCTCTGTACGGCAGAGACCGATACCCTCAGCACCGAGCTCACGTGCCTTCTTGGCATCGTTAGGTGTATCAGCATTTGTTCTTACTTCAAGTCTCTTGAACTGATCAGCCCAGCCCATGATGCGGCCGAAATAACCGTTGTTGGGATCAGCATCTACCATTGCGATAGCGCCGTCGTAGATCTTACCTGTAGAACCGTCGAGGGAGATGATGTCACCTTCGTTGAATGTCTTGCCTGCAAGTGTGAACTTCTTGTTAGCTTCGTCCATTGCGATATCGCCGCAACCGGAAACGCAGCACTCACCCATACCTCTTGCAACAACTGCAGCGTGGGATGTCATACCGCCTCTTACTGTGAGGATACCTTCAGCAGACTTCATACCCGTGATATCTTCAGGAGATGTCTCGAGTCTTACGAGGACAACCTTCTCTCCTCTTGCGTGCCACTCAACTGCATCTTCTGCAGTGAATACGATCTTACCGCAGGCAGCTCCCGGAGAAGCACCTAAGCCCTTGCCGATAGCCTCAGCAGCCTTAAGAGCTGCAGGGTCGAACTGAGGGTGGAGAAGTGTATCGAGGTTTCTCGGATCGATCATGGCAACAGCCTCTTCAGGTGTTCTCATGCCCTCGTCAACCAGGTCGCAAGCGATCTTCATAGCAGCCTGAGCTGTTCTCTTACCGTTTCTTGTCTGGAGCATGTAGAGCTTACCGTGCTCAACTGTGAACTCCATATCCTGCATGTCACGATAGTGTGACTCGAGTGTTGAGCAAACCTGTGTGAACTGTGCGAAAGCCTCAGGGAACTTGTTCTCCATCTCAGCTATCTTCATAGGTGTTCTTACGCCTGCAACAACGTCCTCACCCTGAGCATTTGTAAGGAACTCACCGAAAAGTCCCTTCTCGCCCGTAGCAGGGTCTCTTGTGAATGCAACGCCTGTACCGCAATCGTCACCCATGTTACCGAATGCCATGGACTGAACGTTAACTGCAGTACCCCATGAATAAGGGATGTCGTTGTCTCTTCTGTAAACGTTTGCTCTCGGGTTATCCCAGGATCTGAATACGGCCTTGATAGCGCCGAGGAGCTGCTCCTTAGGATCTGTCGGGAAGTCTGCACCGATCTTAGCCTTGTACTCAGCCTTGAACTGTGAAGCGAGTTCCTTGAGATCGTCAGCTGTAAGATCAACGTCCTGTGTAACGCCTCTTTCAGCCTTCATCTTGTCGATAAGCTCTTCGAAATACTTCTTACCAACTTCCATAACTACGTCAGAATACATCTGAATGAATCTTCTGTAGCAGTCCCAAGCCCAACGGGGATTGCCTGATTTATCTGCGATGACACCGACAACCTCTTCGTTGAGACCGAGGTTGAGGATAGTGTCCATCATACCGGGCATGGATGCTCTGGCGCCGGATCTTACGGAAACAAGCAGCGGATTCTCAAGATCGCCGAACTTCTTGCCCGTGATCTCCTCGAGTTTCGTAATGTACTCCATAACCTGTCCCATGATCTCATCGTTGATCTGGCGACCGTCTTCGTAGTACTGTGTGCATGCCTCTGTTGTGATCGTAAAGCCCTGCGGAACAGGAAGACCGATGTTGGTCATCTCTGCAAGATTTGCACCTTTGCCGCCGAGGAGTTCACGCATTTTACCGTTGCCCTCGGTAAACAGGTAAACATACTTCGTCATAAATTGCCCACCTTTCGTTTTATAAAATTGTTGTTTATTTCATTATGCCAAACGGCTTAGAAATCGAATTTGCCCTCGAAGAATTCTTCGAGCTTGTCTATAGGGAATCTGATGTTGCCGGGTTCGTACTCGACATTCTTCATTGAATCCCTCTCTCTGATCGTAACACAATTGTCCTCTGCAGAATCAAAATCGTATACAACGCAGTAAGGTGTACCGATCTCGTCTTGTCTTCTGTAACGCTTACCGATGCTCTGACGGTCGTCAAGCTCGCACATATACTTCTTGGAGAGCTTCTCGTAGATCTTTGTTGCAGGCTCTGTAAGCTTAGCTGACAGAGGGAGCACGCCGATCTTGACAGGTGCGAGGTAAGGATGGAAATGCATTACTGTTCTTACGTCTCCGCCTTCTAATTCCTCTTCGTCGTATGCTGAGCACAGGAACGCGAGAGTAACTCTGTCTGCACCCAAAGAAGGTTCGATAACGTAAGGGATATACTTCTCATTCGTCGCGGGATCGAAGTATCTGAGATCCTGCTTGGAATGTTCCATATGCTGCTTGAGATCGTAGTCTGTACGATCTGCGATACCCCAGAGCTCGCCCCAATCCGTGAAGGGGAATGCGAACTCGAAGTCTGTTGTTGCTCTTGAATAGAAAGCAAGCTCTTCCTTCGCGTGATCTCTGGTCCTGAGCTCTTCTTCCTTGATGCCGAGGCCGATAAGCCAGTCGTGGCAGAAGGTCTTCCAGTAGTCGAACCACTCAAGGTCTGTGCCGGGTTCGCAGAAGAACTCGAGCTCCATCTGCTCGAACTCTCTTGTACGGAAGATGAAGTTACCGGGTGTGATCTCGTTACGGAAAGACTTACCGATCTGGCAGATTCCGAAGGGGATCTTCTTACGTGCACTTCTCTGAACATTAGCGAAGTTAACGAAGATACCCTGAGCTGTCTCAGGTCTTAAATATACTTCATTTGTAGAATCCTCTGTTACACCGATGAAGGTCTTGAACATGAGGTTGAACTTACGGATATCAGTGAAGTTGTGGCCGCCGCATACGGGACAGGGAATGTTATGTTCTCTGATGTATGCAACCATCTCTTCGGGGCTCATGCCCTCTACGGGAACGTTCTCTATGCCGTTCTCCTTATTCCAGTCTTCGACTAAGTTATCCGCTCTCTGTCTTGCCTTGCACTGCTTGCAATCGATCAGAGGATCAGAGAAACCGCCTACGTGACCTGAAGCTACCCAGGTCTCGGGGTTCATGATTATCGCTGCGTCGAGACCTACATTGTAAGGGCTCTCCTGAACGAACTTCTTCCACCATGCGGCCTTGACGTTGTTCTTGAGCTGAACGCCTAACGGGCCGTAATCCCACGCATTTGCAAGACCGCCGTAGATATCCGAACCCGGATATACGAAGCCTCTTACCTTTGCGAGAGAAACGATCTTTTCCATTGATTTCTGAACTGCCATTTTATATATGTCCTTTGGTTAATTATTCTTCGTCACTGTCGATGAGATCTTCTTCTGTAGGTTCAACATCCTCATCGTCAAACTCGCCGTCTTCTTCGATGTTGCCTGTGACTGTTGCAAGAAGTGAATCAAGAGCAGAATCATCTGCCTTCTCTTCACCGTCTTCTGCTTCGGGAACTGCGCTGTAAGCTGCTTCTCTCTCGAGTCTTGCCTCTTCAGCTCTTCTCTCTCTTTCCTTCTGCTCTTCCTCACGGCGGATGCGCTCTTCACGTGTGATGGGAACTACTACCTCCTGATCACCTTCAGCTGCAACTACCTTATCCTGAGCGATCTCGCAGCATGCGAGTGAAACTACGTTTGCAACGTTCTTGTCGTCAACCATAGGCTGAGCACCTTCTGTAAGCTGTCTTGCACGCTTACTTACGAGTACTGTTACATCGTAAGGTGATGCTCCCTTTGCCTTTAGTTTCTCGATTGATGGATCTGTCAACATTTTGTTTATCTCCTTTTCTTTGTTAATCCAAAATTAATTACTGTCTTGCCTTCTTAAGTCCTTCGGCTCTGATGATCGATAAGATATCGTCCCTTGCCTGCTCTATCTGATTGTTGGTCACGATGAACTCGAATTCGCCGGCTCTTGCTATCTCCTTGCTCGCCTGGTCCATCCTGGCCTTAACGACATCGTCTGCTTCTGTGCCCCTGCCTCTTAATCTCGATTCGAGCTCATCCATTGAAGGCGGCAGGATGAATATCGTCACGCAATCCTCGGGGAAGAAGCGCTTGAGCGCGAGGCTTCCTTCTATCGTTATGTCGAAAAGGACTACCTTGCCGTCTCCTATCATCCTTCTTACGGGCTCTGCGGGAGTACCGTAGTAGTTATCGCAATACTTGTCGTATTCTATTATCTCGCCCTCTTCTATGAGAGACTCGAATTCTTCCACTGTCTTGAAGTAGTATTCAACTCCGTCCTGCTCATTGCCTCTGGGCTTTCTTGTCGTAGCAGATATGGATCTTCCTACGGCATTTGCATCAGATGAAGCAAGGAATTCTTCAACAGCACCCAATACTGTTCCCTTACCTACTCCTGACGGACCTGAGACCGCTACTATAAGACCTCTCTTGCTGCTCACTCTAATCTGCTCCTTATCTCGGATACTTCAAGAGAACTCAATATAACGAGATCCGTATCTGTCGCAAGGATCGCTTTGCACTTCTTGCCTGCGCAGCAATCGATGCAGGCACCTCTGTCCTTGGCATCCTGGATCATTCTCCTCGAAGGTGCAGAATCAGCAGTATAGACGCAGACTATCCTGCTCTTTGCTGCTATGTTACCGAAACCGATATCAATAAACTCTGCCATCTTCTTCTCCGTTATACCAGATTCTGGATCTGCTCTCTTATCTCTTCGACGATGTTCTTCATTGCAAGGACATTGCCGGTTATCTCTATATCGTTTGCCTTGGAGCCGCAGGTGTTGATCTCTCTGTTGATCTCCTGTACGAGGAAATCCATCTGCTTACCGATAGCGCCCTTCTCAGTGCCAAGGATCTTCCTTGCCTGCTTAAAGTGGCTTGTAAGTCTTGTGACCTCTTCATCCACCGCGCACTTATCTGCGAAGATAGCGACCTCTGCCGCAAGACGTGACTCATCGTAGAACTCGCGCTTGTCGGAAGTTAAGATCTCATCGATCCTGCTACTTAGCTTTGCCCTGAAATTCCCGATCACCATAGGCTCGCGCTCTTCGATCTTGCCTCTTATCTCGTCTAACTTGTCGATCTTGGTAAGAAGGTCGGATACGAGGCTTGCGCCCTCTCTTGCTCTCATGGCGAGCATTCCGTCTATAGCTTCCTTAAGAGTCTCGGTAAGCTCGTTTAAGATAACGTCCTCTTCGACTGCGCCCTGCTCGACCTTAAGTACATCGGGGAAAGAGCACAGGTCCCTAACCGTTACATTATCCTCTTTGGAAGTAGCTGAAGCTATAGTTGCAGCAGCCTGGGCATATGCCTTTGCAAGACCTGTATTGACTGTGATGACTTCGCAATCCTCGCCGATATCCGTGTAATAGATAAAGACATCGATCTTGCCTCTTATGAGGCCTGATGTGATGAGCTTGCGGATATCGTTGTCGGCAAAATTGAACAATCTCGGCATACGTATGTTGATATCACAGTACCTGTTGTTAACGGATTTCATCTCGATCGTATATTTCCTGGTGTCAAAGACTTTCTCCGCTCTTCCGAAGCCTGTCATACTGTATGCCATCTAATGTTCTCCTTGGATGAAAAAAGCCCGGTTAAAGGAATCTCCTTTGCCTGAGGCTTACTGTTCTTAATTATAAAACATAATAAAATAATAGCAATCAATTATTTTTAAGCTGTCCCCGAAACGCCTTTATTTATTGGCTTTGCAGACTTGAAAAAATTTTTCGCCCTATCTTGCGAGATATCTATCTGACAGCATCAGTATGACTATCGCTGATGCCAGGATAAACGTGATCTCGGATATAAGACACAAAGTCTGCTCTTTTGCAGGTGATAAAACGGGGGTTTTGCCGGTCTTTTGCTCTATCTTGTCTCTTAGGCCTGCCATAAGGAGCATTACAAAAGCAGCCATCGGCCTGAAGTATCTGCCCTGCACGCCCATTATCAGGGTGTAATCCGTGGGAGTATCCTTGAGGAGCATTACGGGCGTAAGGAATAAGAGCAGGGCGCAGCACAGGATAAATGCTATGCCGGTCTTCTTTGTCAGTTTGAAATTCCTTGCGCATGTAAGTATCAACGCAAGTCCTGCTATGGCGATCACAATTACTATCCAGTAAGGCAGAGCCTCTTCGTTCCAGCCCTCGCACCTTCCGATGCTGTCTGCAAACATCTCGCCTGCGAATGCCAGAAGAGTGCTTATGCAAAGGAATGTATATTTGAGCGGATGGTATAGCGCAAAGGATGCTTCAAAGTGACCTTCCTCGCCTCCTAACTGGAAGAATCCGGTATCGGGCTTTAAGACTACATCAAAGAGCAATACCGATACGAGTGATGCCGCGATAAGGATAACAGGGATAAGGTTCTGCTTCGACTTAAGGGGCCTTTTCGCGAGGACGGATACAAGGGGCAGGAACATGAGATATCCTCCGCCCTTAACGGCGCCCAGAAGGAAGAACCAGACTATGGCCCAAATGATCTCGGATCTCTTGATATCGCCATCTGATTCCAACATGTTCATGACACTTGCGATGCAGCAGGTTACGACCATGAGTACGATGCCGTCGTAGCTATATGCCGTGATGAATATAAGTGACATCGGGAAGAGGTTCATTACGGCAAGAGCAAAGCTTACCGTCTTGCTCTTGCATGACTTTATCGCAATGTATGTGAATACCGTGACCACTATGCCTTCAAAGAGCCTGCCCATGCTGATCTGATAGATCGGCGTAAGATTGATGAGCCTTGCAAAAGCGATACCCAGAGACGAAGGCAGGTAGTTGAGGATGTTATAGAATACCATCCTCTCGTAAAGCCCGAATTCGGACCCGGTTATCGCGAGCTCCTCGCCCGAAGCAAAGACATCTTTGAGGTTTGCCGTAACGGGATAGAGCATCTCGTTAGAAGGATCGGGCCTGAAGCCGCCGTCCAATATAAAGCGCTTCCACGCAAGCGAGAAGAATTCGTTGTCACAGGCTCTTCCCGTATACTCAAGCCCCTTGCCGAGGAACAGATTGGAGAAGCGGTATGCCGCCTGATAGTGAGCATCAGCATCGTGCGTTGTCCACGCGGGATAGAGCAAAGGGAATACTGCGAGCCCCAAGGTAACAGCGCCCGTCAGATAGAAGTTTGCGGCAGTAAGCTTGCCGGTAAATGCGAGGTAGCTCGTAATGAATACGAAGGCGCAGGTAAAGAGCACGATGACAGGATATACCTTAGCTCCGCTGCTGCCCTCCTTATATATTCCGAAGTTTAATTTCTGCCCGTCTTCAAGGCTTTCTATCCCGGGATAGCAGCCCGGCACCTGAGTGGTTATCATGAGATCTTCCGTGCCCGGATTTGTGATCTTGAGCACATAAGTATCTCCTGTGCATGTTATATCCGTCACATATTCTTTCTGCGGGGAATCGGCATCCAGAGCGAGGGCTATCGAATCGAAATCAGTAAAGGGCGTAAACTCCACTTCCAAACTCTCGCCGCCCTTAACGACGACATCGCCGATCGCACGGTTTACCGCATAGACTGCCGTGCTTTTTGGGAACCGAGGCATTAAGATCAGCATCAAGGCAAGTGTGATGCCGGCAAGGAGCAAAGATGCGGCAAATGCTCTTACGGGTTTCCTCAGATAACTTACAAGACCTGAATTTTGCATCACAATATCCTAACGGGGTCAAAGCCCAGATAATCAGATGCCGTACAGATGTATCTTACGCCATTTATGTCACCTTCAAAGACACCTTTGTGAGCCTTGCCGTGCAGGTGTCCGTATACGCAGATATCTGTGTTTCCTTCCATGAGTTTGGTAAAAGGGGTAGACTGATGCTCCTTAAGAAGAGGCGGATAGTGGATCATGAGTATCCTCGTCTTCTGATGCCCGGGATCCGCCTTATTAAACTCATCTATGCAAAGCTCCAATCTTAAGAGCTCCCTGTCAAATATCTTCTTATCGTCAGATCCTTCCTCGGCTCTCACGCTCGATATAGTCCATCCTCTCGTGCCGGATATTATGCAATCTTCTGCTTCAACGAGATTTGTCCTTACGACTTCAAGACCGGGGAAGCTGTTTGCCTCGAAGAATTCGTCCATCTTCTTCTTGCTTGTCCACCAGTAGTCGTGATTGCCTCTCGATATCAGTTTGCGGCCGGGAAGAGATGAGAGGAAATCGAAGTCCTCTTTGGCGTTCTTTATGTATGTCGCCCAGGATATATCGCCTGCAACGAGCACGGTATCAGAGGGAGTAACCTTCTTCTCCCAATTCGTCTTGATGCGCTCAATATAACCTTCCCAGGAAGGTCCGAAGACGTCCATCGACTTGTCGGGATTAGACAGCGACAGGTGCAGGTCTGCAAGCGCGTAAATAGCCATTACTCTTCTCCGTGAAAGAATCTGTAGATGGCCTTCGCATCTGCCCCGCTTATGCCCTTGCACTCGCCGAGCTGCTCTATCGAAGCACCTTCCACGCCCTTAATTGTACCAAAATGCGCAAGAAGATTCTTCCTCTTGGCAGGGCCTATTCCGTCTATTGCTTCGAGCTTATATCTGATGTTGCGTTTGGTTGCAAGTTTGTGCTGGTAACTTATGGCAAACCTGTGCACTTCATTTTGCACCGTCGTAAGGAATCTCAAAAGGCTTATCTCGGAATCTGTAAGATCCTTGCCTTCGAGCTTTACCTGTCTTCCGTCTTCGAAGATTATTCCCGCGGTCTTATGCCTGTCGTTTTTGAACATGCCGGCAAGCTTTATGCCTTCCGTTCCTTCTATCGATCTTACGACAGATGCAACTGCGGTAAGCTGACCTTGTCCGCCGTCCACCAATATGATGTCCGGAGCTTCGAAGCCCTTCTGTCCCAGATGTGCAAATCTTCTCGTAAGAGTCTCTCTCATCGATGCAAAATCGTCTTGAGTCTCTACCATCTTCATCTTGAATAATCTGTAGGAGGATTTATCCGGCTTGCCGTCCTTGAAGACCACCATGCCCGCACATATATCGTCGTTGCCGAGGTTACTGATATCGAAGGATTCCGCTCTTGAGATCGATCCTTCCTCCGCGCCCATGAGCTCTTCGAGATATCTCAGAGGATATGTGGGATCCGCTCCCGCTCCGCCGCCTCTTAAGATGCGGCGCACCATCATCTCGCGTGCGTTGCTCGCTGCAAGTTTTGCAAGGTCATAAAGCTCTCCCCTCTCAGCCTTGTGAAGGGATATCTTGCGTCCTGCAAGAGTTGTAAGGAAGCTCTCTATGTCTTCCCTATCTTCCATCTGATCAGGCACCAGGATAACCGGAGGGATCTTAGGTGAAGTCTCGTAGTATTGAAGGATAAAGTTCTTCAGGATATCCTCTCTGTCATCTTCCGTTCCGCTCACAAAATATGTGGAGGAACCTACGACTCTTCCGCTCCTTAATTCGAGCTTTCTTATACATGTCTCGCCCGCATCGGAATAAAGACCGATCGCATCGACATCGCGCTCGATACTGAGATAGACTCTCTGATCCTTACTTACATTTCGAAGGGCAATGAGCCTGTCTCTTAATATGCCCGCCTTCTCGAATTCAAGATCAGAAGAAGCCTGTCTCATCTCATCTTCGATGCTCTCTTCTATACCCTTGTATTTACCCTCGAAGAACATGACGATCTTATCTGTCATCGCCCTGTAATCTTCACTCTTGACCTCGCCTCTGCAAGGCGCCATACACTTACCTATGTGGTAGTTAAGACAGGGGCGCTCCTTGCCTATGTCTCTGGGGAACACCTTCTTGCAGCGCTTGAGCGGGAAGATGTCATTTATGGTCTGCAGCACCTCGTAGCAATCCCCGTTCATGTAAGGGCCATAGTAGACCGCACCCGCCTGCCTGAGCTTGGGGTCGGGACGGAACGCCTTGAACACTCTCGGGTAGAGTTCGTTTAAGGTTATGCAGATATAAGGGTATCCCTTATCGTCTCTTAAGAGGATATTGTATTTGGGCTGGTATCTCTTTATCAGGTTGTTCTCGAGGAGCAAGGCCTCGGATTCCGAACCTACGACTGTATATTCAAAGTCAGCTACATGGCTTACCATCGCCGCTACTTTGTTGCTGGATATGACCCCGCCTCCGAAGTAGCTCTTGAGCCTGTTCCTGAGCTTTTTGGCTTTGCCTACATAAATAACAGCCCCAGTGCTATCTTTCATCAGATAGACCCCGGGACTTAATGGTACTGTATCTAATCTTGCGTCGAAATTACGATCTGTTTGTCTCACGTCTGAGGATTCTTGAGTTGGGAGGCAAGTGCTTCACAAGCAGCCTTCTCGTCATCGCCCTCAGCCTCGATATCGATCTGAACACCGCTCTCGATCCCGAGTGACATAACACCGAGTAAGCTCTTAGCGTTAGCTCTCCTTCCATTGCGGATTATGTATATCGTACTTCTGAAAGCTGAAGCCTTCTGAACAAGAACAGCAACCGCTTTCATCTGCAAAGCATCTTCACACTGAAAAAGAATTGTTTCTTTAGTCATTTTATATCTCCCCCGCAGGAATTACTGTTAAAGTATATTTTTGAAATATGCTAAAATCAACACAAAAAAGGGCTTTGCAGACAATTTCGACTATTTAACTCAAATGGGGTTTATTTGCAATTTTCTTTTGTTGAAAATCACAACCTGATCAAATACTCTTCTTCATGAGCAGAGCATCTTTGCCCACGCCGTAGTAATCCTTGCGGCTGTTATAAGTCTTGTATCCGAGGGAGGTATACAAAGCTATGGCAGCTTCGTTATCGTGTCTTACTTCGAGGAAGATGACGGTGATGCCATGGCCCTTCAAGTCCTTTTCGATCTCTTCCATAAGGCGTCTTGCGATGCCCTTCCTTCTATGCCCCGGCGCGACTGCGAGATTGCCTATATTGCCCTCGTCCAAGACCCACTCGGCACCGACATAACCTATGAGATCACCTTCAGCGTCAGTCTCGACTAAGGCAGTCTTCATGTCGCTCGAATACAGAGCCTCGATAGCCTGCTGCTCCCAGGGATGGTCTATCGCTCCCTCTTCGAGCTTCATTATCCCTGCTATATCAGTTCTTGCTATTCTTCTCATCTTGTTGCTGTTTGAGAGTCTTGACTCTTGAAGCCGCGCAGTAGTTTGCCGTGATGTCTCTTGCAGATACGGGAGCTTCCTTTGAGAGTCTGTCAAAGGCAAGAGCTGCTATTCCCTTGGGCATTATCGCAGCACCTGGGGCGTAGTAGACATTAAGTCCCGCGCCGATCTCCTCGAAGGCTTTCTTCATGACATTTGCGCCCGAGCCCACGACAAGGATCTGCTTCCTTGCGTTATATACGACCTCGGGAAGTTTGGTCACTTCGAGCGCGAGATCATTTGCATCATATGCATCTTCTTTTACGAGAGTCTTATGCGTATCGTCTTCTTCGACCTTGGCAAACACTCTGTTGTTCCTCGCATCGAACGAGGGGATGATGATCGTCTCTTCCTTGGGGGTGAGTGTCGCGTTATCGCAGCTTCTTGCAAGGGACTCCGTTGAAGACAGACCGATGCACTTTGCGCCTGTCGCAAGCGCCATTCCCTTGACTGCTGAAAGGCCGATCCTTATGCCTGTAAAAGAGCCTGGACCTGTCGTTACCGCATAAACATCTATATCTGAATACTTAATGCCCGCTTCCTTCATCACCTCATCTACGAGAGGCATAAAGGTCTCCGAGTGAGTCTTTGTCTCGAAGCTCAAACGGTATGCCAATTCCCTGCCGTCTTCAAAGATCCCGGCGCAGCATGTCTGATTGGATGTATCGCAAACAAGTATCTTCATATGAGCTCAAGTCCCGCCTTCCTTACTGCCTCCGTTATCGCACCTGCCCTTACGGCATTCCTGGTCTCAGCCTCGATGAGCCTTACATCTCCGCTGCCTGTTATCCTTATCTTTATCGCATTCGGGAGCAAGGAAGCTATCACTTCGCTCCACTCTATAACACATACGCCCTTGCCGAAATATTCATCTAAGCCTGATGCAATAAAGTCATCCTCGCCCTCGAGTCTGTATGTATCGAAATGGAACATCCTGAGCCTGCCGCCCTCGTATTCGTTTACTATCGTAAACGTCGGGGAGGACACATGAGAGGTGACGCCTAAGCCTCTTGCGATGCCGCGTGTCATGCAGGTCTTGCCCGCTCCGAGATCGCCGTCCATCGCGATGATATCGCCCTCTTTAAGAGAGGATGCAAGCTTCTGCCCGAACCTCTCGGTCTGCTCGTATGATGTTGTCTTAAACTTAATTATCAAGTCCTAAGAGCCTTTCCGCATTAGCGTGGTATATCAGTTCCTTCTCTTCCTTGCTAAGCCCGAGCTTGGTCATGCGCCTGAGCTCAGGAGCTATATCCCACATCGGATAGTCGGTCCCGAACAGGACCTTATCCGCACCGTATTTCCTGATCATGAGCTTTGCCGATTCAGGAGACAGAGCGTAGAGGCTCGAGCTTAAGTCCACATAGAACTTGTCCGATATGCCGGGGAGCAGTTCGAAGGCCTGCTGCCACTTGCTCCATCCTCCGAAGTGAGCACCTATGACGGTAAGCTCGGGTACCTTCTTAAGGAAGGAAGCGACTCTGTCGGGATTGGAATAATCATAACGATAATCACCGCAGTGTACAAGCACAGTAAGTCCTAAGTCAGCGATCATGTGGCACATATCAACAGACATATCCGAATCAAGCACGAAGCGCTGCGTATCAGGATGAAGCTTAACGCCCTTAAGTCCCAGTTCCACCAGATGCTCCAGGTCTCCTCTTATATCCTCGGAATAAGGATTAAGTGAGCCGAAGCCCGTTATCATCCCCGGATATTTGGCAACAGCCGAGCTTATAAATTCATTAATGGATCTTACCTGTGAAGGGTCCGTCGCAACGGAATGGCATAGGAAATGCGTGACACCTGACTTGGTCTCCTTGGCGATAAGGTCTTCAACAGTACCCTTATTCGTCACAGAGAATCCTGCCTGCTTGAGCTTAAGTGCCATCTCATCAGAAGGTGTCTCTCCCCCTGCAAGTCCATAGAAACTGCTTATACCGTCAATTGCCTTCGAAGCGATCTTCTCAGGATAGATATGGCAGTGTGCATCGATTATGCGCATTTGATCACCCTTTCTACCGTCTAATCAATATTACATACCAAGCGCGCGGATTTCAATTGACACCCTGCTTAATTAACCTGCTGAACCAAACCTCTAATATGAGTATCTTGAGGTAAAGAGGTAAACAGAACAAAAGAAAAGAAGAGAATGATAAAAGAAAAAGAGAAAACAAAAACTGCGCGGAGTGATCCGCGCAGTTAGAGTTTCTAAGATCAAGTAACGATTAACGCTTAGAGAACTGTGATGCCTTACGAGCCTTCTTGAGACCCGGCTTCTTTCTCTCCTTCATTCTTGCGTCTCTTGTGAGGAATCCGCTTGACTTGAGAGTTGCCTTGTAAGCTGCTTCATCAGCTTCAACCAATGCTCTTGCGATACCGTGTCTGATAGCACCTGCCTGGCCTGAGATACCGCCACCAACAGCCTTAACGATTACGTCGAACTTGCCTTCTGTCTCTGTAGCTACGAGAGGCTGACGAACGAGGATCTTAAGTGTCTCGAGACCGAAATACTCGTCGATATCCTTACCGTTGATAGTGATCTTGCCCTTACCGGGTGTAAGACGAACGCTGGCAACCGCATCCTTACGGCGGCCTGTGCCCATGTAATAAACTGCTGCTTTCTTTGCCATTTATCTATCCTCCGGTTTAACCTTCAATTGTGTAAACTTCAGGCTTCTGAGCTGTCTGCTCGTGCTCAGCGCCGGCATAAACGTGAAGTTTCTTAAACATTGTTCTGCCAAGTGAGTTCTTAGGGAGCATACCCTTAACAGCGATCTCGAGTGCCTTGGCGGGGTTCTTTGTCATCATTGTGCGGTAATCAACTTCCTTGAGACCACCCGGATAACCGGTATGATAACGATACTTCTTCTCATCAAGCTTCTTACCTGTAAGAACCATCTTGGAAGCGTTGATAACTACGACATAATCTCCTGTATCAATGAAAGGAGTGTAAGTAGGCTTGTTCTTGCCGCTAAGAATCTTTGCAACTTCTGTAGCGAGACGGCCGAGTGTCTTACCCTCAGCGTCGATCAAAAGCCATTTCCTCTCGATTGAATCCTTGGTTGCAACATATGTACCCATGTGTTTTCTCCTTAAATTCTTTCAATAATTAGTAGCCGACTTAAGTCAGCCTGCTAATCATACATAGCATGAAGTTATAAGTCAAGTGTTTTGCGCAAAAAATCTGACTAATCTTCGATAATTCTTCCAAAATCTCGTTTTTTCTGCTTTATTCTGCTTCGCCATACATGATCGTTGTTACGATTCCGTCAGCATTCGTAACAAACTGGAGGTTTATTCCGTCTCTTGTATAGCTTACGCCGCCCTCGTATGTGCTGTCAGGCTCGCCGAGATCCTTGGTTACATCATCTACGCTGCAGCCGACATTAAAGCCGTTGCAGTTTACCGTATCGTCCTTGACCTCTATTACGCTTACGAACTCACCTTCATCTGCTTCGTAGGTGTAGATGGTCATGTAGCCGTAGTCGTAAGTCTTATCCATTCCGACATATGCGCATGAAGCGCCCTCGTAGTAATCGTAGTCGTCACCTAAAGCTGCGATCTTCTCTTGTGCTTCGTCACCGGGAGTGATCGCTATTCCTTGATACTCTACTAAGAAGCTGCCCGCTTCTGCCGTTCCTTCAGTCTCCTCCATAGCGCTTGCCTGCGTGCCGCCCGATACGAGCTCAGGAGTCGTGTCCTCGGCCTGGCATGCGCATGTTACAAGTGACATAGCAAGAACTGATGCAATTACCTGTTCCCTCTTCATATATATACCTTCCTTAATAATAATTAATCTTCCTTTAGATAATGGGTCGATCCGCCTGCCCTCTCAGGATAGAGCGATCCGTTAAATCTGTGACGTGAGTCGAGCTGTGAATCCTTGAGCATGAAGTACACTCCGGGATGTCCCACAAAAGGCGTCGCATCGCAGTGGTACCACTTGCCGTTAAGATATACGAGATTCCAGTAGTGGTCCGTCTTAGGTGCGGGATCTCTTTGTACCATAATGTTGTCTATGCCCGCACGGTCAAGCAATATCTTGCAGCACGAATAGAATACGAAGCAGTTACCTCTGTGAGTGGTAAAGCCCTTTATCGCAGCTGCGGGGATAGAATTGTTTGCTCCCGAATGAACATAGGTTACATGGTAGTGGACATAGTTAAATATCGCTCTTGCAGTCGCAACATCGTTATCCTTGGCGATCTGCTCCAAGATCTTATCCGCAAGCGCATAAGCTTCCTCGTATTCTTCGGGAGTGCCGTCTCTCATGGAAGCATTCTCGCCTGAGTCGACCCAGACGGTTACATATACCGTACGCTCTCTCGTATTGCCGACATTGTCCGTTGCGATATAAGTTACGGGATATCTTCCTGCTGTCTCGATATCAAGTTCACTCGTATCAACTCTCAAAAGAGGCATCTCGTCGTAATCGTCTGTGACAGTTATAAGAGAAGCAAAATCGATATCGCTGCCGCTCGGTGTATAGATATCATCTGCTCCGATTATAAGAGGAGCTATATGGTCGTCTATAACGGTAAAGGGAACATCTATAAGAGTAGTATTTCCGTAAGGATCTGTGACCTTTACGGTAGCTGTCTTATCTCCGCCTGTTGATGTATCCGGGCAGTATTCGTATTCAACAGATGCTATGCCCGACAGGTCGTATAAGCCTCCGACGCAGTCTGCAGCCTGCGGAGTCTCATCTATCGTATAGAACTCCTGCGGAATGGCATAACCTTTGGGAGATGTAGTATCTACGATGTTTAATGTGACTGTCTTATTGAATAAGTCGTTGTAATTGATCTTAAGATTATATGTTGCAGGGATATCGGTATCTATGAGCGAGATATCCGTTACAAATTCCGCATTATCCGGTCTGCCGTTAAAGAAGGACTGGATGTTGATGCTCTCGCCTGCTTCGATGGTAACTTCCTTTATAAGTATCCTGTTGGCATCTCTTACGGTAAAGCCGACAAACATTATGCCTATAGCTGCCACATAGGCGATCTTAAGAAACTTTGCAAGCTTAGGGGTTAACATCTTGCGTGCTCTCTTCCGTAGTCTCAGAAGGTTCGGTTGCCTGAGCTGTAGTCTCAGTAGTCTCAGTAGTCTCAGTAGGAGCAGTTTGAGTCGTGGTCTCTTCTGTTTCCTGCGTTGTCTCAGTCTCTATTGTTGTCTCGGTTATTTCTTCCGTTACAGGTTCTGTCTCCTGCACGGTCTGCTGCTCGGGAGCAGGCGTTGCAGCGGGCCCGTTCATCCAGTCGGTCTGTCCGTAGACAGCACCTATCGCAAGGTTGGAGCCGGAAGGTGATCTTGCGGGATATGCACTTCTGTCGAAGTGATGGTATTCGTCGAGCTGATGGTCTGCGAGCATGAAGTAAACACCATCGTGATTCTTGAAGGGAGTAGCATCGCAGTGCCACCAATAGCCTCTGTATCTTATGAGTATCCAGTAGTGGCCTGAAGGCTCTGCGGGATATCTTACTATCGACATATTGGTTATGCCGGCACGGTCAAGCAGGACTTTGCACATGCAGTAGTAAACATAGCAATTACCCTTGTGGTTGGTAAAGCCGTAGTATGCAGCTTCCTCGATATCGCCTGTGCCGCAGCTTGCCGGATCGTATGTCATGTTGTCGTGAACATAGTTGAAGATCGCCCTTGCAGTCCAGATAGGATAACGGCACTTGATCTCCTTATAGATGTCGTTAACGAGTCCCTTGAGATATGTGTCCATATCTCCGTCCTCGGGTCTTCCGACTGTTACGGTAACGCTCGTGATCCTGCAGTTGCCTGCATCGTCAGATGCAAAATATCTGAGAGTGTATTCGCCGGGCTCGTAGATGTCGAGCTCACTCGTGTCACATCTTAAGGAAGGCTCAGCATCGTAATCGTCAGTTGAATATATGCCTTCCATAAAGTCGAATCCTTCGTCGCCGTAATCAAGGTTAATATCCTTCGGTCCGTAGATAAGAGGAGCCGTGTGATCGTCTATAACGGTTACGGGTGTCTTAAGATAAGATCTGTTGCCGTAAATGTCTTCAAGGCATATCCCGGCATTTACGATACCGGGCGTGCTTACATCGGGCACTTCGTTATAGCTTATATAAACTCTTCCTGATTCGTCGGATACATCCTGAACAAGGCATGAAGCAGCAGGGAGCTCTTCACCAAGATACATCGCAAGAGGCTTTATAAGACCTTGTGGTGCCTTGGTATCTTCGAATACTCTTACCTCTTCTTCAGTCTCAGGTGCTTCTGATGACTTGATTATCGCACTTGCAAGGAATAAAGAGAGCCCTGCAAGACCCAAAGTGGCAATAAGGATATTCAGTTTGAGTATTCCCTTCCTTGCCATTGTCAGTCACCTTCTGCATAGGGAAAGTCCGGACTTACATAACCATTGAAGACATTAATGTATCTCTGAACAGATTCCGTTGCTCTCTCGGGATAGAGCTCTGCATTAAAGTCGTGGTTACCATAGGCACGCTTAAGGTCGTCGTCTGTCATCATGAAGATGAAGTAACCATACTGAGCCGTACCCCAGTACTGAGGATCGCAGTGGTACCAGCCGCCATTGATGTAGCACAGGCACCAGTAGTGAACTCTGTGGTTATACTGTGAATCACGGGTTATGCAGATGTTCTCGATACCTGCGCAGTCGAGGAGTGCTTTTGTGGCAGCCCATCTGCCGTAGCATGAAGCTCTTCTCGTTGTAAATGCCTTTATGGCACCTGCCGCCCATGAAGTGTAATCCGATGTGCCGGATACGAAGTAGATGTTGTGGTATACCCAGTAGCAGATCTTCATGGCCTTCTCGACATCGGTCATGCCTACCTTGAGGATATCGTCCAAGACCGCCTCAGCCATCTCGTAAGCCTGTGCTATCGTCTCCTCGTCTTCAGCGCCTGTGACGCCTGCCGAAGGTCTCGATACGACGGATACGTTTACCGTAAGGCTTCTGGAGTTACCGACCTCGTCTGTTACCGTGTATGTGAGCGGATAGATGCCTACCACATTGAGATCTACGAGTGAGTTATCGATCTTAAGATCGGGATCCGGATCGAAGTTATCCTTGATCGTGATGCCTGATCTGTAAGAGATCGTATCGCCTACTACGACGGAGATATCTCCCGCTCCTGTAATGGTCGGAGCAATGTGGTCGTCTTTGACATAGAAGGGCACCATGACAACAGAGGAGTTACCCGATGTGTCCGTGAGCCTTACGCCTATATCGAAGTTGCCGCCCTTGCTGAGATCGGGAATGCCCTGATCGTATTCGACAGTGACCTTCGTAAGATCGAAGATATCGGTTACGAGAGTATTCGGATCGGGTGCCTCTCCGCAATACATCTCAACGGGTACTGCCGTTGCCGTAGGAGCGGTGCTGTCTACTACGTTGAGCACGGAGTGTACGACATGTCCGCCGCAGTCTATTGCGATGTCATAAGATGCAAGAAGTCCCGGGTCTATGAGTCCGACGTTCGTGATGAACTTCGTATTTACCGGAACCTTCTCGAAAAATATATCCAAGGTAATGGGATTGCCATATTCAAGATCAACAGTCTTCCTTTGTGAAGTCTCGATGTCTGTTATAAGACCTGAGTACAAACGAAAAGCAAGATACGCCCCAAATGCGATACCTGCTATAGCAGGCATCAGGACGTATCCTGTAAGTTGTGCTATGTTGATCTTCTTCAGCGCATCCATCTATCAGACTTTTGCGTTGTAGATGATGTTGGTGATAACACCGTTTGCGTCAGCGATGAATACGAGTACTGAACTTCCCTTCTCATATGTGAAGGTTGTATCTGTGGAGCTTGTAGCATCACCGTAAGCTGCAGTTACATCGTCAACAGTAGAACCGATATAGATACCCTCTGCTGTAGTAACAGAGTCATCGAAAAGTGAGATGGACGCGATAACGTCATCAGAACCTACGGGGTTTGTGCTGATAGTGAAGGAACCGCCGTTGTATGTGTAAGTCTTGCTCATGCCCTGGCCTGCACAAGAAGCGCTCTCAAAGTACTGAGGCTCGCCTGCAACGGAATTAAGTGAGCTTAAGATATCGTTCATTGAAGTGCTTACAACGATATTTACGCCCTCATATGTGAATACGTAATTCTGCTCAGCTGCATCCTCGTCGATAGTAACAAGGGGTGCCTCGTTGATCTGGCCTTCCTGGTCCTGAGTAGAAATAACATTTACATCAGAAGATAAAGTCTCATTTGTGTTGCTGCATGCTGCCATGGACATAACCATAGAAGCACCAAGTGCGACTGCCATAACTTTCTTAAAATTCATGTAGTATACCTCCCTACTGATAAAGCGATATTATAATACGCCTGTAATATTATAATATAAAGCCAAGATTTCAAAACTGTTTTGGGAATAATTAGGTAAAATTGACAATTTCAGCCTTCTATGGCGTTTGCTCCATAGCTTTTAAGCTCACCATATTGCTCGATCTCCCTCAACTGATCCTCGCGCATGGCTTCGTAGAACTCTATCTTCTCTTCGTAGACAGAAGCTACCTCCGGGTCATTCCTATAGTCGGTAAGATCGTAATTTGCCGTAAGATAAGCACCGATAAAATCGGATGCCTTATCTGCTCCGCTTAAGTTGAGGTGAATGCCGCCGTCGTAAGTATCTTGTGACATATCAAGTCCCATCTCCTCTGTATATTCGCACAGATTAAGATATGTGAGGCCGTGCATTGAAGCATATTCTTCGACATTTGCATCCCACTGCTCGTACCAGCCGAACTCTATGGGTGCGCGGTATAAGATGAGCTCGATACCGTTGTCCTCGCAAAGCTGCCTTATCTTGTCGAGATAGAGCATAGCGTTGTCTCCGAAGGACGGATCTATGAGAGGTGTCTGCGGCGGGAAACCGGCATATGGCACTGTATCGCACCTCATGTAGTAACCGTTGTGCGAGGTGATATCCTTGCTGAAGATGTGCTCTATATCAGTCTTTGTAAGTTCGCTCCACCTGTCGTGGTATCTTAAGATCGGGAACACATAAGACAGGAATGTCTCGCCTTCCATCATGGAGGCGTTGATCGCATCGACCTTCGAGCTCGACCAGCGCATGCCGTCTAACGTCATGCGGTTATAAGATTCGTTCCTTGCCGCATCGAACTGCAGCGAATGAACTGATAAGATAACGATCTTGGGAGTCTCGTATCTTAAGGCATCCTCGAGAAGATAGTAGCTCTGGAAGATGTACTGCTCACCCGAGCCTCTTATGAAGGACGATATGCCGTATTGCTGATAGAGCCTTATCGGATCTATATTCTCGTAGGCATCGCAATCGCCGAATATCAGGACATCGTGAGGTGCTTCGTCCCTGTAGTATTCCTCTGTAAACGAGCCCTCTATTACGCCCTTCTGATACTTTGGCATCAGGAGTCTTTGCACGCAATACAAGATCCCGATCGTTATCGGGATCAAGAGTATCGCAATTACTATCTTTGCCTTTTTGCTATGCATATCACATTGCTTTGCGGAGGCGTCTGAAATCCTTAAGAGCCTTCCAGCCGATCTTAACGATCCTGGGGATATTGATGGAATTCTTACCGCCCTGACGGGGTCTGAAGGTAACTTCCTTGAAGGTCATATCTTCCTTGTAGTAAGCAAAATATGTGGTCATCATGATGTTGGGGAGGTTGTAATCCTTGTCGAGCCTCGGCAGATATCTTGCGACAGTATCTGCGCGCATGAGCCTGAAGGGCGCATTTGCATCGGGAACATCCACCTTGAAGTAGCACTTGAGAAGGAAGCATACGACCTTCTCTACGAAGGCTCTGGACTTACCGTCGCCTCTTACCGCTCTATGGCCGAAGATGCCCTTGTAACCATTGCGAAGACCCCAGAAAGCATCGAATTCTTCAGGGAGTGTCTGTCCGTCTGAATCCGTCTGGAAGATATAATCCGCACCGTTCTTGATGGCGTAATCGTAAAGAGCTATTACCTTGGGGCCATGCTGCTTGCCGGTATCGGATATGATCTCGAGCTGGGGACATGTGACCTTGAGATCTTCCAAGATCTTATGAGTCCTGTCCACGGAGCCTGCATCAGCTACTACAAGCCTTGATTCAGGCGCCTTGCCGGCGAGCACTTTGTACCAGGAAGTTACTACTCCCTCGATGTTATCTTCTTCGTTATATGCGGGCATTACAACATAGAGTATATCCATTATTCCTTGTCCTCCGGGAGATTGATCTCTTCGTCAACAATGTATCTGGGTCTTCTCTTGGTTTCCATATATATCTTGCCTATATACTCGCCGATAACGCCGAGCGATACCATCTGTATGCCTGACAAAAAGCAGAGCAGGATCGTGGTCGAAGCCCAGCCTTCTGCGGTATTTCCGATGATGGCACCGACGATTATATAGATGATACCGATAAAGCTTAAGATCGCTATTAACATACCGAGTGTGGTGATCATACGGAGAGGCTTGATCGAGAAGGAAGTGATGCCGTCTACTGCAAGTGAGAGCATCTTCTTGAGCGGATAGTGCGTGCTTCCCGCCATTCTCTCGGCTCTCGAATAGTAGACTATCGCCGTCTTAAATCCTAACTGCGGGATTATTCCCCTTAAGAAGACATTGACTTCGCTATAGCCTGCAAGAGCCTTGAGAGCCCTTGAGGACATGAGTCTGTAGTCAGCGTGATCGGGGATTATATCGACTCCCATGAATCTTAAGAACTTGTAATAAGACTGGGCCGTCGTCCTCTTAAACCAGGTATCGGTCTTACGGTCGGATCTTACACCGAATACGATCTCCGCGCCCTTGATATATTCATCCACCATGCCGTCTATCGCATTGATGTCGTCCTGACCGTCGCAGTCCATCGAGATCGTCATGTCGCACTTATCTGATACTTCCATAAGTCCGCAAATGAGCGCATTCTGATGGCCTTTGTTATGTGCCAGGGATATACCTGCAAAATGTTCGTCTTCGCTGCACAAAGAACGGATTATATCCATCGTCTTATCACGGCTTCCGTCGTTTATAAAACAGACTCTGCTCGTATCAGCGATCTTGCCTGCATTAACAAGGCTCATGATCTTATCCAAAAAGAGCTTACTCGTTACGGGTAAGACCTGCTCTTCGTTATAGCAGGGAATGACAAGATAAAGTGTAGGGGCCATAGAATAAAACCTCTTGTGTAATTGATCGATAGTTAATTATAACACTATTGATCTTTAATTCTATGACGCGGATAATCGATCATGTACTGTACGGATTCCGTCGCACTTGCAGGATACTTTGACTCGTCGAACCTGTAGCCGTACCAGCCGCTGTGGTGGAAGGCAATGAGCTCTTCAGATGTGTACATGAAGAAGTAGCTGTTGTAGTGCTTACGGGGTGTGGAATCGCAGTGATACCACTGTCCGTCTATGCAGATATAGTTCCAGTAATGCTTGCTGTATGTATAAGGCTCACGCTTTACTATCACGCTCTCGATACCTGCCTCGGTAAACAGGGCCTTTGCCGCATAAGCAAACGAATAGCATGTGCCCGTCCTGAGCACTAAGGCATCGTATGCGGCTCTCGTCCAGGATGAGGTGTCTGCGTGCTCGACATAGTGGAGGTTATATCTGCACCACCATGTGATCTGCAAAGCCTTCTCCATATCGGTCATATCGTCCGTGATTATAGTAGCCAGTATCTCGTCAGCTGCAGCATAAACGAGCTCAGGCTCTACGTAGGTTGCAGGTCGGTCTTTAAGAGTAAGTGTTATCGTCTCCGTGGACTGATTGCCCGTAAAATCCGTTGCGATATAAGTAACTTCGTATGTACCTGCCGTGCTGAGATCAACGCCTGCGTTATCTATCTCAAGCGTGCACGAATCGTCCATATTATCCCTGACATTTACGCCCGATCTGTAAGAGATGGTATCGCCGACATATGCGGTTATATCTGATGTTCCGACAATGACAGGAGGTATCGTATCGTGATGGACGGTAAAGGGGACATCGATAACAGTCTGGTTGCCCCAGACATCGGTAACCGCGGCTTGAGCTATGAGATCTCCGCCACTTGAGATATCAGGGACCGAGAGCCACTCGGCTGAATAGCCCGATATATCGCTGATGCCGGTTATGCAGGAATACACATCGGGTATCTCATCTACCGATGTCATCTCCTGAGGGATAGCCTCTGCCACAGGCGCTGTGGTATCTGCTATATGCAGAGCGCAGTCGTAGTTCCTGTTTAATATGCTGACTCTGAATACGATGTCTTGAGGATAGCTGTAATCTACGCCTTCGAAGTCTAATGTCTCACTTACGAGGGATGCAAATCTCGGCTCTTCGTTCCAGAACATCGCAAAGTTTGCAGAGCTTCCCGCTTCGACCGTGACTTCTCTTATGAGCTTGGTGGATTCTTCTTTTACAAAGCTGTTGAACTTGACTGCTGTCAATATACCAAGCAATACGGCTACGGCAAGGAGGAGAGCGAAGATGACATTGCCCTTGCCCGAAGGAGCTTTACGCTCACTTTCATGGACAGGCTCTTCGTGAAGATGCCTCGGCAGGTGTGCACCTGCTTCATGGATGATGTCACCATTGTTATTTCTCAAGGTCTCCACCGCCGATCTCGAGCAGATCTATGCCGGAATCTATATTCGGATAGTTTCCGGTAAAGCAAGCATCGCAATACTTATGGCCTTCTTCGCATATCATGTCACCCAAGGAATCCACCTCGAGATAACCGAGCGAATCCGCGCCGATTATATCCTTGATCTCTGCTATCGTATGCTTGCAGGCGATAAGGTTCTCACATGAAGGAACGTCCGTTCCGTAGAAGCATGGTCTTATGAACGGGGGCGAAGAGATCCTTACGTGGACTTCTGACGCGCCCGCCTTCCTCAAGAGGTTTACGATATTTGCGATCGTCGTGCCTCTTACGATGGAATCGTCGATCATGATGACTCTCTTACCCTTTATGGCTGAACTTATGGGATTGAGCTTGATCCTGACCGATCTCGCTCTCTCCTCCTGGGACGGCTTTATGAAGGTCCTTCCCACGTATGAATTCTTAACAAATCCCTTCTCGTAAGGGATACCGGATCCGGCTGCATAACCCAGGGCCGCGTCGATGCCCGATTCGGGGACACCGATAACGATATCGGCATCTACGGGATGCTGCTTTGCAAGAAGAGCACCTGCCCTTCTCCTGGCTTCGAAGACCGATATGCCGTCTATTACAGAGTCCGGTCTTGCAAAATAAATATACTCGAAAATGCATTTGCTGCAGGGCTTGGCAAGTCCCGAATCCTCGGACCTGACCTTGCCGTCTTCTGCGATTATTATCTCGCCGGGCTTAACGTCTCTTATAAGCTCTGCGCCTGTTGCCGCAAGAGCACATGTCTCGGATGCAAAGACGATAGCTTCGCTTCCGTCCTCGTTTGTTATCTTGCCCATTACAAGCGGCTTAAGTCCGTAAGGGTCTCTTACCGCGATGAGCTTTCTCGGGCTCATTACGAGGATGGCATAGCCACCCTCTATACGGTTCATTACGCGCCTTACTGCCTCTTCAACTGAAGCGGAGGTGGTCCTCTCCCTGGCGATCATGTAGGCGATTACCTCAGAATCTACCGTGGAGTGGAAGATCGCGCCGTCTTCTTCTAACTGTCTCTTGAGAGTTATGGCATTCGTAAGATTGCCGTTGTGGACTATGGATAAAGTTCCCTTAACATACTGGGTTACGAGTGGCTGGGCATTATTGACAGTCGAAGCACCCGTCGTCGAATACCTGACATGTCCTATGGCAATATCGCCCTTAAGATCTTCTAACTTATCCTTGCTGAAGAAGTCGGAAACAAGTCCCATTCCCTTGACGCATTTGATCGAAGCGTCGTCATTGACGGCAATACCGCAGGACTCCTGTCCTCTGTGCTGAAGGGCAAAAAGACCGTAGTAGCAGGCACGGGACGCGATATCGCTTCCTGATATACCGTATACTCCGCACTCTTCATGTATTGCCATAGATGAATTTTATCACCAGCAAAAGCAAATGTTTGATGTAATTTTGTATGTAATTTATATTCTCAATAAGCAGGCGTTTGTCAAAAAAGCATATAATGGTTCCATGAAATCTTACTACGACCATTGCACGCTCTGCCCGAGATGGTGCAGAGCAGACAGGACAGAGCGCCCCGGCTTTTGCGGAGCGGGAGTGCTTCCTTCGGTAAATCTCTACACTCTTCACTACGGCGAAGAGCCGATAATATCAGGCAAAGAAGGAAGCGGTGCAGTCTTCTTCGAGGGCTGCAATCTCAAGTGCTGTTTCTGCCAGAATTACGAGATATCAAGGGGCGAGACAAATAGCGGCAAAAGATACGATGCCCGTGAGCTTGCAGGCATATACCTAAAGCTTCAGGCAAGACACGCCAATAACATCAATCTCGTAACCCCGATGCACTACGCTCCTACCATAGCCGAGTCAGTAAGGCTTGCCAAAGAGGGTGGTCTTAATATCCCCGTAGCAGTCAATTCCTCGGGCTACGATCTGCCCGGGACGATAAAGCTCTTCGAAGGCCTTGCAGATATCTTTATCCCGGATCTTAAGTTCTACAGCGCAAAGCTTGCAGCAAGATACTGCAATGCGCCTCATTATTTTGAGACGGCATGCCTTGCGATAGATACGATGGTTAAGATCGCAGGAAGCCCCGAGCTTGACTCACGCGGTATGTTAAAGCGCGGAGTTATCGTAAGGCATCTTATGATGCCCGGAGCTCTTTTCGACACGAAGCATATCTTAGATTACCTGGTATCGAGGTACGGCGATAAGATCTATATAAGCCTCATGGGACAATATACTCCGATGCCGCAGGTATTAAACGGCGACATGAAGCATCCCGAGCTTTGCCGCACCTTATCCCCTGACCACTATAAGAAGATGACCGAGTATCTTGCCATGTCCGGACAGCAAAACGCCTTCGTACAAGACGAAGGCGCAAGCGGGGATGAATTTATCCCGGATTTTACTTGATCGAGCGGTAAGCCTTGCCTGCTGTAAGACCGCCCCTGAACATAGCGAGTTCCTCAACCGTTACGAGCTGATATCCTCTTGATACGAGCGTCGGAACGATGGTCCTTACCGCAGTTGCGGTGCAGCTTAATCTGTCGTGCATAAGGACGATGGAGCCGTCTCTTGCGCTGCCCAGGACAGAGTCTATGATCTTCTGTGAATTCCTGTGATCCCAGTCTCTCGTATCGACTGACCAGAGGATGATGGGCATGCCGCAGTTATCTCTTACCTCCTGGTCGAAGGAGCCTCCCGGAGGTCTCATAATCGTTGAACGTGTGCCTACTGCTGCTTCGATCACATCGTCAGTCCTTCTGAGCTCATTTCTGATCTGCTCAGCAGAGCATCTTGAGAGCGTCGGATGGTTATAGGTGTGGTTACCTATCTGGCAGCCTAAGGCATACTCACGCTGCAGATCGGACTTTCTGCCTGCCGCACATGAACCGATTACGAAGAAGGTCGCAACGGAATTATACTTTTGCAAAGTGTCCAATATCTCGCCTGTATATCTTGTAGGACCGTCGTCGAAGGTCAGTGCTATCATGGGCCTGCCGCCGTCTACCGTCCTCGTGATGGAGCCGTTGGGATTCATGTAGTAAAGGATGTTATCTATTATCACTCTGTCACCTTTTACGAGGAGGTTGTTCCTGAACAGATACCTGCTGCCGTCAATGGTAGTAAGACCGTTTACGAACTTGCCGTTTGAGATGTAGTAAGTATTGGCGCCAATTCCTACCCAGCCGTTAAACATACCGCACTCAATAAGCTGATCGGGCGTTGATGCCGAGAAGCTTCCGTATGTCGTAACCTGGTTTATTCCACCCAAAGAACTATCGGGAGTCTGACCCTTGGGAAGGATAACTGTCTGGATCGCTTCGAGTCTTGCGGCAAAGCCGTCAGAGCCTGCCGTAGCACCGTTGGATACCCAGCCGAGCCAGCCGATGTCCTGCATATGTACTCTGTAGTAGACATTGTAAGAATCTGCGATGCTTCCGCTCAATGTGATCTGGATAGCTTCAAGCCTCTTGGACTGACCTGTCGTGCCTGCGAGCTCACCGTCAGATACCCAGCCCTGCCAGCCTATATCCTGTACATGTGTCCTGTACTTGATGCTGCCTGATACGCCGCTTCCATAAAGCGACATCCTGATGCCTTCAAGTCTCTGGGACTTGCCGGTGCTTCCGCTGACGCTGCCGTTCTCGCTCCACTTACACTCCCATCCTTCGTTCTGGATGTGTGTCCTGTAAGCGATCTGTGGAAGAGAAGATGAAGTCTTATCGACTATCTTGATCCTTATCTCTTCAACTCTCTTGGATTCGCCGGTGGTGCCTGCAGAAAGGCCGTTTGAGACCCAGCCCTGTCCATCGCCGTAATCCTGGATATGAGCCTGATAGACTACGTCGTAATGCTCTGCGAGTTCACCCGTAAGCCTTAACTCTATGGCTTCGAGTCTCAAGGCTCTTCCCGATGTACCGCAGAAAGTACCGCTGCTGACCCAATCGGTCCAGCCGATGTTCTGGATATGAGTCCTGTATTCAAGGTCACCTGTAAGACCGGTCTCGTTTGTGAGATTGACAGTGATCGATTCGAGCCTTCTGCTCAGACCTCTGGTGCCGAGTCTTAAGACTTCACCTTCAATTACGCCTTCCGTATCCCCCTGATCCTGCACATGACAGGTACCGGTCAGACTGAGACCGGTGACTCCTGCATTGACTGCGGGCATTGCATAAGAGAATATGGCAAAGCTCAAAACTGCTGCAAGGAAACCTGCGAGCATCTTATTCTTAAGCATATTTGCCTCCAAAATTGATATTACACGCTTATTATATCGCTAATATCGTAAAATCCATGGAGAAAAATCAACGTTTGTTACATTCGGCTTCGCCGGACTTGACCTTACAGAAGGAAGAACCTTCGCACACTCTGTAATTACCGCCTTCGATACAGAGCACCTTGCCGTTTATAAGGGCATCGGCAACCTTATATCTTGCCGCTTCGTAGAGCTCGGTTACTGTCGTTCTCGATATATCCATGTGCTTTGCGCACTCTTCGTGTGTCATCTTCTGGTAGTCAACATGTCTTATCGTTTCAAATTCTTCTATCGAGAGAACGACTGCATCGAATCCCGTAGCCCCCGTGGGAACAAATCTTGTATATTTGGGCTCATCGCAAACGCGCCTTACCCTGACCGGCCTTGGCATCAGACGGTACCTCCAAAACTAATTAGGTTATCGTTATATGTCGATTATAACACTATATGGCGAATTCCGAAAGGTCGAGCATAACCTTTGTCTTATAGTCGATAAGACCGGTATCCTGACTCTTGAAGAAATACATCATTCCAAACTGCGATATATCGTATCCGGAGACATCGAGATCCTTTAAGACATAGTACTCGGTGCCATCCTCGTCCGTCTCGCGCGTAAAGACTACTCTCGTGTTCTCAGCGGGGTTTGAAGGAGACCAGATATACATATAAACATACAGGTTATGGCCCGTAAGGATACCCTTGCTGTCACCTGTTATCGTGACATCGAGCAGCTGCCTTTGGGCATCGTACTCGTAATCCATAAAGACCGTGTCATCACTCATAATGCTTGTTACGGACTTAAGGTAGAGGTCGTAATATGTGCTGTCTGCGACGCTTCCGGTGAGGTTATCGTAGATAACGAAGTTGAAGCCTCTCCTGTCGGGAGCGTAATTGACATTGTCTATCTCGATCGAGCAGCAGTTGCCCGAGTCAAAGCCCGCACTTGTAACCTCGTATCCCCTGCCGTCAGGTAAGGTGCCCGTGTAATTGAGCATCAGCTCTGACGTATCTTCGATAAGAAGACCGTCCCCTACTATTCCGACATAGGAGTTATGGAACTTATCGTATACGGGGCACTCTAATCCCAGGAGAGCAAACTTATCTCTTATCTCTTCAGTAAGGTTCAGTGAAGCTTCATCTCTTACCGCTATAAATATGGTCATGTCCTCTAAGGTCGATATCTTCTCTATATATTCTTCGATCGAATCGTAAGAGAGTGCCGAGGTGTTATCGTCGTTAATATAGACAAGGTGTTCGTCGCCGTTTATATCCGTCGCATAGATCTTAAGAAGACCCGTAAATACATCTCTATAAGGAAGGCTCTTAAGGTCCATGGTCGCGCTGTAGACCTTATCTGTTCCAAGCGAAAAATCAGCAGCCGATACCAGCTCTCCTGAAGCCGTATAGAACTCTCCCCTTACCGAAGCTATCTCGAGCGTTCCGTTCTCGATGCCCCAGAAGCTTATATCCATGGTGTTATCCTCGTTAAGAACGCAGTCCACATCCATATACCTCAGGCGCTTCATTATGCCGGCAGACAATGTGTCGAACTGACCGAGAGTCTCATAGAACGGGCTCTTCTTGGCAAGCTCCGTATCCACAAAGTCAAAGCCATACTGCTCGGTGAGCGTGGGCTCTGAAGAGAACAGGTTCGTGCCGAGTCCGAGTCTGTTGCCTTCTATCTCGCAGCCTAATGCCGCAAGTGTAGTAGGATACATATCCATCGTCGTATATTCGCGCCTGTCATCAGTCTCAGGCTCGCACGCAGGATTTATAACGCACACATATGTCCTTCTGACATAGTCGGTATCTATCCCGGTGCAATAGTCGGCATCCATGGTTAAATGGTCGCCGCTTATTACGATAGTCGTATCCTCGTAGAAGGGCTGCTGCTTGATCCATTCGACAAACTGATAGACCTGGCTTGAAGAACATGCCATGACATTCGA
>JAIKWA010000023.1 GCA_024685135.1 Saccharofermentans sp.
GATATGCCGCAGGCTGAGCAGAAGGTTCCTGAGACATCAGAAGCCTTCGATCCTTACGGCAAGCAGAATTCGGAAGAACTCATGGATACACCTCCGCTCGTATTCGGTGACGATGCAAATGCCGCAAAGGCTGAGCAGAAGCCTTCAGAGAACGTGGAGGCCATCCCCGTACCCGATTTCGAACTCAAGGAAGATAAACCCGAGCTCAAGGAAGAAGACAAGCTTAATGTCGATTTCCCTGCTGAAACACCCGTAGAGCCTGCCAAAGCAGATTCAGAAGATCAGGTTCCCACGGCTCCCGCAGACGAAGTCGTACTTCCTTTTGCAGAGCAGGTTACAGCGGTATCAGAGCCTGAAGAGGTCAAGACGGACGATGTTCCCGATATGCCTCTTTACGACGGAGACAACTTCGATACTCCGGTAAATGCGGTCAATTCTGAAGAGCCCATCTCGGCACAGACTGATGCGGCTTACGCTTATGGCGACTATAACAATGCAGACCAGCAACCTCAGGTATATCAGCCGTACGGTTCAGAGGCTTTCCCCGCTGAAGACCAGACGGCTTATGGGGCATACAATAATCAGGATGGAGGTACGAATATGAGTGATAATAGCGGTTTCACTTCATTTGGAGACGGTAATGACGGTGCTTACGGTGGCGAATACCAGACGCCTTACGGTGATGCACCTAACGCAGGATACACTGATCCCTATGCCGAGCAGCCTCAGCCTGCAGCAGAAGAGTTTACCGATCCTTATGCGCAGACCGCATCCGCTTCCTCGTCTTCCAAGCTTGACGACGATTGGTTCAACAATATCTTAGGCGTAGATGACAGCCAGCAGGGCGGATATGCATATCCCGGTGCAGATGAGCAGCCGGCTCAGCCTTCAAGCGCTCAGCAGGCACAGTATACAAATCCCGGCAAGACTTCATACAGACCGGCAGGCGAGGGCCCTTCAGGTGCCACAAGGCGTCCTGATCAGGCAAGACCCAGACCGCAGGGCTCAGGCAACGGCGGAAGAGGCGGCGGAAGGAAGATCAAGCTCAACCGCAACGGTTATATCTTCCTCGCATTTGTTGCTATCGTCATCATCTGCCTTATCATCCTTATCGCAGTCATCGTTAAGGGCTGCAGCAAGAAGGACGAGCCTGCTGAATCCAATGCTTCAACAAGTCCTGTAATCTCTGAGAGCGTAATGCCTACGGAGCCTACTGCTGAGACGACACCTACACCGGTATCCGACTCAGCTCCTATCGCTTACTTCAACTTCTCCGATTACATCGGCTACAGAACATGGTGGGATGTATTCCACTATGTATACGGTATCGATATCGAGAACAACTCAGACCCGAGGATCGCTACTATCATCACCTATAACGGACTTGATCCTGCTACTTACACAGGTCCTAACTCAGGCGACAGGCTCCTCCTGCCTCCTGAAGGCGTCCTCTCAGGCGAGATCGACAACACCTTCACGGTCGTTGGCGGCCCCGTAACAGATACTCAGGCTACAGATGCCGCAGGCAACCCCATCTCTACTGAGACAACCGCTGCAGGCGGAGTAACAGGCAATATCGAAGTTACATAAGCCCAAGCGAAAATCATTAGAACTTCAAATCCTCGGAAAGCCAATAAAATGCCTTCCGGGGATTTCTTTTTTGTTCAAACGCACTACCTTAGTCAACTTTAAAAAGGTATGGCGCTCGTATATAATTAGCATGCTTATAAGAATAATACGCGTGAAGGAAGGTATAAGCCATGCACAAGAGACTTTACATACCGGGACCTGTTGAGGTTTCTGCTGATGTATTAGAGAAGATGTCCACACCTATGATCGGACACAGGACCAAGGATATGTCTGCTCTCCAGCAGTCAATATCAGAGAAGATGCAGAAGGTAATGCAGACAAAGAACACCATCGTTCTTTCCACATCATCCGGAAGCGGTCTCATGGAAGGTGCGGTAAGATCATTCACAAAGAACAGAGCAGCCGTTTTCTCTATCGGTGCATTCGGTAAGAGATGGTTCAAGATGTGTCAGGCTAACGGCGTTCCCGCTGATCTCTTCGAGTCAGAACTCGGCCAGATCACAACACCCGAGATGCTCGATCAGGCTCTTGCTACAGGCAAGTATGACCTCATCACCATCACGCAGAACGAGACTTCCACAGGTATCCATAACCCTATGGCAAAGCTTGCAGAAGTATATAAGAAGTATCCGGACGTTATCGTCTGTGTAGATACGGTCTCCTCAATGGCAGGCGACCTTATCCCCGTTGACGAACTCGGTATCGACGTATGTATCACCTCAACACAGAAGTGTCTCGGCCTTCCTCCGGGACTCGCTATCGCATCTGTATCAGACAAGGCTATCGCTAAGGCTGAGACAGTTGAGAACAGAGGTCTTTACTTCGACTACTTAGAGCTCGTAAAGTTTGTTAAGGAGAAGCCTTATCAGTATCCTTCAACACCTTCTGAGTCACACATGTTCGCACTTGACTATCAGCTCGATAAGATCCTCGAGGAGGGTATCGAGAACAGATATAAGAGACATTGCGAGATGGCGGAGATCGTAAGAGCCTGGGCAAAAGAGAATTGTGAGCTCTACTCAGATCCCGATAACCTCTCAGTCACTGTCACATGCATCACCAACACAACAGGCCTTGCATTCTCAGACATCAACAAGGCTATGGGTGAGAGAGGTTACCTCATGAGCAACGGCTACGGCCCGCTCAAGGATAAGACATTCAGGATCGCACACATGGCAGATACCACAGTAGATGAGATCAAGACCATGCTTGGGGATCTTACGGAAGTAATCGCAGAACTTAAGGCTAAGGCATAAAATCAGGAGGCAGGTATATATGAGAATCCTAATTACAGAGAGCATTGCAGACGAGAGCGTTCAGTATTTGAAGGACTGCGGATATGAAGTAGAAGAATATCTCGGTCATACACAGGAAGAGATCGAAGAGCATATCAAGGGCTTCGATGCTCTCATCATCAGATCAGCTACTAAGGTTGGCGAGGCTTTGCTTGCTAACGCAGATTGCCTCAAGGCAGTCGGCAGAGCAGGTACGGGTATCGATAACATCGACGTAAAGGCTTGTACAGAGCACGGCGTTATCGCTCTTAACACACCTACGGCAAACAACATCGCAGCAGGCGAGCTCGCAGTAGGTCACGCATTCTGCGTATTCAGAAATATCTGTGACGCTAACGAGGGCGTACATAACGGTGACTTCAGAAGAGGTAACTGGACAGGTTACGAGTTAGAGGGCAAGACTGTCGGTATCATCGGTCTCGGAAGGATCGGTTCTATCGTTGCCAGGAAGCTCAAGGGCGTAGGCATGAATGCTATCGCATACGATCCTTATATCCCCGCAGAGAAGTTCGACAGATTAGGCGTAAAGCGCTGCCAGAACCTGGATGAGCTTCTTAAGGATGCTGACCTCATCACACTCCACACACCTAAGACAAAAGAGACATACAACATCATCGCCAAGGAGCAGCTCTATAAGTGCAAGAGAGGCGTAAGGATCGTAAATGCCGCAAGAGGCGGTCTCGTTAACGAGCAGGATCTTGCAGACGCTCTCGCTGAGGGCCAGGTTGCTGCAGCTGCAATCGATGTTTTCGACAAGGAGCCTTCTTACAACAGGAAGCCGGGCGAGCAGGAGTTCGACAATGTTCTTCTCCACGCTCCTCACTGCTACATCACACCTCACCTCGGTGCTTCAACTGTTGAAGCTACAGCCAAGGTAGGTCAGGGTATCGTTGAGCTCGTAGACGGCGCACTCAAGGGTGAGCTCGTTGCAGCTATCAACATGCCTCAGTTCTCCGGTTCAATGGAAGAGATCAAGCCTTACTGCTCACTCGCTGAGAAGATCGGCCGTATGTACTATCAGGCAGAGAATATGCCTATCAAGAAGGTAGAGGTAAGATACAGAGGTGAGCTCGCTGAGAACTCAGGCACGAGCATCATCACACTCTCGCTCATGATGGGTCTTCTCAAGGGTATGGGCAACGATCACGTATCCTATGTAAACGCTCAGGAGAATATCGAAGAGTGCGGTATCGAAGTCGTTGAGACAAAGACAGATTCCATCCAGAAGTACAACAACCTCATCAATGTCGTATTCTTCACAGAAGACGGCAGAGAACTCAAGATCAACGGTACAGTATTCGGACCTGATACGGAGGTTATCGTATCCTTCTTCGGTTATGAGATGAACTGCCCTCTGTCTTCTACTGTACTCGCCATCAAGAACAACGATGTTCCGGGCGTTATCGGAAGGATCGCTACAGTACTCGGCAGGCACAACATCAACATCGCTTCCATGCACTGGGGCAGAAAGAACCAGGACGGTTCTGACAACCCGCACGCACAGGCATTCGTTGCAGTTGAGCAGCCTGTAACACAGAAGATCATCGACGAGCTTAACGCTGCTGACGGCGTTCTCCGCGTATCACTTCTCGAGCTTGACTGACAGCTCAAGACTTAGAGTAAAACTTCAAGATGTGCCTTCGATCGAGGGCACATCTTTTTTGTTGCCAACAGGCCTTTTTATCGTTATATTAAACTTTATGAAATACCACTTTGACACTAAGACCGGCTGGCTCGGCGGGCCCTGCGGGATAACCTTCTATAAAGGCATGTACCATGTCTTCTATCAGATATACCCATATGCTCCCCACTACGGCCCGATGCACTGGGGACATCTCATAAGCAAAGACCTGATCGGATTCGAAGATCTGGGCATCTGTCTTACGCCCGAAGATGAAGCAAACGGTATGGGATGCGAGAGCGGCTCTTGCATGGTAAGAGGCGATGAGCTCCATCTGTTCTATGCAAGTGGTGACACAGGGATATACGCAGCTTCCTCTTCTGATGGTAAGACTTTTACAAAGAAGGGGCTTTTATTGCCTGCACCTTCAGGATATAAGTTCAGGACTCCTTTTGTATTCGAATACGAAGGAAGTTACAGGATGTTAGTTGGGGCAGGGCACGGCAATATCGCAAAGATACTGATGTATTCTTCCGAAGATCTGAGCAGCTGGACAGGTGGCAGCGAGCTCTTGTCAGATGCCAGGTTTGGCAGCGTTATCGAATATCCTCAGCTTATAAGAGATAAGGATAAATGGATACTTATATTGCAGAGCGAGAAGCATCTGCCGAGCAAAGTGCTGTTTGCTTCGGGTACCTTTGATGGCGAAGCTTTTGTTTTCGATACCGAAGATGTGCAGGGCAGGTTCTGCGAGATAGAGTCGGGACCTGAATTTCTTGCGCCTGTAAGCTTCGGTAACATCCTTATGGGGTGGCTGTTCTCGACAAAGCACGGGGGAGCAAGCTGCATAAGTGCTCCGAGAAGGGTCTTTATCGGCAAGGATGGCGAGCCTGCAATGGAGCTGATAGAAGATCTTAAGGGCAGGCTCATATCCGGATCCATGTTCGTAAGATACGAGAACGGAAGACTGGAGGTCGTATTTGATAATAGGACCTTATGGTCTAAGGCCTATGCCCGTGAGCCTTCTTGCATGGTGCTGGAGGATGTCGGCACGGTAGAGATCTTTATGGAAGGCGGCGCGGAGAACGTGTCGATGTTTATATGTTAAGACATGCAATACTTGAGACAGATAAGATCTGCGCATATGTTAAAGCCGCAGGCGAAGACAGCGAGAAGCTTGATGGGATAAGACCCGGCATGTCAGCCCTGTACAGATTGGATCAGCCGATAACGGGCGTTATCCTTGCTGTTATGCGTGGGCACGACTGCGTTATAACAGGCAAGGACTACTACCTTGTATGCTCGGGCAGGTGCGATGCTTCAGGCGTTATGGAAGACCTTCTATTCCACGACAGAAGGTCTAACAGATCGTTCCCGGTAAAGCGCATGAGAAACGGCGTCAGGGAAGCAAGGCTCGAATACGAGACAATAGCATATAACCCTGATGAGGATCTGTCCTTTGTCAAGGTGAATCTGGGTACCGGCAGGACGCATCAGATAAGGGCGCAGTTTGCTTCGCGCAAGATGCCTCTTGCAGGTGACGGCAAATACGGCAGCAGGGTAAAGTGCGATCTTGCGCTTATCTGCAAAGAGGTAAGATTTACATCCAAAGGCAGGGAATATACTGCCTCCATACCATTGCCCGATACATATCCCTGGGAGCTTTTTAAGCAGTCTTAGGCGTAACCTTGAATATGTTGAGGTTCTGTGAGAGGAATACGCTCTCGCCTAACTGCTGGAAGGTATAAGTATTGTCGTAATTGTACTTATAGTATTCGAGGTTTCCGCAGATGATGTATTCGATACCGTACTTATCGATTATACCCTGGACTTCTTCGACATTAGTGCTCAGGTAGAGCGTATCGATATCCTGATGTCTCGGGGTTATATAAAGCTGCCATACGTCGCGCTCGGGATCTGATACGAGAAGATCAGTCGCCTCATCGACGATACCGTGGTATCTCCAGAGCCATTCGTGAGTCTGCCATCCGAAGACTGTAGGAAGACCCGTGTAGCTCGATACTATGCAGCCGTCCGTGTAGCTGTCTGAATATGCCTCGCATATTACGGGAGAGCCTTCAACATTCTCGTTGAGCCAGTCTATAGCATCCTGGTAGGACTTAAGTCCGCCGTCTGCGATGAAGGCTGTAGGGCAGTAGTAGTCTTCAAGATATTGCGTACCGTCTAAGCCCTTATAGTTATCTTTGGTAAGCTCACCGCATCTTTGCTTAAGCGCTGCCATCGTGTAGTGGCCGGGGATAAAGCAGAGAGCTATAAAGATTATTGCAACAGCGAGGAAGACGCTTGAGTAGATACCCTTCTTGTTTACGATCCAAATAAGCCTTGCTATGGAGTAGATCATGGCAACAGACAGTATTATGAATGCCGCAAAGGCAAACTTGAACATCGTGTTGGACCTTAAGTATCCGCCCGTATAGATATCTCTTACATAGAAGATCTCGGGCGCGATTATGAGCATTATTCCGACAACCGTCATGCCGCAGACAAAGACATCAACTAAGTTCCTTGCTGCGAAGAAGCCCTGCACGGGATTGGTGACAGGAACATCAGAGCCTATTACCGAAGGCTTATAGGACTTATTCTTGATCTCTCTTGAAGTGCCTCTTCTAAGGTTCTTGATGCATATCGTAACGATGAGGAAGGTCACGCATATTATCACATGCGTTCCCCAGAGGATAAACAACTGATAGAAAGAGGAGTGGTTCTTGCACTTGCCGAGTGAGTTGGAGATCATCTCGAAGTTCATGTTAAAAGGCAAGGATACGAGGTGAGCCAAGGTAAACATGAAGCTCATCTGGAATGAAGTCCTCGTAAGCGCTGAAGGCGTGTATACCGATATGAGATAAGCAAAGAAGGCGAGCGCTGCCTGAGCTGCTATGTGAGCAGCGGGCTTATCGCCTAAGAGCAGATAAAGACCTAAGATACCTGCCGTATTGACTGCAAAATATATGCCGCCCGGGATATCGCAGAAGACTTTGGAGCTTATCGTATTTACTACGAATACCGTCATCGACAGGAAGATGAAGTAGATAAGGAAATCCCAGTAGCTCGTCATCTGAGCTGTGCCGAGAAGGACTGCTGCTATAACGAAGCCTGATGTGAGTGTGATCTTGTATTCCTTGCCGATCCTTCCGTTAGGTGAGGAGAAGTTATACTTGCTCCTTGTAACGGCGCGCTCCGTGTTATGAGGGAGAGTGCATTCAGATATCAGAGTTATAGCGATAGCCATGATGAGCAGTATTACCATCATAGAGATGACATGAGCGTGCAGGTCGCCGACGAGGTAGGAATAGAATGGAAATTCCTCTATGGTGTAGTCTCCGCCGTTTACGGTAACCTCGGGGTTCCAGCCGATATATCTCGTGGAGTCGGGGTAGAAGAAGGAATCTGTCCTGCCGACATCTATGCCCATCTTGGAGAACAGACCGAGAAGTCCGTTCCCGATAGAATTCTCGTCGTAGTAGAAGGAGTGTGAGTTGCCCCACAAAGATACTGCGCAGCCGGTTAAGATACCCGCTGCAAATCTTACGAACTTGTTGCTCTGAAGTCCGAACTTCTCGGAGGTGTCTATGAGAAGAGTTCCTATAGAGAAGCTCATTGCAAAAGGAAGAGCAGTTGCGGTGCACATCGCGATGTTATAGCCGACATCGGGCACGATGCAGGATACCTTTATAAGGAGTGCATATACGAATTGTCCGAAGTAATAGTAATTGATGGGATAAGAAGAAAGCCACATATCGTTGGCAGGAAGCTTGGAGTTCCTGAGCATCGACATGACAAAGCCGTAGTCCATGAACTTCTCCTGACCGTTGATATTGGGCAGGAAACCCTTGAAATAGCACATGAGTCCGAGCATTACCACGAATACGGTCTCTTCTATAACGATATGGATTATATAGTCGGGTTCCTTGATCTTCTCCAAAACCCCGTCTCTTAAGGGCTTGATCCCGTAGCATATGCCTGCAAGTGCGGCTATCGCAAGAAGGGTAAGGGGGAAGTTAAACCTGTATATCTTCATGTAGGTAAGAGTCCATACCGTAAGGCTTACCGCAAGAAGTCCGAGGACCTGTGTGAGGATAAAGCCTCCGCTCGGCATCTGCTTAAAGAGCTTTACTCCCAGAGGGAGCGCTGCTACGCCGAACAAGGCGAGGATCAGGCTCCAGCGAAGGACATAGAAAGTGTCTTCGGCTCCCATGGTGCAAAGTCCCATTATCAGAAGGACTGCAAAAGGCACCAGAAGCAAAAGATAGTAGTAAAGTTTGTGACTCTTATTCTTAACCATTATAAATACTCCGCAAGATCAGTTATATCTGTCCTTGTGACAGTGTCCTGCTCGGCATCGGATCTGATTATCTCGGAGGTTATCCTGCCGGCAAGTCTTATGACGTTATCCAGTCTGTTCTTAGGGATAGTAAGTCCGCCTTCACCTTGAGAAGCCGTGAGACCGGATGCGCAGACATAGAGGTCCTTGCAGGGGTTTGTAAGGTCGATCTCGGGATACTTCTCCGCAAATGCATAACGCGTCTTGGTAAGACGGTAGGACTTGATGTCGGATTTGCGCAGGGAAGGGTAGAGCTTTCTAAATCCCGAAAAATACTTGTTGAGGATATCCGAATCCGAAGCTATCCAGAGGCTGTCCGTGATTGAGCATGTACCTGTGAGATAGACTACATGTCCGCCGTAACCGCGCTCTCCGAAGGCAGCCGAGTGTCCTATTATCCTGTCGAAGGGCATGCCTTCGGGAGCCTTCCTCGAATACATCTCCGTTGAAGGCTTCTTGAGGACCATAAGGGCGGATATACCCGCCTTATATGAGATGTTCATCATTATGTCCCTGTAATCCATGGGGATATCGAGACCGTGGCTTACATTGAGGAAGGTCCTGCAAGAACCCGTGAACACGACATATTTACTGTCTATCACATATCTCGTCGAGTTGGTTAAGATACATGTCGTCCTGTAACCCGGAAGCAGGCTTCCGCCGCGAAGAGAGGTGATCTCTGCTACTGTGGTGGAGAACAGGATATGTCCGCCGTGGTCCGTTATGTACTGCATAAGGCTCGATATGAGGCATGAATAACCTCCGTCGAAATAGCCCACTTTACGTATGGAGGCTCTTCCGGACCATGCGGTATCGTACCACTTGATCTTGTCTTCAACGCCCATTTCCTTAGCAAGGGAGAGCAAAGCCTTGTCGCTCTTGCGGATATGGTGGGGGACAAGCTCTAAGTACTCGCGTCCTATCCTCGTATAGGCCAAAAGACCGCCGGGAGATGCGAGCTCTTCTACGACCGAGACTGTAAAGCCTGCCTTTGCAAGCCTCATGCCGGTAACGAGACCGGACATTCCCGATCCGATTATGCAGACCGATCTGTCGTTTACGCTCTCGTTAAATTCCATACTCTATGCCGCGTACTTCCATATAGAATCTCTTCTCGAAGGCTTCGCCCATCGAAAAGGTCTTACGCGGGAATACGCCTTCGTTTATTACCGTTGCAAAGAATGTATCCTTGGAGATAGCAGGCAGGAGTATACCGGTGTTATTGCCGCCGTCCATGCTCCTTACGCTGTCTTCGCCGTGGATATAGTCACAGGTGATATCGCTTCCTTCGGTAATGGAATCGATATACATCTGAACAGAACCTACAGCAAGGCTGTGAGGGGGATTCTTGAGGTTGATGTATCTGTCGGCGCCGGAGCCTGTTACCGTGATGACCTGGCAGGATGCGTCAGGCTCGTCTGTAACAGTTACGCCGTTTGCTTCGAAGAACTTAACTGCGCCGCTTATGAAGTCATCTGCGCCGATGCCGAAGACTACGCGGTGGATAGGCTCGAAGTCTAAGCCCTTATCGTGGATATTTACGACTTCCGCAAGAGCATATCTTGCAGGGTGGTTTGCAAGGTCGTCTCCTGAGAGGTTCTTCCTTACATTCTCCCAGTGAGCCTTTGCTGTCGCCAGGGAGTGGTTGCCGTCGCCAACGAGGAACAAGAGTCCGTCGGAGGACTTATCGAGAAGTGCTTCAAGGCTTGATACGATGCCGTTAAAAGCCTTGGTGCCCTCTTCAATGAACGTGCCTTCGATATGTCCGGAGCCCTGCATCAGATCCGTATCGTAGAAGGGAGTGATACCCTCCTGCTTGCATGTCTCAAAAGCTCCGCCGATAACTGTGTCTTCGGGGTCATCTATGAGGAGCATTATATGGGGAAGCTCGATAGGGGAGTTCTCTCTGATCCTGATCCTGGGAGGGATCCTGCTTAAGACGGTGCCTTCGGTAGCGCGGCAGAGATTCTTGTTGCCGGGCTCGAAGCTGTATGTCTCAAGGTCTATAGCAAGCACGAGACCCTTCCTTGAAGGGTGAAGTGATGTGGCTCTGTCCGTGAGCATGAAGCCTTCGGGAAGGTTTACCAGAGTTCCGTCTGATCTGTATTTTGTCAAAGACTCGGAGATAGAGCTAAGAAGGCTCTCTTCCTTGTCTGTTCCGAGATAAACTTCGGGAAGGATAAGATTAAGCGTTGAAGGAGCATTGCCGACTTCAGCGGATACTGCCTGCCAGTAGTCGGGCTCTGATGTATACTGGTCACAGGCTATAACGGCCCACTTCTTGAGGTCTGTTCCCTTTGCCGGAAAGAGCATGTCAGGAGCGATGCATCCAATCTTATTAAATATCTTCATATAAGCCTCCTATAAAAAAGCGGTTTATATTCTACCACGCATCGAGGTGTTTTTGTCGGTTTTTGTATTTATTTGTCGAGTTTTTGAAGCTTTAAACCTGCTAACATTATTTCCATAAAGGTTGCAATCAGATCTATCAAGAGGAGGAATTTATGAGTAATAACACAAACACTGCTGCAAGCAACACACAGACACAGGATAAAGCCACGCAGGTAAAGCCCGAGATCCGTTTCCTCGCTGAGAAGTTCAATGCCGACGCCTTCATCTACGCGGCAAATCTCAGAGCCAAGGGACACCCGTTCCTGGCTGACCTTCTGGTATCAAACGCATTGGACCTCGACTACGAGACTCATTTTGCAAAGAGGGCCTTCACTTCATCAGAGTTCTGCATGCATCTCAAGAATGCGTACTATTCATGCACCAAGGCCATAGAGGTCTTGAGGCTTGTTTACATCCTGAGCCTCAAGTGCGATGAGCACGAGCAGCTCGTAGAGCAGGCCGATTCAATGCAGCGCATGCTCCACGCTTCCGTGGTCACCATGTTAAGGAAGCTTGCCGGAGATGGCGAACTTCAGGATTCTGCCTTCAGCGACAATCCCAATGGTATCTATCGCAAGTTTGAAGCTCCTGAGAATACGGAGTATGCCACTCCGCGCTATGTGGACGAGCAAGCAGGCGACGAAGAGCTGAGGAAGCAGCTCGAAGAAGCAATCTCTGAGCCTGAAGGAGACGAGCAGGCCGTTTGATTTTTCGATTGACTTAGATCGGTGCATTCGTTATAATATGCGAGTTTTACAATATTCCACGCACGAGAGGAGGGATGAGAAGATGTCTGAGATCAGAGTTAAGGAGAATGAGTCCCTTGACAGTGCGCTTCGCAGATTCAAGCGTTCCTGTGCGAAGTCCGGTGTTCTTGCCGAAGTTCGTAAGAGAGAGCACTATGAGAAGCCTTCGGTACGCCGTAAGAAGAAGTCCGAAGCAGCTCGCAAGAGAAAGCATTGATTTCATAAGCCGATTCCTTTGGGGATCGGCTTTTTTTGTGGCATAATATATGCACTTACAAAAATATGGAGGGATAATTCAAATGAACAAGAAGATCGCAACACTTTTGGCAGCGGCAATGGTCATGACACAGATCGCAGGCTGCTCTTTCCTTTCAAAGGGTAAGGTGGTAGAGGCTGCCGAAGACTTCGGCGAAGCTATTAAGAGCATGGACTGCGGAGATATCATCGATCTTTCAACGGCTGAAGACGATGACGAAGTGGCAGCTACCTTGGATTACCTTTTGGATCGCGACATGTATTCAGATGACGAGAACGAATATATCGACGCCATGATCGACACTATCGAGGTTGAAGTGGATTCCAAGTCTGTCTCTGTATCAGGCGACGAAGCTTCCTGCGACATCATCATTACAATGGCTGATTACGAGGATCTCGAGGACGGAGAATATGAGGAGATCGACGAATTGGTCGATGCCGTAGCTGATGCTGATACAACCGAGATCGAGTTTACGGCAGAATTTGTAAAGGACGGAGACGAGTGGCTCGTTGACAACATCGATGACGATGAATTCGGCGATATCTTTGCCTTCTTATCTGCAAAGATCTCCGTAGGCGGCGTTGCCGGCAGCTATATGGCGGATGCTGATGTTACATTCCTTATTTCAGAAGGCATGGGTGTTGATGTCGATTTCGATACATACCTCACAATGCCTTTCTATCTTGATCTTGCAGAAGACGGTTCATATACTCTCACAGCAGATTTCGAGACATTCAAGAACAATTTCTACGTATGGTTCGAAGAGAATACCGATCCGATCCTGTATGCCATGTTAGGTACTGATGACCCCGATACTATCGAGACAATGGTATCAGCCAGCGGTTATGCAAGCTACGATGAGTTCAAGGAAGCACTCATGGATGTTGTATCTGAATCCATTGAGGAGGAGGACACACTTCCTGCAGGTGAAGACGCGCAGCACTCAGGCACCTATACGGTAGATGGAGCAAACCTCTATCTCGATGGAAGCGAAGATCTGACAGGCACTATCTCAGGCTCTGAGATCTATATGTCTGTTCCGATACCCGATAGTGACGAAATAGTCGATCTTAACTTTACAAAGGTAAGCTGATCGGATATCGATTTTTAGGTTATCAAAGGGACTGTTTGGCTTATGTCATGCAGTCCCTTTTTAAATGCCTTTAAAATAAGGCTTTCAAGACTTTAGATAACATTTTAGTAACAATAAGTTCATTTGCATAACACAATGCGCAAATATATAATATATTTTAGATATAGAAAGCTGATTTTAGCCCTTATCAAGGCTATAGAAAGGTGATCTAAGTGAGAATCAAAGCACGCAAGGCGTTTACATTAGTAGAACTTATAGTTATTCTTGCGGTTCTTGCAATTCTTGCGGCGGCAGGCGTCGGTACGGCTGTCGGTTATATGAAGCGTTCTAAATTCAACCAGAATCAGGAGAATGCGGTTACGATCTACCAGACGGCGCAGACTGCTCTGTCCCAGAAGGAGAAGAGCGGCGTGCTTGAGAGCTGGGTCACGGATAAGCTCCTTACATACGGCAGCGAGAGTCCTTATAACTCCGGCAATCCTTCATCCAATATAACTTCCGAGAGCAGATTCGTCTCCAGAACTGAATTCGATAACTTTACTCCCGCAGCAGGCGCATCTGTCCACACCAGATATGCTCTTACTTATATCCCGGGCGCAGGAGACGATCAGAGCAAGTTGGTTGATGATCTCATCAGATCTTACTTCTACGACACGACTATATTCCAGGGCACGATAACGATAGAGTTCGATGTCGTTAAGTCCTTCGATTCCGATCTTAACCCTCACTATTCTGCTAATTGCTACTCGGCATTCGTAAGTGCCGAGAATAAGGAAGGCTGGGGTGGCACATCGCTTCCCGTAAGAGCTTGGGATTACAGGGAAGAGACCAGCCACATCGGTTATTACGATGCATCTGACAGCTCATTGACAAACAATGTATATCTTCCGGTAGAAGACGTTATCGAGATGGATTTCTTCGATCTCACAACTTATGCGGACGGTACTGATAACAAGCTCGACATTTCCTGGAGTGCGTCCATGGGCGAGGGCAGTGCTTTAGGCAGGAATAAGCATATCCACTATGTGATCAATTTCTTAGTGCCGCCGCAGACCGGTTACGATCCTGAGAATATCTGTGAGATCGTTCTCGTAGAGGACATGCTCCTCAACAACCAGTTCTCCGGTGCCAATATGCTCGAGCTGCTTGCTTCTTCATCAGACGGCAGCAGCATAGTCATTGGAAGCACATCTTATCCGGTATCGACAAGCTCTCTTCAGAGGGATGTAATAGTTGGCGAGGAGACAGTAAGCGCTATTTATACGGAGACTTATTTCACGGCCACGGCAAGAGTTTATGTTGCAAGCGGAAGTGATGTAGGTCAGTACGATTCCAGGGTAGCTGAAGGTACTTATATTGAAGTGCCCATCAAGGTCTCCTATATCAAGGACGACATCGATACATTAGGTAACAAGCTTTCACCATATATGATGTATACCATTACCTTAGACCAGACGAGCATCCAGGCACTGTTCAGTCCTTCTGTTCATCCTAATGTAATGGCGAACATAACCGCAATGCCGAATAACTTTACCGTAGCAGGATACGAAGACTATAACGCTTCAGGTTCTGTAACGGCTTCAGGAACTTTGGATTTCGGAACTATCAACATATCGGGGCTTGCAACGGGGGGATGAAGTGGCAGATAAGGCAAGGGTGAGACCGGCAGGAACTGTTGGTACAGAGTTTTACAGAAGACGTATAGGGGATTGGTTCAGGCGTTATGTCATTGAGCTCGTGATGCTTGCGGTCATAATCGTCTTTGCAGTAGTAACGGCAGTTGTCACCACAACGGCACGCCGCGTATTCAGAGAGGCCAAGGATGTCAGGCTCGCCTTGAGGGCAGTCGGTACGGAGTATTACGGCAATCTGAGCTGCATATACGATCCCGATGCTTATAACGGCCTTGCAGAGGGTGCTGCAGAGAGAATAGAGAAGATCTCCACGCACGACGGTGAGGTCTATCTTTATTCCTGGAACAGCGAGGATAACACTCCCTTGAGATTTGAGTATCGCCAAGGCCTTTATACCGTCGAGTATATCGATACAAGGCTTACGGAAGAAGATACTTCTGATATTGCCACCTATCAGATGACAGGCACCTGGAATATATACTATTCATTTAATGTGCTTAATTACGAAGCGGAATAAACTTTAAGGAAGGATTGCAAAATGCCGGAATATAAATATCAAGCTCAGGATGCAAACGGTAAGATAATCAAAGGCCGTACCAATGCTTTCGATGAGGCGGATCTTCAGAGGAGGTTCCATGACGATAACCTCATGCTTATCAACGCGGTGCCCGTCAGCAGAAGGATCGCACTTAAGCCTCTCAAGAAGCCTCAGCTTGCTGATTTTGCAAGACAGCTCGGAACCCTTACCAAGGCCGGCGTATCACTCGTTAAGGCTCTTGAGATCATTGC
>JAIKWA010000026.1 GCA_024685135.1 Saccharofermentans sp.
TTATAAACGGAGTGCCTGCCCTTGCCTGCGAGACAATGGTAAAAGATCTTAAGGGCGATGAGATAACGATACAGCCCCTGCAGAAATTCCCGGTCATCAAGGACCTTGTAGTAGACAGAACAGTGATCCACGATAACCTTAGAAAGAGCGATATCTATATAGGTGAATACAGCCCAAAGTCCGGTATATCCGACAAGGAACACCGGCATCAGTACGATGCTGCCAAGTGCCTTAAGTGCGGACTGTGTCTTGAAGTATGTCCCAACTATGTAAACGGCGAGAATTTCTTCGGAGCCATATATGCCAACGACTGCTATCTTGTATCAGCAAGAAATCCTTCCAGATCTTCTGAGATAACTGCAAGCTACAAGGAGCACTTCGGAAGCACGTGCTCTAAGTCCTTCTCATGTATGGATGTATGTCCCATGAATATCCCGACATTAGCTTCCATGGCCAAGATGAACAGGCGTTAAGAGGATCCGCAAAGAACCAAGACAGTCTCACTTGTGCTTAAATGCTAAGCGCAGTAGCTGGCACAATACCGGGTTATGGTTCGTTATAAATGTACCAACACTCAGGAATCAGATAAGGTTACAGACCGCCTCGTAGATCTTATGTGCGACATAAGGATCGTTCATGGTATACAGATGTATGCCGTCTACATCGTTTGCCATAAGATCCGTTATCTGATCCACGGCATATGCGATACCTGCATCCTTGAGAGCCCTCTCGTTGTCGCCGTATTTATCCAGGATCTTGATGAACTTGCCCGGAAGCTCCACTCCGCACATCTTGACCATTCTCTCGATCTGTCTTTTGTTGGTGACAGGCATTATGCCCGCTTCGACCGGGACATTGATACCCCTTCTTCCCGCCTTATACATAAAGCGGTAGAAGTGAGTATTGTCCAGGAAGAGCTGGGTTATGAGATGGTTTGCACCGCAATCGACCTTGCGCTTCAGATGCTCGATATCGTTGTCGTAGCTCGGATTCTCGGGATGCCCCTCAGGATAGCAGGCAGCAAGGATATTGAAGTCGTATCTTGAACGGATGAAGGATATGAGCTCGTCCGCATGGAGGAAATCGCCCTGCTGCGCCTCGCCTTCAGGCATGTCCCCGCGAAGCGCCAGGATATTGTCTATCTCGTTCTCCTTAAGGGCATCTAATATCCTGATCATCTTCTCCTTGGTAGCGCCGATACAGGGGATGTGAGCGATGCTCTCGACACCGTATCTGTGCTTGATGTCCGATGCGATCTTGACCGTCCTGCATCCGTCGGTACCGCTGTTCTTGCCGTATGTAACGCTTATAAAGTCAGCCTTTACATCGTGCAGAGCATCCAAGGTCTCGTATATTACGTTCTCTCCCATCGTTTCTCTGGGAGGAAATATCTCAAGAGAGAATACGGTCTTCTTACCGAAGAGTTCAGTTGTTTTCATTTCTAGCTTCCACCGCTGCCGCTACGAGATTTCTGAGACTGGGCACAGTCTCTTCGTTTTCTCTGGTCTTAAGTCCGCAGTCAGGGTTGACCCAGAGCTTATCTATGGGAACTCTCTTTGTCATCTTAGAGATGGCATCCTTTATCTCTTCCTTTGAAGGGATCCTGGGAGAATGGATATCGTAAACGCCGGGGCCTACTTCGGTCCTGAAGTTATTCTCCTTAAGAGTATCTAAGATAGTAAGATCAGATCTGCTCGCCTCGAAGGTGATGACATCAGCGTCCATGTCATCTATCTCCTTGATGATGTCGCTAAACTCGCTGTAGCACATATGCGTGTGCAGCTGTGTCTCCGGCTTAAGACCGCTGTGTACGAGACGGAATGCAGGTATAGCCCAGTCGAGATAGTCCTCGTGCCAATCTGCGCGTCTTAAGGGGAGCTTCTCGCGAAGAGCCGCTTCGTCTACCTGGATTATCGAGATGCCGTTTGCTTCGAGGTCTAATACCTCTTCTCTTATCGCAAGGGCGATCTGAAGAGCGCTCTGCTTGAGAGATATATCCTCTCTCGGGAAGGACCAGTTGAGGATGGTTACGGGGCCTGTGAGCATTCCCTTAACAGGCTTGCCTGTCAGGCTCTGCGTGAACTTCGACCACCTTACCGTCATGGGCTTTGCTCTTCTGATATCGCCCCAGACTACCGGCGGCTTTACGCATCTCGTACCGTAGGATAAGACCCATGCTCTCTCGGTAAAGATATAACCTTCAAGGCATTCACCGAAGTACTCTACCATGTCGTTACGCTCGAACTCACCATGCACTAAGACATCGAGACCGATCTCTTCCTGAAGCCTGATGCACTCTTCGATCTTTCCCTCGATAAAGCTCTCGTACTCAGCAGTATCGATCTCTCCCTTACGGAAAGCTGATCTTTTTGCTCTTACTTCCTGTGTCTGAGGGAAGGAGCCAATGGTTGTCGTAGGGAATAAGGGGAAGTTAAATCTCTCCTTCTGGATCTTCTCTCTTGCGGCAAATCCGGGAAGTCTTGTAAAGTCCTTATCGCTTAATGCTGCAACCTTCTTTTGTACCGCATCGTCAGCGCCGCTCCTTGTTATTGCATGAAGTTCTGCATTTGCTTTGTATTCGGGCAAAGATTCAGGATCACTTGAACCTAAGATCTTATCTAACTCACTAAGCTCATCTATCTTTTCTTCTGCAAAAGCAAAGTGCTTTAAAATGTCAGAAGAAAGCTTGGTCTCGCTCCTGGTCGTGCAGGGAACATGGAGCAAGGAGCAGGATGTTCCTATGACTATATCAGATACGCACTCACGTAATTCCGATACGATAGCTAAGGTCTTCCCGTAGTTATTTCTCCAGATATTCTTGCCGTTTACCACGCCTGCAAAGAGGATCTTATCTTCAGGGAAGCCGTTCTCCTTTATAAGGGATAATGTCTTCTTACCCTCGATAAGGTCGAGACCGATACCGTCGAAGCCTAAGGATATGACGTTCTTATAGCAGTCTCTTATATCTCCGAAGTAAGTCTGCAAAAGGATCTTAACTCCGCACTTTGCTCCTAAGATCTCCTTATAGAGCTGCTCGAAAAAGGCTATATCTTCGCTGTTCAGATCTCTTACAAGATAAGGCTCGTCGAATCTTACCCATTCCGCGCCGAGCTTTGCAAAGCCTGCGATAAGATCCTTATATGCGGAGATAACGCTACCGGCAATATCTTCCTTAGTCTTGGATCCTACAAATCTTGCAAGCTTCAGGAATGTAAAGGGACCTACCGTAACGGGAACTGTCTTTACGCCTAAGCTCAATGCTTCAGAATAAAGCTCGTAAGGCACCTTGGCGTTAAGCTCGATCTTGACATCGTCTTCTACCTCGGGCACGAGATAGTGGTAATTTGTATTGAACCACTTCTTCATGGCAAAGGCCTTAACATCGCCCTTGGGGCCCTGATAACCTCTTGCCATTGCAAAATATGTATCGAGCTCACTAAGGCCAAGCTCCTTATATCTTGCGGGAACTACGCCGAGCAATACTGCCGTATCGAGCAGAGCATCGTAGTAAGAGAAATCACCGGAGGGGATATAATCTATCCCGCCCTTTGTCTGAACATCCAGGTTGTACTTTCTTATGTCCTTTGCAACCTTTGTAAGCTGCTCTGCATTTATCTCGTTTCTGAAATACTTCTCGCTTGCAAACTTGAGCTCTCTCAAGTTACCTATCCTCGGATAGCCGATCACTGATGTTGCCATTTCTTTATCTCCTTCACGTTTGTGTTTTTCGAATGGCAAGATTACACCACAAACGGGTGGTTATGTGTTAGCATCCGTTTTTCGCGGATAGCCATAGCCAAAAGCGATAGCAGGAATCACTTGGAATAGTTGGAGATATACTGCGAGAGATGCTCTAAGTATCTGTTGGTTATGCCGTTTAAGGGCTTGTCCCTTAGCATTATGTAGCCGATATCCATATACTCGTCGCTGACAAGAGGGATGGAGACTATATCGTCGCCATTAAGATCGCTGCTGAGAACGCCCGAGGCGATGGTATAACCGTCAAGACCTATAAGGAGATTGAAGAGCGTCGCACGGTCCGATACGACGATGTTCTTGGGGCTGTCTTCTGTTATATGGAGCTCTTCAGCAAAGTAGAAGGAGTTCTTAATTCCCTGATCGTATGTAAGCCTGGGGTATGCCTTAACGTCTTCTAAAGTAACCTTCTTCTTACGCGCAAGAGGGTTCTTTTTGCTGACGAATACATGCGGGTTTGCCGTAAAGAGCTTTACGAATTCCATCTCTTCGTTTGCGAGGATATGCGTTATGACTTCCCTGTTAAAGCGCGACAAAAAGAGGATCCCGATATCGCTCCTTCTGGTCCTTACATCCTCGATGATCTCAGCTGTCTTAAGCTCTCTTAAAGTGAATTCGTATTTATCTTCGCCATACTCTTTGACGAGCTCTACAAAGGCATTTACAACGAAGGCATAGTGCTGTGAGGATACCGAGAATACTCTTCTCGGCGGAGGTGCGGATTTGAACTCCCTCTCGAGCAGTTCAGTCTGCTCAATGACCTGCCTTGCATATGAGAGGAAATTGGTGCCGTCTTCTGAGAGATACACGCCTCTGTTATTGCGGTTGAAGATAGTGATGCCCATCTCCTTCTCGAGCTCAGCGACAGACTTCGACACGCTCGACTGAGCGACGAAGAGTCTTTGCGCGGCCATCGATATGGAACCGCACTCGGCTATCGCAATAACATATTTAAGCTGCTGGATCGTCATTCAGGTTACCCCCATAGGGCTTACTATATCACAAAATGCGCCCTGAATACTCCCATCCGTGCTCACCGTGGTAGATCATCTGCCTGGTCATGCCGCCGTCTATACAGATATTCTCGCCGGTTATAAAGCCCGCCTTGTCAGAGCAAAGGAACATTACCATAGATGCTATGTCCTCTACCCTTCCGACGCGTCCTACGAGCTGCTGAGATGCGTCAGGTCCCGTTATATCAGACCCGGTAGTATCTATCCATCCCGGAGATATGCTGTTTACTCTTGCCTTGCCCGCAAGGCTTACTGCGAGTGCGTGAGTAAGAGAAGCAATACCGCCCTTTGCAGCGGTGTAGCTCTCAGTCTGAGGCTGGCTCATGCGGTCGCGCGAGGATGCGATATTTACTATCGATGCGCCCTCTGCAAGATAAGGCATCAGGAGCTTGGTAAGATAAAAGGGTGCGGTTACGCCTATATCAAGAGCTCTTTGGAATTCTTCGTAGCTGCACTCGTCAATACCCTTCATTGTAGGGATAGCATTATTTATGAGGTAATCCACATGTCCCGAGCTGTCTGTTACTGACTTTGCAAATTCTTCCAAAGCGCTCTTATCTGCGACATCCCCTACGAACCAGTCGCCCGGAAGGATGTCTATTATGTGAGTCTTTATGCCGGCCTCTTGCATTGCATCAGCGATTGCCCTGCCTATACCTCTGGCGCCGCCTGTGATAACTGCTACTTTCTCCATAGGTCAGGGAAGGAACTTGCCGGATGCAAGATAGAGCTCGTACCAGTCGTGATGCGAGAGCTTGACCTCAGTTGCTTTGCACGCATCTTCAATGTGAGCGGGGTTCATGGTGCCGATTATAGCCTGCATCTTCGCAGGATGCCTTAAGATCCATGCGATAGCTACTGCAGTCTTGGATACGCCTTCACGCTCAGCCAGATCGCCTAAGACTTTGTTGAGCTCGGGGAAGTCCGGATTATCTACAAAGGTGCCTCCGAACATTCCTATCTGAAGAGGCGACCACGCCTGAATGGTAATGTCTTTTAACCTGCAGTAGTCGAGCAGATTGCCGTCGCGGCTTACTGACATATCAGTAGTCTTGTTATTCATATATAGAGCCTGGTCTATAAGTTGTGACTGCTCAAGAGAGAGCTGTACCTGATCAATAACCAGAGGCTGCTTTACATATTTCTTAAGAAGCTCGATCTGCATGGGAGCGAGATTGCTGACGCCGAAGTAGCGTACCTTGCCGCTTGTCTCTAATGTATCGAACGCCTCTGCTACTTCTTCAGGATCGAAGAGGATATCGGGCCTGTGCAAAAGGAGCGTATCCAAGTAGTCCACATTAAGTCTTCTTAAACTGTCGTCTACGCTTGTAAGGATCGCATCTTTGCTCCAGTCGAATTCTTTGCGGTCCGGATAGATACCGCACTTGCTCTGGATATAGATATCTTCCCTTCTTATCCCTGTAAGAGGGAAGCTCTCACCGAAGCGCGTCTCGGCCGCGCCGTTTGGCCCGTAGCATGTAGCGTGATCGAAGAAATTGATCCCCATCTCATAAGATGTCTTAATGACCTTCGCCGCCTCTTCTCCGGTAAGGCTTGTCATCCTCATGCACCCTTGTATCATGACTGATACATCTTTGGGTCCGTTTACTATGTTTATCGTCTTCATGTGCTCCTCCTTATCCTGGTGTCTGCTTTCTTCCTGAACCTATCTCAAAATGGCATTTGACTATGCCGATATCCACCTGGCTGTATACTCCACCCTTGTCAACGAATTCTACCGTCTCATCAGGTAAAAGCTTAATAAGAAACTTCTGCTGGTTGATCGCCGTGGGAGCAAGCAGTGCAAGCTCTACGCCCTTATCAAACCATTCTGCCCCCGTACTCAAGACTTTGCTTACCTGCTCTTTGGTCTTGGCCTTTCTCCCGCGGCCTTGATCCTTGCCGTAACCTATCGCAATGGATATAACGAGCCTCTCACCTTCAGGGACATCAGCATTTAAATTCTTCCTGTTAAAAGTACCGGTCCAGCAGGTATTAAGCCCCAATGTCTGCGCATACAAAACGAGCTTCTCGCCGTAGTATCCTACGCGCTGATCAAGAGATGCATCATCTCTTCCGACACACGCTATCACGCTCGGAGCCGAGCCTAAGCCCGACATCCTGTTAAACAGCCTGTTATAAGTCTTCGCTGCATCTTCTACAAACTGTAAGTGGAGATCACCTTCGGCGTTGAGCTCATCTATCTTCGCTTTAAGAAGCAAGATCTTATCCTCTTCTATATCGCGCGCATCATACTGCCGTACCGAGTGTCTTTGTCTTATAGCATCGATCAATTCCATGGCCCTTCCTCCTTTTTATTATTAAAGTACAAAAGGCCGATCTTATCTACCACATTAGTAGGGATTTTATCTCTTAATCGATCCAGTTCTTCATCTTCCAGTCCTGGCGCCTGACGGCTTCAAGATGGCGCTTTTGCATGCTGAGCCTGCTCGCGGTCCTCGTAGCCTTGGCAAAGGCGCGCTGGTCGAAGAACATCTCGCTCAATATCCAAAGCCCGATCAGTATCAGGACAGCAGCAACGATAATGAGCGCAATAAGATACCTGTAATCGTAGTTATTTATGGCAATCGTGGTATATCCCGGAAGGGTACTCATGGATTCGCTCGTCTCTGTCATGTAAAAGAGGGTACTGAGTATGCATACCGCAATGACAAGCACGCCCATGAAGCCGTAGACATACTTATTTCTCCTCAGGCCGAGCCTGAAAATAAGGGGGATCTTCTTGACCTCATCGTTATACAAGAGATCAAAGAGTTCATCGTAATCTGAACGCATATTGATTCTTCCTATTCTCCATATATTTACCGATCCACCTGATAAGATTATGGAGTATGGGACTTTACTATTCAATATCAATCTTCTGGTATTAATTTAGCCTGTCTTGGATAATGCCTTCTGCGATCTGCTCGTATTCGATGCATTTCTTAGCCTTAAAGATCTTCTTGATATCATGCTCATATCCTTCAAACAAAACCTGCCAATAGATCCACAGCTCTCTCATCTTGAATAAGACATTGATATCAGGAGACATTATCTTCTGATACTCATGGAAGAGAGTATCGTGCAGCCTTTTAAACTTTCCGTAATCAGTATCAACCGTCACGCCCTTAAGCTTATCTGCAAGCGAAGGATCTGCGATAAGTCCTCTGCCGAGCATTACGGTGGACAGCTCATCACCTAATATCTCTTTAAACTTCCCGTAGTCCTCAATGCTATTGATGTTTCCGTTATATACCAGAGGGTTCCCGGAATGCTCTAATGCATAGGAATAGTACTGCGTTCTTATATCGCCCTTATAAAAGTCAGATCTTGCCCGGGGGTGTACGATCAATTCGCTTACGGGATATTGGTTAAAGATATCCATAAGATCGTAGAATTCATCAGCAGAGTAGTAGCCGAGTCTTGTCTTAATGGATATCTTCATGTTACCTGCCTCGGCATAAGAATAGATGTCATCTAAGAAGCTCTTAAGCTCTGCTGTCTCCGGCAGGAAACCTGCACCCTTACCCTTGGAGCATACGGTCCCTGAAGGGCATCCCAGGTTGAGATTAACTTCCCCGTATCCCATATCATGAAGATCTTTTGCAGTCTTAATAAAGCAGTCTGATCTGCAGGTTAAGATCTGAGGCACCATGTTAATACCCGAATTATTCTCAGGGGCAATATCCTTCCTCTCGCGGGGCGTCAGAGGGCGTTTGTCCGAAGGCGATACGAAGGGTGCAAAATACTTATCTATACCGCCATAGATATCGTTATAGATATTGCGGAATATGTGAGTGGTAACGCCTTCGAGCGGTGCGAAATATATCTTCATTTATGGTAAGTACTTATATCGGCATTGCAGGCAGGACAGTTATGAAGTGAGTTGCCATTCGTAAGCATCACTCCGCAGAAGGGACAATTCGCAAGCATCGTGCCACCTGTATTTGCCGCTGCAAGCTGCATTGCTTCCGTCAATCCCAGGGCTACAAGAGCATTAAGCGCGGCAGGATCGTCAGCAAAGATCTTCGCATTGTCGAACGTCTCGACACGGGCTTTGGATTCTTCGTCTAATGTAATGTCAGCGATCGCTATGGATTCAACAGTCATGCCACGCTGCTCTTGCCAGAACTCAGAGAGCACTTCGTTGACGGTCTTCTTTACGGTGCTCTTATGTGAGAGGAGCTGAGCAAAAGATATCTTGTCTCTTGTACCGCACAGATTGAGCGCCTCTCCCATATGGTCTACAAGCTCCATAATGGGCATCTTGGGGCTCGAAGACGATCCCATGTAATCGTAAACTGTCGTTTCCTTACCGGTCTTCCTGAAGAATTTAGCAGGGTCTGTGATCCTGAATGAGAATACGACCTTATAGTCAAAATACACATTCCCGTAGAAAGGATCCGGATAAACTATATTGAGCACTTCGTCAACGGTCTGGTTCATTATCTCTAAGGCATTAACATAGTAGATCCTCTGGCTCTTAGGGACTTCACCTGCAAACCTGAACCTGTCAAAGACATCTCCTAATACGCTCTTACCGCCGCCTCCGAGGACCGACCCGGAAGACGAATCGTCCCAGGTATAAAGACCTGGCTCGGTTATGCTGTCGATGATCTTACCGCCGTCTATCATGAGCGCATAAGTGCCTTCAGGTACGATAACCTTGGAGCCTGATGAGATTATCTCGCCACTTCCCTTATTGCGGCCGTCTGTGTTATTCCTATGTGCACGCTTAACCAATATATCCTGACCTAATGTGTCTGTCGTAAAACACTCAAGGTACTGATCCTTGATCTCTGAACGTATCGATTCTGCTGCTACACCGACGATGTTTCCGATAAAACTCATACTGTCCTCAATTCTTATATAAGGTTTGCCTTCTATCGGTTATTATATCACCTGCCCTCTCATTTCAAGAATGCAGATAACAGTTGACACTATAAATAGTTGACATATGCAACTATCTGTCTTAATATTCCTCAAAAGGCAGGTGAACATATGAGACAGGCACAGATTTTAAGAGAGAACACCAGAAGGCTCGAGATGAACCTGGCCGGCATCAACAGGAAGGGATGCTGCAAGGTAAGCGATACCCAGTGTTTTGTACTAACCGAGATCGGACGCAAGCCGGGTATATCCATTAAGGAGTTATCAGAGATTTTAAGGCTCGATAAGAGCGGGATCAGCAGGACGGTAGATGAACTGGTCCGTAAAGGTCTTGTTATAAGAAGTCAATCTGAAGAAGACCGAAGATATGTTACCTTGGAGCTTACGGGTAAAGGAACATCTCAATATAGCAGCATAGAATCTGATATGGACCAAAGGTTTAAGGAGATCCTTGCGAGGATCCCCAAGGACAAGAGAAGCATGGTAATAGAAGCACTGGGGATATTAAGCGGGGCTCTGGAGTAAAGGAGAATAACATGAACAGCCGGGATAACAAAGGTAAGACATTTATAGTTACGGGCACTTCTTCAGGCATCGGCAAAAGCTGCGCCCTTCAGCTCTTAAGCTCAGGCGCGAAGGTCCTGGGAATAGATGTGTGTGAAAGCTCCATAGAAGATCCCATGTACAACCACCATCAGGCAAGTGTCACTGATGAAGAAGCGATATCCGGGATCTTAAGCGGAACAGATAAGATCGACGGCCTTGTTAATGCCGCAGGCATATGGGGCTCGGGCAAGCCTTTCTTCGATATGGAATTATCGGAGTGGGAGAAAGTGATATCCGTTAACCTCACGGGAACATTTATCGTATCCAAGGCTGCATCTAAACTGATGGCAGCAAACGGCGGCGGCAAGATCGTTAATATCAGCTGCATAAGAAGCTCTATCTTCAGGGGCAATATGGCTGACTATGCTTCTTCCAAAGGCGGCATCGTCGCACTTACCTCAGCAATGGCCTTAGACCTTGCCCCCTTCGGCATCCGCGTAAATGCAGTTGCGCCGGGCTTCACCTATACCGGCATGACCAAAGCTTCCTTCGATAACGAAGATATAAGAAAGCAGTCTGAAAGCCTTATACCGTTAGGAAGATTAGGAGATACCGAAGACATTTCCAATGTCGTTATGTTCCTTTTATCAGACCTGTCAGGCTACATGACCGGCACCAATGTATTTGCAGACGGTGGATACCATATCTTGAAGTGATGCGTTTTCCTTTTAAACGAGGAAGATAAGTCCGAAGGTATGTCCCCCCTTTGCAATCGAATGATAGCAGACACGCCGTGGAATACTACCTGCGCTGCGTTGAATAGGGTTCTTGCTATTGTGATATAATCGCTCTGATAAAAAGAAAGAAACGGAACATATTATGATATCGGTCTGTAAGAAATATCACATCGCATATTGGTGTATCGGGATCGCTCTTCTGATAGGCATGGAGCTGACGATAATCTTCCTTAGGAATGAAGCCTGGTATTATCAGGCGGGTACATTACTCGTGGCGATGGCTTTTGTGTTTATCCTCCTTACAAACAAAAAGCCTTCTAAGGAAGTATTCCCGTACTTTCAAATCAGACCTCTGTGGTGACACTAAGTATAAAAAGTTCGCAGACAAACTGCTTAACAAGATAGATGCATAAGGAGCTCACATATGGCAGATAGTGCAGATTCAGGATTAGGTCTTGTAAGGGGGATGGTAACCGTTGTCCCCCACAACGACGCATGGGAAACGGAAGGCAGGAACACCGCCGCAAAGCTCAAGGAGATACTTGGCGATACGGCAGTAGATGTTCAGCATATAGGAAGCACCTCGATCAAGGGGATCTATGCCAAGCCCATCTTAGACCTCGTTGTCGGTGTCAATGACTTTGGAGATATCCTTGCCAAGAACGATCTTCTCGCACAGAATGGTTTCTATTACCGCGGCCAGGATATTCCCGGCCAGCATCTTTATGTCTGCGGCGAGGGTGAGATAAGGACTCACCACATCCATGTCGTGATCTATCAGGACCCTAACTGGAATAACTATCTCACAATGCGCAATTACCTTAATTCCCACCCTGAGGATGCCAAAAGGTATTCAGACCTCAAGATATCTCTCGGTGAGAAATACGCAGATGACCGCAATACATATACCGCCATGAAGGAAGACTTCATCGATTCGATCCTTTATAAGGCAAAGGTTGAAGGCGATCAGGCAGCAAACCTCCCCGGTCAGTACAGCTGATCAGTTATCCGTGCTCTTGTGCAGCACCTCGGCATCGTCCTTGGAATATGGCTTGGTTGGGTCAAATATGCTCGCGAAAGTAACCTTCTGCGGCTCGCCGTCGCCTGTGATGTTGACATACAGCATCTCGTCGGAATCTTCGATATAGTAGAATCTCGCAGACTTATAGAAGCCTGTCACGACTGAGTCTTCGCCGAATGCGTAAGGCTCAACATCTTCGAGGAACTTATATGCCTCCTCTTCGTCAGTCCAGTCCACGTCATCTATATCATCCCTGCTGAGCACATCTCCGCCGCCGGTCAGCTTGTAAACCTTAAAAGCCGTGCCGACGCCGATATTGACTGCTATGTAGTCACTGCTGTCGCCATAGCAGACGAGGATCCCGCAGGAATCATCCAATAACATTTCTGCAGAAGTACCGTCCTCGAAATCGTACCTGTCCACATTCTCTTCTTCGGCGGGCGAGATATCCATGTTGAAGGTCTTGTCGATCGTCAGGATCCTTATGCGGTTGAGTCCGATATAATCGTCATCGCCCACTATGGAATAAAGTGACAATGTTACCCAGTATGTCTGGTCCGTCGTGTAGATATAGAACTCATGGTCGTAAAAATCAATGGGATCCGTCTTGGACCAATGGCTGTATGTCCTCGAGGCCAGATCCGTCGGCAGGACGCTCGTGTCTATGACATCGCCCTCAAAGCCATCCACCATCTCCTCTATCAGGTCATAAGTCCCCTCCATATCAAGGAGCTTATCAGAACAAAGAGACTCTATAACGTCTGTGTCTCCATCGTCCAAAGCGCTTACGAACCCGGCGCAGACTCTCATGAAGATGCCATCGTCCTTGTAGACGATATCATCCTTGTCCGTGATCGCATCGTCCATTATCTCGCTGTAGAGCTTGTTGGTGTTGTACTCGCTGAAAGTACAAGAAGTCATAAGCCCGAGCGCCAGTGATGCGGTCAGGCAGAGAGAAGTGATCTT
>JAIKWA010000038.1 GCA_024685135.1 Saccharofermentans sp.
ACCTACGAGAGCCTTAATTATGACGGCGAGGCAGAGACTGAGATAGCCAAGGAGTTCCTTAAGGAAAGATTCGGAGAGTTTGCAGGAGATCCTGCATACGCCGTAAGCTTCTACACAAAGAAGATGGCAGCTAACTGGGCTGACCCCACCTTCAACTATATCCTCACGATCTCAGAGAGACTCTGGGGTTCAGATACCGTTCCCGAATACTTCTGGCTCCTTACAAGACCTTCTGCGGTAAGAGTGATATCCCAGATAACCAAGATATTCGTCATCATGATCTTCCTCGGTCTGGCATCTTTTGCTGCCACCTTCAGGAAGAAGGAATATTCATACGAAGCAGGCCTTATCCTCATGACCTTTATAGGCGGCTTCCTGTTCCACCTTCTCTGGGAGGCGGGCGCAACTTACGCGCTGCCGTACTTTATGGTAGTAACGCCTCTGGGCATCATGGGACTTAAGGACCTGTTTGCCCGCCTCGCATCTGTCGATATCAAAGGCCTTAGTAAGATCAACGTTCAGCCTCAGGGCTTTATCTGGTATTTTGCAGGCGCCTGCCTGATGTTCCTCCTTGCCGCTATGGGCCTCGGCACCTTGAAGGGTCAGATAGCATACGACATGGAGCAGGCAAACATCTACTATTCGTCAGGTATCGCGCGCACAGAAGCAGAGGGCCTTACAGGCGAGCGCAAGCTCATATCCTGCACAGGCGATAAGCAGATCGATGCCACCTTGATGAGATACTGCGGCAGATACCGCATAAGGCTCGCTGCGGGCGACGTCGATGTCTATTTCACCTTAGGCGACCTCGGCGCAGGTGCGGACTATTTCTCGTACGGCAAGGACCAGACTTATAATATTTTCGAGAACGGGGACGGCACATATATAATCCTCTTATCGAAGACCGAAGCTATGGCATACGACCCCGAGACCGGCAAGCTCGTCATCTGCGAGATCCCCAATTGCTACGAGAGTTTTTATTCGGAAAGCTTTGCCGAATTCGTAAAAGGAAACCCTCAGATCTGCTGGAAGATCCAATAAAACAGGGCATTTATCAAAAATATTTCATTTGTATTACAGACCACTATATCTTGTGTTTGGCCCTTGACTCAAACACTAGATATGGTATTCTCTAATAGCGGCACAGGGAACAAGACCTTGGCGTGCGCACCTGAATGATCAATGGGGGAGGCAGTAAGAAGTGAAGCTTGGCGGTTTGCAGAAACTTACACTTCTCGACTATCCCGGACTTGTGGCTTGCACCGTCTTCACGGTCGGCTGCAACATGAGATGCCCTTACTGCCACAACGCTTTACTTGTCAACAGAATTGAAGAAGAGAACACCTTGGATGAGGGGGAATTCTTCGCTTTTTTGGAGAAGAGACAGGGAGTACTTGACGGTGTATGTATAACGGGCGGCGAACCGACGCTGCAGCAGGATCTGCCCGAGTTCATAGCAAAGATCAAAGCACTCGGTTTCAAGGTAAAGCTCGATACCAACGGAAGCTTCCCGGATAAGGTCAAGGCGCTTTTAGATTCCGGCAATGTAGACTACGTTGCGATGGACATAAAGAACACTTTGGCAAAGTATCCGGAGACGGTTGGAGTCCCTGGTTTTGATACCTCTAAGATACAAGAGAGCATCAAGATCATAATGGAGAGCGGAGTCGATTATGAATTCAGGACAACGACAGTTGATCCCCTTCATAAGCCCGAGGACTTCGCGGATATAGCTAAGCTGATCGAAGGATCACCTAAGTACTTTATCCAGGCCTTCAAGGACTCCGGCGAGCTCGTCAAAGGGCAGGGCTTGGGAGAGCTTCCCAGGGAGGAACTTATCAGGGCACGCGATATAGCAAGCACAATAATACCGCAGGCAAAACTGCGGGGAGAAGATTAAAGGAGCAGGACATGTATCAAATCGTAAAAAGAGACGGCAAAGTCGTAGAGTTCGATCTGGGCAAGATCTCAGGCGCTATCGAGAAGGCATTCAAGGCACAGAAGAGGGAGTACAATACACAGATCATTGATATGCTCGCTCTCAACGCAGTATCTGACTGCGAGAAGAATGCCGTTGACGGCAAGGTCGACGTTGAGACCATTCAGGACAGCGTCGAGGTTACACTTCAGAGAATGGGTTATGAGGACGTAGCTAAGGCTTATATCCTCTACCGTAATCAGCGTGAGAAGATCCGTAACATGAACTCTGCGCTCCTCAACTACAAGAACCTCGTTGACAGCTATGTTAAGGTCGAGGATTGGAGAGTTAAGGAGAACTCAACAGTTACATATTCCGTCGGTGGTCTTATCCTTTCCAACTCCGGCGCTATCACTGCTAACTACTGGCTCTCTGAGATCTACGACAAGGAGATCGCAGACGCGCACAGAAATGCAGATATCCACATTCACGATCTGTCCATGCTCACAGGTTACTGCGCAGGCTGGTCACTTAAGCAGCTCATCCAGGAAGGCTTAGGCGGTATCCCGGGCAAGATCACATCCGCTCCTGCAAAGCACTTATCCACACTCTGCAACCAGATGGTAAACTTCCTCGGTATCATGCAGAACGAGTGGGCAGGCGCTCAGGCATTCTCCTCCTTTGATACATATCTCGCACCTTTTGTTAAGATCGATAACTTAAACTACAAGCAGGTAAAGCAGGACATCCAGTCCTTCATCTACGGCGTTAACACACCTTCAAGATGGGGCACACAGTCTCCCTTTACAAATATCACCTTAGACTGGACAGTACCTAAGGACTTAGCAGAGCAGAACTGTATCGTAGGCGGCGAGGAAGTCGACTTCAAGTACAAGGATTGTAAGGCTGAGATGGATATGGTCAACCGTGCATTCATCGAGATCATGATCGAAGGTGATGCTAACGGCAGAGGATTCCAGTATCCTATCCCTACATACTCCATCACGAGAGATTTCGACTGGTCAGAGTCAGAGAACAACAAGCTTCTCTTCGAGATGACAGCTAAGTACGGTATCCCTTACTTCTCAAACTACATCAACTCTGACATGGAGCCTTCTGATGTACGTTCAATGTGCTGCAGATTAAGACTCGACCTTCGTGAACTCCGTAAGAAGTCAGGCGGTTTCTTCGGAAGCGGTGAGTCCACAGGTTCCGTAGGTGTTGTAACCATCAACATCCCCCGTATCGCATATCTTGCATCTGACGAAGCAGACTTCTTCGCTAAGTTGGATCACCTCATGGATATCTCTGCAAGATCACTCAAGATCAAGAGAAACACTATCACAAAGCTCCTCGAAGAAGGCTTGTATCCTTATACAAAGCACTACCTCGGAACTTTCAACAACCACTTCTCAACGATCGGTCTCGTCGGCATGAACGAAGCAGGTCTCAACGCAAAGTGGATCAGAAAGGATCTTACAAACAAGGAAGCTCAGGACTTCGCTGCAAAGGTATTGAACCACATGAGAGAGAAGCTCTCAGATTACCAGGAGAAGTATGGCGACCTCTACAACCTCGAGGCTACACCTGCAGAGTCAACATCTTATCGTCTTGCTAAGCACGATAAGGCAAGATATCCCGAGATCATCACTGCAAACGATGCATCAGGCGTTTTCTACTACACAAACAGCTCACACCTCCCTGTCGGATTCACATCAGACATCTTCGATGCATTGGATGTTCAGGATAACCTCCAGACACTCTACACATCAGGTACCGTATTCCACGCATTCTTAGGTGAGCGTCTCCCTGACTGGAAGGCAGCAGCTTCACTCGTAAGAAAGATCGCAGAGAACTACAGACTTCCTTACTACACGATGTCTCCTACATACTCCATCTGCGCAGCTCACGGCTACCTCCCCGGTGAGGTTAAGGCATGCCCCGTTTGCGGTAAGCCTACAGAGACATACAGCAGGATCACAGGTTACTATCGTCCGGTCAAGAACTGGAACGACGGTAAGCTCCAGGAGTTCAAGGACAGACAGACATACGACATCTGCAATTCACAGATGCGTCCTAAGACAGCAACAGTAACAGTATCAAGCCAGGCAGAAGAGCAGCCCTGCTGCGAATCAAGCGCAGAAGCATGCGGCAAGCCGATCCTTGTTACTACACATACATGCCCCAAGTGCCAGGTAGTTAAGGCAATGTTCGATGAGCAGAGCTTCGATTACGATCTGGTCTATGCAGACGACAACCCGGAGATCGCAGAGAAGTACGGCATCGTTAACGTACCTACTCTCATCATCCCCGCTGAGGATGGCACAGCAAGCACATACACAGATGTTGCGCCTATCCGCAAGTACATGAACGACTGCAAGGGCGTTAAGGCTTAAGACTTAAATCAACCCGACCAAGGAATGGCTGCCTCACTTATGTGGGGCAGCTTTTGTTTGTCGGTTTTTGCAGGTTTTTGTCGAGTGCACGCCCGTCCTCGCCGCGTATCCTTAAAGCATAAGCAAAGGAGGAACTATGAAGATCAAATACTGCGAGGAATACAAACTGCTCCGCCTCATATCTCTCAAGGAAGAGCTTGCGAAGATGCCACTGGTTAAGTGCGGCACTATGAGAGAACGTCCGGTAGTCCGCATCTATAAAAAGAAAACTTCTAAGACTGTCACCAGTTCTGTGCTGAGCATTACGACAACCAAAGGCAAAGAGTACTACAAGATCGCACAAAGAAGAGAGCAGATAATCAAGGAGATCAAAAGCCTTGATAAACACTTTGCAGGGAAGAATAAAAACTTCTCGATACGCTTAAGCAGATGTGACTTGGATGAGGAGTTTTGGAATAAGAGCAGAAACGGCAAAAACCCGATCCCTAAACCTAACAACTATTACCACCATGGTATACAGATGCGTTCAAGATCTGAAATGCTGATCGCAGAGATACTGGATGAGCTTGGACTGGAGTATAAATACGAACCGGCGATAAACTTCGGAGGTATTACTTACTATCCTGACTTCCTCGTTTATCTGCCCGGGCTTAAGAGATGCATAATTATTGAATTCTTTGGTAAGTGCAGTACTGAAGAGTATGTGTTTGACATGGCATCTAAGATCAAAGCTTACTCTCGCGGCGGCCTGTTGATGAATCGCGACTTTATAGGCTTCTATGGAACTGAAGATAACATGAACAGCGGCGACTATATTTACAATTGCATAGTGATGGTTATCAACTTATTAGCTGCTGAGGCCTTAGTGTAAGTCCAAGTGTAAGTGTAAAGCGCAAAAGATGTACAGTTGCACTTACAAATTAAGAAGTGTAAGTCCAAGTGTAAGTGTAATTAACAAAACCCTTACATTTACACTTACAAAAGCGGCTTTTTCCCTTTGCAACCCCACCTCCAAGAAGGCATAATTAAGTTATACATAAATTAATAGGAGGAAGGATGTATGCTTAAGGATTTTGTTAAGGTGACAAGGCCGCAGGACGAGGAGTTACGCGAGAGAGTTGAGATAGAAAGAGCAAAGCTCGCTCAGTGCCAGATGAAGATAGCAGACAAGGGTCTTCCTGTTATGATCATCTTCGAAGGCTGGGGCGCAGCAGGCAAGGGCAGTGTGCTCGGCAGAGTCATTAAGAGCATCGATCCGCGATTCTTCAAGGTCAAGACATATCCTGCGCCCACAGACGAAGAGAAGCGCTATCCGTTCCTTTACAGATATATGAGGGATATCCCGATGAAGGGTAAGTTTACCTTCTACGATACATTCTGGATGGAGGAGGTTACCGACGGAGTCCTCTCAGGCAAGATCAAGAGGCAGGAGTATGAATACAAGATCGATTCGATCAAGCGTTGCGAGCGCTCGCTCGTAGATAACGGTTACCTCATCCTTAAGTTCTTCTTCCATATAGGATGCAAGGAGCAGAAGAGAAGACTTGAGAGCCTCCTGTCTGACAAGGACACCAAGTGGCGTGTCGATAAGAACGACCTCTATGAGAACAAGCACTACGACGAGAGCCTTGAAGTATACGACAGATATCTGCAGGATACTGACAGCCCGACCGCGCCCTGGTACATAATCGATGCCAAGGACAAGAAGTTTGCTGAGCTTCAGGTATTGGAGTTCATCAATCAGGGCATAGACACCGCGATAAAGAACAGCGGACTTGCATCTCCTATCCTGCAGAATACGTTTAAGCTTAAGAAGACACCTCTTCTTAAGGATGTGGATCTTAAGGACAAGACTCTTACAGACGAAGAATACGACAAGAGGTTAGACGAGCTCCAGGACGAGCTCAAGATGCTCCACTACAAGCTCTATAAGCGCAAGATACCAGTCGTTATCGCATATGAAGGCTGGGACGCTGCAGGCAAGGGCGGCAACATCAAGCGCATCACGGGAGCTTTGGATCCGAGAGGCTTTGAAGTGCATCCGATAGCGTCCCCCGAGCCGCATGAGAAGGCAAGGCACTTCCTCTGGAGATTCTGGACCAGACTTCCCAAGACCGGTCACATCGCGATATTTGACCGCACCTGGTATGGCAGGGTAATGGTAGAGCGAATCGAGGGCTTCTGCTCTGAGAACGATTGGCAGAGAGCGTATAACGAGATCAACGAGTTCGAGAGGGAACTCACGGATTGGGGATGCGTCGTCATCAAGTTCTGGGTACAGATAGACAAGAAGACTCAGCTCAAGCGCTTCAAGGAGCGCCAGAACACACCCGAGAAACAGTGGAAGATCACTGACGAGGATTGGCGTAACAGAGAGAAGTGGGATCAGTACGAAGAGGCGATCGACGAGATGATACAGAAGACTTCAACTGAAGAGGCACCCTGGTACATCCTTGAATCAGTCGATAAGAAATATGCGAGGATCAAGGCTCTGGAGATCACGGTCGAGAGGCTTAAGGAGGCTTGTAAGAAATAAACGATTTTTGCGATTTTGAGCACTTTCTCTTAAAATCAAGTGATTTTTAGAGGTTTTTGGTAGATTTATCATCAAAAACGGAAGGTCTGGGTGAATTTTTGATAATTTGCCAACAGGCCTTTTGTTATGAGTCGTATTATAATTAAATCAGCCATTATATACCATTTGTTTCAAATTTCAAATAGTTTTTAGTTATTTTTTTAAAAGAGGTGATTTTTGCATGAAACTGAAGATAGGAGATAATATCGTTTACGGCGGTTCAGGCGTTTGCCAGGTAGAAGATATCAAGGATATAAGCTTCTTCCATGAAGAAGCGCAGACATATTATGTCCTAAAGCCCCTGTTTGCAAAGCAGGCTTCGGTTCTCTATGTACCTAAGGACAACAGTGCCCAGGTAAGCAAGATCCATCCCGTAATGAGTAAGAAGGAAGCTATCTCTCTTATCGACACTCTGCCCATCGATTCCGGCAAGTGGATCGAGGACAGGAACGAGCGTAAGGAGAAGTTTAATTCTGTTATATCCAACGGTTCAAGGGAAGAGATCTTAGGTCTCATCAATCTTATCGTCACACACGCCAAGAAACTGTCCAAGGAAGGCAAGCACCTTAATGCCCAGGACGACAGGGCTCTTTATGAAGCCAAGAACCGTATGAATAACGAGTTCGCTATCGCATTAGACATCGAGCCTGATAATGTATGTGATCTCATCTACGAGAAGACAGGCCTCGAGATTTTTGCATAAACCCTATTGCAAGGTGTTTGATTTTGTGTTTTAATAACCGCAGTTTTTCATCAGGAGACATTACATGAAGACTGCGGTTAATTATTACGCAACAAACTATTACTACTTTTACTTTAGCAATAATGCCAAAGTGGTTTGTGCGTGACAAGAAATCGGATTAAGAAGTAACCAATTGATTTTGAATAGGAACGCCGCACGGACCACAAACCGTGCGGCGTTTTGTTTTGAGACCAGAGGAAGCAAAAGAACAAAAGGAGAACAAGAACATGATTGCAGTATTGAAGCACACAGCAACTAAGGAACAGATCACTAACCTCGTAGAATGGTTCGAGGGACAGGGCGTTAAGGTTAATGAATCACAGGGTGATTATTGTACAGTCTTAGGTCTTATCGGTGATACGACAAAGATCGACATTGATATGTTAAACAGCCTCGATATCGTCGAGCAGGTAACAAGAGTATCAGAGCCCTTCAAGAAGGCTAACAGAAAGTTCCATCCGGAAGATACTGTTGTTGACTGCGGCGGCGTCCTCATCGGCGGCGGCAACTTCGCAGTAATGGCAGGTCCTTGCTCTGTTGAGTCAAAAGAGCAGATCATCGAGACAGCTAAGCGCGTTCAGGACGCAGGTGCAACACTCTTAAGAGGCGGCGCGTTCAAGCCCAGGACTTCACCTTATGACTTCCAGGGCTTAAAGGAAGAGGGTATCGAGCTCCTTCTCGAAGCAAAGGCTGCAACAGGTCTTCCGATCGTAACAGAGATCATGAACTCCGAGCATCTTCCTTTGTTCAAGGATGTTGACGTTATCCAGGTCGGCGCACGTAACATGCAGAACTTCGAGCTCCTCAAGGCATTAGGCAAGAGCGACAAGCCGATCCTCCTCAAGAGAGGTTTATCCGCAACAATGAAGGAACTCCTCATGAGTGCTGAGTACATCATGAGCGAGGGCAACGAGAAGGTCATCCTCTGCGAGAGAGGTATCAGGACTTACGAGACATACACAAGAAACACATTCGACGTTTCTGCGATCCCGATGCTCCACGAGCTTACACACCTTCCTGTCGTTGGTGATCCTTCACACGCAACAGGCAGAAGATCACTCATCGAACCTATGTCCATGGCAGCAGTTGCTGCAGGCGCTGATGCTCTTGAGATCGAGGTGCATCCTAATCCGAGCAAGGCATTATCCGACGGTGCTCAGAGCCTCACACCCGACATGTTCGTCGAAGTAATGAAGAAGATCAACACAGTACGCAGCATTCTGTAATATGAATAGTTTTACTGTTGGAATCGTAGGTCTCGGACTCATCGGAGCGTCGTTTGCAAAAGCGTTCACCACGAACGCTTCAAACGTTCGTGTCCTTGCCTGCAACAGAACTCAGAAGACAGTGCAAAGGGCGATCACCGAGGGTGTTATCCACGGCGAGCTCACGGACTCATCCATCCCTGACTGCGACCTTTTGCTCATCTCTTTGTACCCCGAAGCAGGCGTTAAGTTCCTGCGCGAAAAGGCACATCTCATAAAGCCCGGCGCCATCGTAACCGATGCGTGCGGCACCAAGCGCCTCATCTGCGCTGCCGGTTTTGCGATCGCAAAGGAGGAAGGAACCTTCTCCTTTATAGGTGCTCACCCTATGGCAGGCGTTGAGTTCTCGGGATATGATTATTCAAGAAGCGATATGTTCGAGGGTGCGTCAATGCTCTTAGTCCCGGATCCCGATAAGGATCAGGGCGCGACAGAAGCCGAGCTCGGAAGACTTAAGACTATGTTCGAGCCTGCCTTGTTCGGAAGATTTGTAGTAACAGATCCCGAGATGCACGACTCTATGATCTCTTATACATCGCAGATGGCTCATGTTATATCCAACTGCTATATCAAGAGCCCCAGCTCTCTTACATGCAGCGGCTTTACAGGCGGATCGTTCAGGGATCTTACAAGAGTCTCAAGACTCAATCCCGGCATGTGGACAGAGCTCTTCCTTGCAAACAGGGACAATCTCGTCCGCGAGATAAAGCAACTTACGACCGAGCTTACCAAGGTATCTGATGCTTTGGAAGACGGCGACGCCGACACTCTCAAGGCACTTCTTGAAGAAGGTGTCAGAATGAAGGAGGAATCCGAGAAATGCGAAGAGTAACCGTTGAATGCACGAGCAATTACGATGTCTTGATAGGCTCCGGACTTTTAAGCGGATCCGGATCTCTTATAAAGCAGGTGTGTCCCAAGGCTCAGAAGGTCCTCATCGTATCTGAGACTAATGTTGCGCCTCTGTATCTTGATAAGGTAAAGTCTTCACTCACGGGTGAAGGCTTTCTCGTTTCTGAATATGTTTTTGAGGCGGGCGAAGAGAGGAAGAATATCGATTCCATAGCAGGTATGTGGAATGAGATGGCCAAGGAAGGCTTCACCAGGACTGATATCGTCGTTGCCTTGGGCGGCGGCGTTACAGGTGATATGGCAGGCTTTGCTGCTGCCACATTCCTGCGCGGCATCAAGGTATGCCAGATCCCGACTTCTCTTCTTGCGATGGTCGATGCCTGCATCGGAGGCAAGACCGGTATTGACCTCATTCAGGGCAAGAACCAGGTCGGCGCATTCCACCAGCCCTCCATAGTTATCGAGGATACGGACTGCCTTAACACTTTGCCTGATGAGACCTTCACAGAAGGTATGGGCGAAGTTATAAAGTACGCATACATCATGGACACAGAGCTCTATGAGATATTAACGAATGCGCCCGATAAGATGAACATAAGAGCCGATAAGGACCTCATAGAAGACATCATCGCAAGATGCGCGGCAGACAAGGCTTATGTCATCAAGGTGGACGAGAACGACAACGGCTTAAGACAGACATTAAACTACGGCCACACCGTAGGTCACATAATAGAAAGAGACAGCGATTTTACGCTCGCTCACGGCGTTTGCGTTGCCAAGGGTATGGGCATCGTGATAAGAGCAGCGGTAGCGGCAGGAAGGCTCGCAGAAGATGAAGCGGGCAAGATGCTTGAGCTCATCGAAGCTTACGGCCTTCCCACGGAAGATAAGATCACTCCCGAGGAAGCTGCGAGCGGCATTTTGAACGACAAAAAGAAGCGTGGCAACACGATATCGGTTATACTTGTAACCAGGATCGGTACATCTGAGATAGTTAAGATGACGCCGGACGAATTCCTCGAATTTCTTAAGAAGGGCCAAGGCTGAGTGTTAGTAAGCTTAAAGGACAAAAGAATAGACCTTACCTTGAAGGCACCGCCTTCAAAGTCCATCTATCACAGAGAGCTCATCGTGAGGTTTATGTGCGGTGATCGGTCGAACCTTGATATAGCTGAAGGCGACAGCGATGACGTCATCGCGACCAAAGCATGCCTTGATGCAATAGCAGGCTGTAAGGATAATGACAGCGAAGTCATCCTGCCCTGCAAGGAGAGCGGCTCTACCATAAGGTTTATGATCCCCGTTGCATCAAGCTGCCTTCTTAGTAAACCCAATAACAGGAAGCTCATCTTCAGGACCGAAGGCAGGCTCTTTGACAGGCCCGTAAAGGAGCTCGAAGAGGCGATGAAGCCTCACGGCATAACTATAACGAGAGACGAAGAGACCAGGAGCATTATAGTCACGGGCCACATGACCCCCGGCAGATACGAGATAGACGGCAGCGTCTCTTCGCAGTATATATCGGGTCTTCTTATGGCGCTTCCGGGCTTCGGCGAAGACAGCAGCATAAAGGTAACGGGCGAGATGAAGTCGGTCCACTATATAGACCTTACTCTGGATTCGCTCGCAAAATACGGTGCCAAGATAAGCTTTGAAGATAATACCTATAGTATAAAGGGCAATGGATATACCAAGGCTCCCGAGGGTGATTTCGAAGTCGAAGGCGACTGGAGCAACGGTGCTTTCCTTCTCTGTCTAAAGCTTATGTGCTTAAACGGCAACATCGAGGTCACGGGACTTAATATGGAGTCTTCGCAGGGCGATAAGGCGATACTTGATTTCCTTGATAAGGCAAAAGATCCTGCGTGCACCATGGCAGTCTTTGACTGCAAGGACACCCCCGACATCGTGCCTTATATGGCGGCCGTAGCGCCTTTCTTTTTCGACGAGGTCGTATTCGAGGGGATAGCAAGACTCAGGATAAAAGAGTGCGACAGGGTCATGGCGATAAGACAGCAGCTTGAAGCCATAGGCGTCATGTCGGAGGAGACCGAGGATACGATAAGGATCGCTGTGCCGGAAGAGGAGATCGATTTAAACGATACGATATATATGTCTTCTTACCACGATCACAGGATGGCCATGACGGCAGTCCTCCTTGCGGCAAGGCTCGGCTGCACGATCGACATAGACGATATCGATTGCATCAGCAAATCCTACCCCGCATTCATAGACATAATCAGAAGGGAAATGACACCATGAGTATGGAGAGCATATACGAAGGGCAAGTATTGAAGATAAGGATATACGGCGAGTCTCACAGCGAGAGGATCGGCGCGTATATAGAAGGCCTCCCCGAAGGCGTTAGCCCTGACATGGACATCACCACAAAGCTCATGGCAAGAAGAGCACCGGGCAGGAACGCCTGGTCTACTCCGAGGAAGGAGCCTGATACACCCAATTTCGAAAAGGAGGGCTCTGCGCTTCACGCATATATCGTAAACACCAACACAAAGCCCAAGGACTATGCCTCGATAATGAACAGGCCGCGTCCTTCGCACGCTGACTTCACGGCGCCCATGATATACGGCGATGATGCAGCGGTCTCGGGCGGCGGCATATTCTCGGGACGCATGACCGCGCCCCTTTGCATGGCAGGCTCGATCGCTTTAAGCGAGCTTTCCAAAAGGGGCATAAACATAGCAGCGCATATAAAGAGCATCGGCGATGTTGAAGACGATTGCTACATGAACCACGGCGTTAACGATACGGCATACGAAGATGCCTTAACTGAGGTCAAGACCAAGGAATTCCCCTGCGTAGACGATAGTAAGGCTGAGGAGATGAAGGCTGTTATAGCAAAGGCAAGAGAAGAGCTTGATTCCATAGGCGGCGTGATAGAGTGCGTTATCTACGGCATGCCCTGCGGTATAGGCGGTCCTTTGTTCGGAGGCATCGAGGGCAAGATATCCCAGGTCATCTTTGCAGTGCCTGCAGTAAAGGGGATCGAGTTCGGCAACGGCTTTGAGGGTTCAAGGCTACTAGGCTCAGCCAATAACGACGCCTTCATGGTAGATAGCGAAGGCAAGATAAGACTTAAGACAAATCACAGCGGCGGTATCTTAGGCGGCATAAGCGTAGGCGAAGCCGCACCCATAGTATTCAGCTGCGCAATGAAGCCCACTCCTTCCATCGGCAAGGAGCAGGAGACAGTTGATATCAAGAGCAAGACCAATACGACCATATCCATTCAGGGAAGGCACGATCCGTGCATCGTGCCCCGTGCGGTACCTGTCATCGAGGCTGCCGCAGCTATCGCGATCTATGATATGATCCTTTCTAAGGAGGCAAATAAAAATGGCTGATCTTAAGGATTTAAGAGAACAGATAGACAGTGTTGACGGCAAGATCATCGAGATGTTCGATCAGAGGATCGCTATAAGCCGCAAGATAGGCAATATCAAGCGCCTTACCGGCAAGGATGTCTACGATCCTGCAAGGGAGAAGGAGAAGATCGATAAGATCTACGACCGTGCAGGCTACGAGAGCAGGGCATATGTCGAAGAGCTCTACATGAAGATGATGGAACTGTCCAAGAAGCACCAGTCCAAGCCCTCATTCGGCGTGCTCGGCAGAAGTCTCCCTCACACATATTCACCTGAGATCCATAATATCTTATGTCCCGATTACACCTACGATGTTATCGAGATGGAGCCTGAGCAGCTTGATAAACTCTACAGCTGCGGCGTCTTCAAGGGCTTTAATGTAACCATTCCCTATAAGAAGGATGCATGTGCAAGAAGCGATGTCTTAGACGGTGCCGCAGAAGCCACAGGCAGCGTCAACACAGTAGTCTTCGGTGACGACGGCAAGGTCTGCGGCTACAACACGGACTGCTACGGCTTCATGTATATGGTAAAAAGGAGCGGCATCGAGATAGAGGGCAAGGAAGTCTTAGTCCTAGGTACCGGCGGCGCATCTGCTTCCGTTAAGTATGCTTTAAAAGAATTAGGCGCAGCGAAGATCACAGAGTGCGGCAGGACGAGCGATATAAACTACGATAATGTCTATGAAGAGGCTAAGGGCGTGTCTGTCATCGTAAACTGCACACCTGTAGGAACATATCCCGAAGTTAATAACGAACTTCTCGATCTTACGAGATTTGCAGAGCTTAAGGCCTGCCTCGATCTCGTATATAACCCCTCAAGGACCAAGTTCATACAGCAGGCTCAAAAGCTCGGCGTTAAGACATGCAGCGGTCTTCCGATGCTCGTAGCTCAGGCTTATAAGGCTTCGCTCCTCTTCAGAGGCGATAGGGAAGCTGCGATGAAGATACCCGAAGGCAAGGTCAAAGACATCGAGGATACATTAAGAGTATTAGACAGCAGGATGAGAAACATCACTCTCATCGGCATGCCGGGTTCGGGCAAGACAACTCTTGCAAAGAAGATCGCTAAGATAACCGGCAGGACCATGGTAGATCTCGACTACGCATATAAGGATAAGTTCGGCATGACCTCAGCTGAAGCGATAGGAAGCCTCGGCGAGGATTCCTTCAGGGACAACGAGAGCCTTGTTGCATCCGAGGTCCTTCCCCGGAGCGGACTTGTCATATCCTGCGGAGGCGGCATTGTTACAAGACCCGATAACGAGTTCTTCGTAAGATGCAATTCGAATGTGTTCTATATCGAGCGCCCCTTATCCTGCCTGTCAGATCACAACCGCCCGGTATCCATTAAGCACGGCGTTGAAGCTTTGTACGAGCAGCGCAAGGACAAGTACGAGTCCTGGTGCGACTACAAGCTCTACTACGACAGATACGAAGATTACGACGAGTATACGAGCAAAGCGGTAGGGGATATCCTTGCCATATTGAGCAAAGAGGATTGATATGAAATTACTTGTATTAAACGGTCCGAACCTTAATATGTTAGGCATCAGAGAGCCCGATATCTACGGCAAGGGTACTTACGAAGACCTGGTAGAGCTTATAAGGGAGCACTGCGGAACAAAGGGCATAGAGGTCAGCTTTCAGCAGAGCAATCACGAAGGCGACCTTGTAACTTATATCCAGCAGGCATACTTTGATAAGGTGGACGGCATCGTTATAAACCCCGGCGCATATACGCACACATCCGTAGCTTTGCTCGATGCTCTTAAGGCGGTATCGATCCCTGCAGTTGAGGTGCACATCTCCAAGGTCGACGAGCGCGAGAGCTTCAGACAGATATCTTACGTATCTTACTACTGTGAGAAGACCATCACGGGCAAGGGTTTTATGGGCTATATCGAAGCTTGCGATCATCTCGCAGATAAGCTTAAGTGAGAATGTTAATTTTTGTGTAAAGTCACCCGGAAACAGAAACATTTAATACATAGATACTAATCTATGTAAAAACCATGTAAAACCAATTATACAAGGATTTTACGATTTTGCGGTGTCGTCACAAGACGCCGATATTCAAATATCAAAGAAATCGTACATATAGAAAACTATCTATATAATCGTCGTATCCTTTGACATTACTATCTTCCCTTAATATTATATTTAAGCAGGAGGGTTTAAGATTATGGATATTTGGTCAGCCTTGGTAGGCCTTTGTGCCGGAATGGCGATTTTCTTATACAGCATCAAGATGACGAGCTCGAGTCTCGAGTCGATCGCAGGCAACAAGATGAAGGACATCTTGGCTAAGCTCACAGGCAACAGATTGGTAGGTGTTGCAGTCGGTGCAGGTGTAACCGCCCTGATACAGTCTTCTACGGCGACCACGGTAATGGTCATAGGATTTGTTAATGCGGGCATGATGAACCTCTATCAGGCACTCTGGATCATAATGGGTGCCAACATCGGTACAAATATCACATCACAGCTCATCGCCTTCGACGTCGGAGCCTTCGCCCCGATCGTTGCATTGGTAGGTGCTTTCCTCTGCATACTCTCCAAGAACAAGAAGTTCAAGATATTAGGTGAGATCGTCACCGGTATCGGCTTCATCTTTATCTCCATGTCCATGATGACAGAGTCAATGGAACCTCTGTCACAGCTTCCTCAGATCAAGGAAGTCTTTGCCAGCATCAATAACCCTCTGCTGGGAATACTTACGGGTATCCTCTTCGTATTCGTTATCCAGAGCTCAGCCGGCGGTCTCGGTGTATTGCAGGCTATGGCGATGTCTTCTGCAGGTGCAGACCTCATCTCCCTTGAGCAGGCGATGTTCATCATCTTCGGTCTTAATATCGGTACATGCTTCCACGCTGTTCTCGCTGCGATAGGCGGTTCGAGGAACGCAATGAGAGCTGCTCTCATGCACCTCCTGTTCAACGTTTTCGGAACGACACTCTTTACGGTCATCTCAATGGTACTGCCTGTGGCAAAGATGGTCGCATGGCTATCGCCCAACGACCTTGCAAGACAGTTTGCGAATATGCACCTTGTGTTTAACCTCGTATCGACGGCATTGCTCCTGCCTGTTGGCGGTCTCATAGTAAAGGTCGTAAACCTTATACTCCCCGAGAAGAGCAGCGAGAGGGAAGGCAGGCTCTATCTTAAATACCTTAATCCCAACATGCTCAACAAGGATATGCACCTTGGTACCAATGTGCTCATCACGGCTCTCTCCAACGAGATCGGCAGAATGCTCATTATGGCAGGTAAGAACGTAAAGAGAAGTATCGAGGCAGTCATAGACAACTCCGAGAGCATACAGGAAGAGATTGATGCCACAGAGGAATATATCGACTATCTGAATAAAGAGATATCGTATTACATATCGCACATAATGGTCTACGAGCTCGACGAAGACGATGCCATCACGATGAGCGCCATGTTCAAGATAACCGGTAACATCGAGAGGATGGGCGACCACGCGGTAAATATAGCAGGCTATGCAAACAAGCTCGAGGACAAGGGCTTAAAGCTCTCCGAGAAGGCTCAGGACGAAGTCCGCAACATGGTCAAGGTCGCTGACGACGGCTACAAGACTCTCGTTACGACGAAGCCCAATGCCGTACACATCAAGATGGCTAAGATCGAGCAGAAGATCGATGACATGACAGACGATTACAGAGAGCATCAGTTAGAGCGTCTCAAGAGCGGTGTATGCTCAGGCGACGCATGCGTTATCTATTCAGAGATGCTTACGGATTTTGAAAGACTCGGCGACCATATGCTCAATGTCGCAGAAGCTGCAGCAGAAGCAGGTCTTAAGTCGATCGGAACCGAAGAGCTCGAGAATGCTGAAGCAGAGCTTGCAAAGCTTGCAGTAAAGACAGTAGGCTGATCATGGATGAGCGTGTAAACGTAGTCTTATTCGAGCCCGAGATCCCGCAGAATACGGGCAATATCATGAGGACATGCGTAGCCGCCGGCTGCGCTCTTCATATTATAGGTCCTACGGGTTTTGACATGAGCTCTGCGACCTTCAAGCGCGCGACGACAAATCACATAACCTGGGCCGATTACGAGTATTACAGCAGCTTCGCTGATTTTAAGGATAAGACAGACGGCGGCGAGTTTTTCCTCATGACAAGATACGGCAAGAAGGCTCCCTCTGACATCGATTTTGCGGGAATCCCGTCTGATAAGAAGATATACCTGGTATTCGGCAAGGAGAGCACCGGCATCCCCGGCGAGATCTTAAGAGCCAATATGGACAGGTGCTTCAGGATCCCCATGACCGCCGATTGCAGGTGTCTTAATATAAGCAACGCCGCAGCCATTGCGATATACGAAGTGATGCGCCAGATCGGTTACCCCGGGCTTGCTGCCTGCGAGGTTCAAAAGGGCGAGGATTTCCTTGAGGATAATTATTCCTACGATCAGACTCTGCGCTTCAAGCGTTAAAGGACCTTGTTGAGGAAGGCCTTGAGTCTCTCGTTCTGAGGATTCGTGAAGATCTGCTCGGGCGTATTCTCCTCCAGGATCTTACCCTGATCCATGAAGATGACTCTCGTGCCGACTTCTCTTGCAAATCCCATCTCGTGCGTAACGCAGACCATCGTCATGCCGTTCTCGGCAAGGCTCTTCATAACCTCGAGAACTTCGCCTACCATCTCAGGGTCTAAGGCCGATGTCGGCTCGTCGAAAAGCATTACCTCGGGCTCCATCATAAGCGCCCTTACGATGGCGATACGCTGCTTCTGTCCGCCGGAGAGCTGCGAAGGATAAGACTCGAGACGATCGGACAGGTTTACCTTGGCAAGGAGCTCCTTGCACTTCTTCTCGGCATCAGCTTCTGACATTCCCAATATCTTCATCGGAGCAAGTGTCATGTTGCGCTTGATCGTTAAATGAGGGAAGAGGTTGAAGTGCTGGAATACCATACCCATCTTCTGTCTGAGCTTATTTATGTTTACCTGGGGAGATGTGATATTCTCACCCTTGAATTCGATAGCACCGCCCGTAGGGCGCTCCAAGAGATTTAAAGATCTGAGGAAGGTTGATTTACCTGAGCCTGAAGGGCCGATCACAACTACGACCTCACCCTTATGGATGTCAGTCGTGATGCCGTCCAAGGCCTTGATCTTACCGCCGTTATAGTGCTTGCAAAGATCCTTTACCGAGATCAATACATCGTTTGTGTTAGTATCAGCGCTCACTGTTTCTCAGCCTCCTCTCAAGTATAGATACGAGTTTGGTGAAGAATATGACGATTATAAGGTAGATAAGTGCTACCGCGATGAGCGGCATGAATGCCGAATACGACAAAGACCTTATGATGTCTCCACCCTTGGACAGGTCCTGAAGTCCTACGTAACCTGAGATCGAAGTCTCCTTGATGAGTACGATGAATTCGTTTGCGAGGGCAGGGAGGACTGTCTTGAGAGCCTGAGGGACGATGATGTAGCTCATTGTCTGGATGTAGTTAAGACCTAATGATCTGCCTGCCTCGAACTGGCCGGGATCTATGCTCATGATGCCTGATCTGATGATCTCGGCTACATAAGCTCCGGAGTTGATACCAAAGGCGAGCGTTGCGATCAATACCTTGTTGTTCGAAGCCTTCCAGATGATGAAGTATGCGATCATGAGCTGAACTACCGTAGGAGTTCCTCTTATGATCGTAAGATAGACATTGCTTATAAAGTTAAGGAGCTTAAATATCTTCCTGCCGAAACCCGGATGAAGCTCATCTTTGAGCTTGTCATAGGATGATCTTATAACAGCTACGATGACACCTAGAGCGATACCGATCAAGGTCGCAAATAAGGTTACCTGGAAGGTTATCCCGAGACCTTTTACGATGTACATGTATCTGTCATCGGTAATGAAGTTATTTATAAAATCGGCCTTAAGAGAATCGATCCCGTCGACCCAGAAGTCGATCAAAGAAGCGAAGATCTCGCCGAGAGTTTCTTTGATGCCTAAGATGATCCCCGCTGAAGCGGTCATAGCAATAGCCTCCTTTTCGAACACAAGGCTTATATTTTATAAAGAAAACAGGCGGAAATAAAGACCTATTTCCGCCTGTTATTGGTTTTTTACCCTTTAAATGAACGAATTATGATTCAGCAGGGATGTACTTTGTGATGATGGCATCAAGTGTGCCGTCTGCCTCGAGCTCAGCGAGTGCGCCGTTAACAGCGTCTAAGAGCTCCTGGTTATCCTTGTTGATAGCCATAGCGTAATCCTCTTCAGCGTAAGCTGTGTCGAGGATAGTAAGACCTTCGTTTGCAGCAACGAATGCCTTGGCAGGTTCGTTGTCGATTACTACTGCGTCAACCTTGCCGGACATAAGAGCAACAACTGCGTCGTTACCTCTTGCATAACGGTCAACTCTGTCTTCGCCTACACCGCCGTCTTCAACGGAAGAAGACATGTAGATATCACCTGTTGTACCTGACTGAACGCCTACGATGTAGTCGCCTGCGAGGAGTGTGTCAACGTCAGTGATCTCGGAACCCTCAGCAACGATTACGGACTGAATGCCTGTAGCGTATGTTGAAGTGAAGTTAACAGACTGGAGTCTGGACTCTGTAACTGTCATACCTGCACAACCGATGTCGTACTTACCTGACTGAACGCCTGCGATGATGGAATCGAAGGAAACATCCTCGATAACGAGCTCAAGACCAAGCTTGTCAGCGACTGCCTGAGCGATCTCAGCGTCGATGCCTGTGATGGTCTCACCCTCATAGTACTCGTAAGGCGGGAAGAAAGCGTTTGTAGCCATGATGAGCTTGCCCTCTTCGATAGTCATTCCCTCAGACTTCGTAGAACATGCTGCGAAGCTGAATGCCATTGCTGCAGTAAGAACTGTAGCGATTACTTTCTTTGCAAAAGAATTCATACGTAACTCTCCTTATCAATTAGTTTGACAAATCTATCATAAACACAATAAAGCAAATGGTAAATTGGCATAGAATCAGAAAAAAACCGATGAAACCCAAATCTGTTTATGCATTTATCAAAAATAGGCGTTTTTTGATTGCCGTTTTCTTTTTATTTAAGTAAAATGTATAAAGAAATTTGAAAGGCGACGCTATTTATGAAACGTATCCTTATCCTCGGATGTAATGATATTGCTAAGAGACTTCTTCTCACACTCTGTGAGGACCCGATCTATCATTCGGGCATCTGCATCGCTTCCCGCAACAAGGAAGATTGTGATGAATTAAGAGACCTTGCCATGAGCAAAGGTCAGAGGATCACGACGGCAGGTATCGATCTTAACAATGTAAGCGGTGCCATGATGATGATCCGCATCACCGCTCCGGAGCTGGTAATAAACCTTCTTCCGCCGGAGATGAGCCCCAATGCATTAGAGCTTGCACACCAGGCAAACGCCTGCTATATAGACGGAGCTCTCTTCGATGTGCCCGCTGAGCCTACTGCAACTTCGCTCCTGTCCAAGCAGTTCGAGTCCTTTGGCAAATTCTCTGCTTCAGGCAAGACTGCGATAGTCGGCTGCGGCCTCAATCCCGCAGGCATCACAGCTATCGTAAAGCGCGTGGCAAAGAGGGATTTCAGCGAGATCAAGAGCATCGACATAGTCGAAGTAAAGAGCGGCGCATCCCCCAAGGCGGCAAAGAAAGCAGATGAGAAGACCTTATTCTCTGAAGATGTTAAGAAGCCTCAGATGAATTCTGCTGTAGGTACCGCGCATCCCGTATTTACCATCAAGGATGGCGAGCCCAAGGCTGTCGAGGCATTCTCAGTAAGTTCAAAGAGCAAGGACGGCAAGACTGTCTTTGTATCCGATAACGATATAGTAACAGACTTCATAAAGGAGATAGGCTCCGTAAAGAACGTAAGATTCCTTGCTCCCGGAGCAAAGCCTGAAGAGCGTATACCTCCCAAGGATCTGATAGATACTTTGAAGGATCTCGGCCTCTTGTCTGAAGAGAAGATCAAGGTTGGCGAAGCTATGGTATCACCTCTTGATGTGGTAGCCGAAGTTCTCCCCAAGATGGATAAGCCCGGAGCAGAAGGCGAGCAGGCGCCACTTACAGGCAAATACAGCCTTGAGATCTACATCACGGGCGTAAAGGACGGCAAGGACCTTACAAGGCTTTACCGCATAACAGGTGACCACGACAAGAGCATGGCAGATAACGGCTGCGATGCCTTAAGATACTTGAACGGCACAGTTCTCATCGAGTCTTGCAAGCTCATGTGCAACGATAAGTGGAACAAGCCCGGCATCTACACACCTGCAGCATTCGATGGAGAACTCTTATACAGTGCCATGATCAGCGCAGGAATCGAGATAGAAGAGACAGACAGCAACCCGCTTAGCTAAGGAGGATAATATGGCAGACTACACCGATCCCGCTTTCAGAGCCCGCATAGACAAGATCGCGATCGATACGATCCGCAATAAGATGTCTGACACAGTTTACTTCAAGGACCGTGACTCCAAGTTCATCTGGAACAATGTAGGTCATGCCATGCAGCTTGGGGTATCAGGCCCTGACGCCCTCATCGGCAAGAGTGATTTCGACTTCTTCCCGAAGGACTTTGCTCAGTCTGCAAGAGATACCGAGATAACGGTAATGGCTTCAGGCGAGCCTATCTGCGACATCATCGAAGAACTCATATTAGACGATAACAACGTAAGATACTTCATGGCATCCAAGTACCCCCTCTACAACGAAGCAGGTGAGATCATCGGCACATGGGGCGTAAGTAAGGATGTAACGGAGCAGAAGCTCTTAGAGCGCGAGCTCCAGCGTTCATACAGCAAGATGGAGATGCTCGCACGCGTAGACGACCTCACAGGTCTTTATAACAGACGTTATTTCTACGAGAAGCTCGAGCAGCTTACAAGCCTTTATAACGGCAGGGAAGACGGCAGCACATTCTCTATCGTCATCATGGACGTAGACGATCTCAAGATGATCAACGATCAGTACGGTCAGCTTAACGGAGACATCGTACTCAGGAATATAGCCGACTTGCTCCTCAGCAATACAAAGAAGGCCGATACATGCTTCAGGATCGGCGGTGACGAATTTGCTATCGCATTGATGGATTCGGATAAGATGAAGGCACTGGGGATCGCAAAGCAGATCATCAATTCCATTGCGTCCAATCCCGTAAGCTTCGAAGGCAGAGAAGAGAAGATCACCGTATCAGCAGGTCTCGTTACTTACGATAAGGAGAATCCGAGCCTGTCAGAACTTCTGTCTGTAGCTGAGAGGAAAGTTAATAAATCCAAGAGAGAGGGAAAGAACCAGGTTTCTTTCTAAGCCTTCCCGGGAACGGGAGGCTTCAGACGCATAGTGTAAGGTGAATAATTATGCGGAGGAACGTCTGAAGCTCCGATTCCGGCTTGAAAGGAGTTAGAAACTGTGAATGCAGCATCCTTGGTCGGGAGTTATGCTGCGTGTTTTGTGCTGTTCGGGTGAACTGTAGTCTTCGCTCTTCTGGCGCCTGCAGCTCTCATACATACACCCTTGTTGACTTGTCTCTTCTGTCCGTATCTGGGCTGTCTTGTAGCCTCTTCGTCAATATTCTTCCAGTAGTCGTAGAATTCGATCCCGCACTTGATAGCCGCGAGGATGATGCAGAAGAAAACCATCATATCAAAGGGTGACATACTAACCTCCTGTGAGCGAATATCGCTCAAATGTTCTTTTATGGTGGTAGTATAACACAGTATATGGGTGAATAATAGGACAAATAAAACCAAAAACGAACAAAATAATAGAACATTTGTACAAAAATACAGCACCCGCCCGAAGGCAGGTGCCATAAACCATTACAAATACTAACTTATAGAGCTGATGAGCTTCCTATCCTCGAGGCTCCCGCATCGATCATGGCCTTTGCGGCTTCGGCAGATCTTATGCCGCCTGCTGCCTTGACCTTAACGTCTCCCGTTACATGTGAAGCCATGAGGGCAACATCTTGGGCGGTCGCGCCCGCAGTGCCGAAGCCCGTGCTGGTCTTTATGAAGTCAGCGCCTGCAAGGCTTACCGCTTCGCACATCCTGATCTTCTCTTCCTCAGTGAGATAGCAGGTCTCTATAATTACCTTGAGTATAGCGCCCTTGGCGTGGACTGCTTCTGCGATGAGCTTTATCTCTTCCTGCGCGAGGTCAAACCTCAAGTTCTTTACAAACCCGAGATTTATCACCATATCGATCTCTGACGCCCCGTTATCTACCGCATCGCAAGCTTCGAAGATCTTAACTGCCGTTGTTGAATAACCGTTGGGGAACCCGATTACCGTGCAGATCTTAAGTCTGCCTCTTGCATATCTTGAGCCGAACTTTACATAAGAGGGCGGTATGCAGACTGAAGCGCAGCCTGACTCTATAGCCTTGTCTATAAGAGATCTTATATCTTCTTCGGTCGCAAACTGCTTTAAGTTCGTAAGGTCCACAAAAGATGCGATATTGCGTTTATCCGGAGTGTTATCTATATCGGGAAGCGGCCTTACCAAATCTCTTTGCATAAGTGCCTTAAGCACGATGTTTGCTATATTGCCGAAGCCTATGAGCTCGCCCATATTGTGGGGGACCTTGTATCCTTCACCGTAGATAAGAAGCGGGATCGTCTCTCTTGAATGGTCTGTTGATGGGGTCGAAGGATCGCATCCGTGGTCTGCTGTGATGATGAGAAGGTCGTCTTCCTGCATCTTGCCGAGGAAGATTCCCAAAGCATCGTCCCATTCGTGCATCGCATTAGCGTAGCCTGCGATATCGTTTCTGTGGCCGTACTTCATGTCGAAGTCTACGAGGTTTACGAAGCAAAGACCGGTAAAGTCCCTACCCTGCATCTCAAGGAGCTTGTTTATGCCGTCAGTATTACCTGAAGTGGGATTGGATTCTGTTATGCCTCGGCCTGCAAAAAGGTCGTTTATCTTGCCGACGGATATGGTCTCGAAGCCGTATCCCTTGAGGATCTCCATCATGGAAGATGAAGGGGGCTCGGCTGAGAAATCGTGCCTGCGCGCCGTCCTTGTGAAATTGCCTTCTTCGCCTGTGAACGGTCTTGCGATGACCCTTCCGACATTGTCTGCTCCCGTCATGAAGGCTCTCGTCTTGGCGCAGATATCGTAGAGCTCTTCCAGGGGCACTATATCCTCATGCGCTGCTATCTGCAGCACGCTGTCTGCCGATGTATAGACAATGAGAGCGCCTGTCTCCATATGCTCCTTGCCGTAGTCTTTTATTACCTCGGTGCCGCTGTAGGGCTTGTTGCAGAGGATATCTCTTCCCGAGATCTTCCTAATCTCATCTAATACATAGTCCGGGAACCCGTCAGGGTATGTGGGCTGGGGCACGGCAGACATTATCCCCGAGATCTCCCAGTGGCCTATGGTGGAATCCTTGCCGCTCGAGACCTCGCGTACTATGCCGTAAGAGCCCATGACAGGCGGCATCTCCTCCACATTTGCCAGATAGTCTCTTATCCTTGCATCGTATAGGCCGTCTATATCGAAAAGTCCCATCCTGCTCATGTTCGGGAAGGGCTTATAAGAATCTGACAGTACCGCTGCAAGGGTATTGCTGCCCCTGTCTCCAAACGAAGCCGCATCAGGCGCTATGCCTGTGCCAAAGCTGTCTAGCACAACCAAAAATACGCGTTTAGCCATTACCGTTACTCCCTTGATATTTTTACTTATTATAACAATCGTGGTATAGTCTTGCGGTAATCAAAGTATAATTTCAAAGGAATATTTATGAGCGATATAACTTCTTTTGGAGACCTTGATCTGTCTCCGGAGGTAATGCAGGCATTAAAGAAGATGGGTTGCACCAGACCTACGACCGTCCAGAAAGAGGCGATCCCTCTTCTTATGGATAATATGAGCGTCATCGCAAAGGCGCCTACGGGAACGGGCAAGACCTTTGCCTTCGGTATCCCGATACTCGAATACTTAAATCTTGGCTACAAATATGTGCAGGCACTTATACTGTGCCCCACAAGAGAGCTCGCGCTCCAGATCAATTCCGAATTAAAGCTCCTCGGCAAATACATTGAAGGCTTCAGGTCCGTAGCTCTTATTGGCGGGCAGGGGATGCACATACAGATAGAAAGATTAAACAAGCACCCTCAGGTGGTAGTTGCGACTCCCGGAAGACTTCTCGATATGTGCCAGAGAGGACATATCGACATCTCGCAGATCTATACCCTCGTCCTCGATGAAGCCGACGAGATGCTCAAGATGGGCTTTATAAAGGACATCAAGAGGATAATGGCATTGACGCCCCAAGACAAGCAGATCTGCCTGTTCTCGGCTACCATGCCCCGTGAGATCCAGGACATCACCTGGCAGTTCATGGAGGGCGCGGCAGAGATAGATGTCATGCCCAAGGCCGAAGACCATCCGGACATCGAGCAGTACACCTTAGACTGCCCCACAAAGGATAAGATAAAGAACATACTCTATATAATGGATAAAGAGCATATAAGGAAAGCCATAGTCTTCTGCAACACGAAGACGGAGGCTTCCAAGGTCTGCGAGAAGATGACGGGGGAAGGCGTTAAGGCAGACTGCCTGCACGGCGATGTATCCCAGGGCAAGAGAAACCGCGTAATGGATTCCTACAGAAGGGATAAGTTCGATGTATTAGTCGCTACTGATGTCGTTGCAAGAGGCATCGATGTCGATGACATAGAGGCTGTATTCAATTACGATATCCCCAAGGAGAACGAGCTCTACCTTCACAGGATAGGAAGGACGGCAAGAGCGGGCAAGCAGGGAAAAGCCTTTTCGCTCGTGTCATATATGGAGCAAAGCAGGATGGAAGAGATAATAAGGTATACCAAGGTAGACCCGAAGCCTTACGAGTTACCTGATCCTCTTTGAGAATCTTGAGCGCAGGGAGCTCTTATATGTTCCCGGATATAAGAAGATTATGAGAGGGAAGAGCTCTAATCTGCCTGCGAGCATATCGAATATCAAAGTCCATTTGGACAAGATCCCGAAGAAAGAATAATTAGATGTAGGTCCGACGAGCGCAAGTCCCGGACCTATATTGTTTATGGTAGCTGCGACTGCGGTAAAGTTCGTTACGAGGTCGTGGCTTTCTATGGATACCAATATCAGAGATGCGGTAAAGATCATGAGATAAGCAAAATAGAAGGTGGATACCGACCTTACCATGTCGTTGTCTGCGGGCTTGCCGTCAAGGTGTATGGTCTTGATGGAGTTGGGGTGGATATAGCCTGCGACTTCTCTTGCAAAGGACTTGACCCTTATGATGAGACGCACCACCTTCATGCCGCCGCCCGTTGAGCCTGCGCAGGCTCCGACGAACATCAGTATGACGAGGATGCACTTGGATAAGGAAGGCCAGTTATCAAAGTCCTCTGTCGCATAACCCGTTGTCGTGATGACCGTTGCGACCTGGAAGGAAGCGTGTCTTATGGTCTCCATCACGCCGTCGTACATCTTGTGGATATTGATGGCGATAACGCCTATGGCGCTTACGATGATGAGAAGGTAGATCTTGACCTCCTCCATCTTGAAGCTCTTTGCTATCTGCTTTGAGATGATGAGATAGTAGAAATTGAAGTTGACTCCGAAGAGCACCATGAACACGGTTACGACCCACTGTATTGCGGGAGAGTAGGAGGCAAAGCTGTCGTTCTTGATGCCGAAGCCACCCGTACCTGCCGTACCGAAGGCCGAGCAGATGCTGTCAAACAAAGGCATCCTGCAGCAAAGGAGTACAACTATCTCGAGCACCGTGAGCGCTAAGTATATGAGGTAGAGGGCTTTTGCCGTCGACCTTACCTTGGGGACGAGCTTGCCTACGGAAGGTCCGGGGCTCTCCGCCTTCATGAGGTTTAAGTTGGTGCCGCCTGCCATAGGGACTACGGCCAGGAGGAATACGATAACGCCCATGCCGCCGATCCAGTGTGTCAGGGATCTCCACATGAGCGATATGTGGCTCATGCCCTCGACATTCGTGAGGATCGATGCTCCCGTCGTGGTAAAGCCCGATACGGTCTCGAAAACGGCATTTGTAAAGTCCGGGATCTCGCCCGTCAGCATGAAGGGGATACAACCGACAAGGGACATAACGATCCAGGATACCGCCGTGATAACGCAGCTGTCCTTTAAGAAAATCTTGGTGTTGGAAGGCTTTTTAAGAGAGAGCAGAAAGCCGATCGCGATGGAGGATACTGCGGTTATTATGTAAACCAGGACATTGTCCATCTCACGATACCAGATCCCCGCTACGATCGGAATAGCCATAAGGGCTCCGAGGATTACCATAACCTTACCGGTTACGAAGATGTGCATCCTGTAATTCATCGCAAAATATCCTGAAGCTCAGTGAAACCTTTCTGTGTAGTTACGATCATGACATTGTCGCCGACACTTATCTTGTCATTACCGGTCGGGATAATGAGCTTGCCGTTGTGGCTTATGAAGGAGACGATGACATTGTTCTTGATAGCAAGGTCCTTAAGGGCTACTCCTACGACGGAAGACTCCTCCTTGACCTTGAATTCGACTGCTTCGGCATTGCCGTCCAAGAGCTGATACATGACCTCTACGTTGGAACCGATGGAGGCCTGCTTTGCTCTTACATATGTGATTATGGTCTCGGCCGTTATGTACTTGGGGTAGATAACAGAGCCGAGGTTAAGGCTGTTTATAACCTTGGTGAAGGTGATCCTGTTGATCTTGGTTACGACCTTGGCATGAGATACGTTCTTGGCGTGAAGAGTGAGCATTATGTTCTCTTCGTCGATACCGGTAAGAGCAACGAGAGAATCCGTATCAGCGATGCCTGCTTCCTCAAGGAAGGTCGCATCGATGCCGTCGCCGTTTAAGATGGTTGCCTTGGGGAGCACGGTGCTCAGATACTCGCACCTTCTGGCATCCTTCTCGATGATCCTTACGGATATGCCGGACTTTAAGAGCTGGTCTGCGAGATAGAAGGCAGACTTACCGCCGCCGATGATCAGAGTGTCTCTTACGGCCTTGGTATTAAAGCCTATGGACTTGAGGAACTGAAGGCATACCTTACGCGAAGATACGAAGGATATGATGTCTCCGCCCTTAAGCACGAAGCTTCCGTTAGGGATGAATACTTCGCCGTCACGTTCTACACCTACGATTACGAGATTATTGGTTATATGCTTACCCAGATAAGCGATATCCTTGCCATCCAACATATTGTCCATGGGGAGCTTGATCTTGATAAGCTCAGCGCTTCCGTGGGCAAAGGTGTTTATGGATATTGCGGCAGGGAGGAACAGGAGGCGCGCAGCTTCTACCGCGGCCTCGAATTCCGGATTGATGATCATGTCTATGCCGAGTCTGCTGCGCAGATAGGGGATCTCGTTGCCATAGTCGGGGTCTCTTACTCTTGCGATGGTCGATATATTGCCGTTGAACTGCTTTGCTATGGTGCAGCAGAGCAGATTGAGCTCGTCTGAATCCGTGACCGCGATAAAGAGGTCAGCTTCAGACACGCCCGCTTCTTCAAGCGTCTCATGACTTGAGCCGGAACCTTGAAGTATCATGCAGTCGGCATTCTTCTGCATGTCCTCCAAGCGTTCTTCGCTCTTGTCTATCATGACTATGTTGTGACCTTCGTCAGTAAGCCTTACAGTCAGCGTACGGCCGACTTTACCACAGCCTACGATGACTATCTTAAGTCCGACTTTGTTCATCAGTAATTACTCCCCCACAAGACTGTAAGATATTACAGGCCGAACAACTCCTTGACCTTATCCTTATTTACTTCTGAACCGATAACGCAGAGCTTACCGGTTACATCTGCAGGACCGGTCCTGACGTCGTGTTCTTCGGGAACGTAGTCGAAGTGGATCCACTTGCCGTCTTCGCCTGCTACGATACCCTTTGCACGGAGGATAGTGCCGTACTCGCCGGAATCGAGGCCCTTAAGAGCCTGCTCGATACCGTCTGCGGTAAATGACTTGCTTGTCTCAAAGCCGATGGAATCGAAGATCTCATCAGCGTGATGGTGATGATGGTGCTCGTGATCATGATCGTGACAGCCGCATGTACAATCCTCACCGTGCTCATGCTCATGATCGTGGTGATGCTCATGCTCGCACTCTTCGTCATGCTCATGATGATGCTCATGTTCATGTTCATGTTCATGTTCGTGCTCGTGCTCATGATCATGATGATGGTGGTGATGCTCATGCTCGTGCTGCTCAGCTTCGAGGAGAGCCTGAGCCATATCAGCTGCAGTGATGGGCTCTTCGATAGCCTTGAGGATCTGAACACCTGAGAGCTGGTCCCAGGGTGTTGTGATGATCTGTGAATGGTCGTTGATCTCCTTGATGAGAGATACGGCAGTATCGAGCTTATCCTGAGCGATACCGTCTGTACGGCTGAGGATTATGGTGCCTGCATATTTGATCTGGTTCTCGTAGAATTCCTTGAAGTTCTTGAGATACATCTTGCACTTGGATGCGTCTATGACGGTAACTGTGCCGCAGATATCTGTGCCTTCAACGCGCTTAACGGCTGCAACTACGTCTGAGAGCTTGCCTACGCCTGAGGGTTCGATGAGGATACGGTCGGGGTCATACTTATCGATCACTTCCTTGAGGGCAGTGCCGAAGTCTCCTACGAGGCTGCAGCAGATGCATCCTGAGTTCATCTCAGTTATCTCGATGCCGGATTCCTTGAGGAAGCCGCCGTCGATGCCGATCTGGCCGAATTCGTTCTCTATAAGAACGAGCTTTGCTCCGTTATAGCCGTCTGAAATAAGCTTCTTGATGAGAGTTGTCTTACCGGCTCCCAAAAATCCGGAGAAAATGTCTACCTTTGTCATTTATATATTCCTTCTTTCTAAATTATATATAACCTAATTGAAATATATTATCACATTCTCAGGCTGTGATGTTATCGCGTAGTCTTCGACGTTGAGACAGGGAACGAGCATCTTCTGTCCGTTCTCGTCCTGATCTTCGAAGTATCCTACCGTGCCCGTTACCTTGAGCCACTGTCCCTTGGGGAAGTTGCTGCCGTATTTATATATGCAGATGATGCCCATGGGAGCTATATCCTCAGCGCAGCATGTATATGCCTCGCGCTGGAGTCCGAAGGCTCTGCCGTTCATCTCGGGCGGGCATACTGCCTGACCTATGAGAGATACTCTCTTGCCGTTATAACGCTGAGCATTATCGAAGGCATCCGTATAGAACAGACCGAAATCGTCTGCTGCGATATTGCAGGGATTCTGCTTAAGGTCGTAGGGGAGGTGGTCTTCTATCCTTATGATCTCCATATCCTTACTCAGGAAGTTGATCGATGCCGAGGGGTTGACCGCCTTGACCGAGCCTCTGAGCTTGGGGATGTTGTCCTTCTCGGGATCTACTCTGTTGAAGATGACGGTATCGCAGAATCTGTAGTAGTCTGCAAAGAATGTGCCCATATTCTTGTAGTAGTCGGCGTATGTAGAGCAGTCTACGATTACGATGGAAGCTGCGAGCATCCATCGCTCGGGAACGTCGACATTGTCGAAGAATTCCTTGGGGGACACGGAGCCGTTCCATTCGATGAAGACAAGCTCAGGTCTGTATTTGCGCTCTATATCGAAGATGAGCTCCTTGGTGACCTCTTCAGTCTCGCAGTTTATGACCACCGGGTCTGACTTGGGATAGTTCTCTGCCAGGTATTCCTCTTCGCCCTCTTCGGTGTTGATGACGACGCTCTTGTGCCCGCCGAAGTTCTCCCCGTCAAGCCATGAGGATATGACTGATGTCTTGCCGCTGCCTAAAAATCCTGTAAAGAAATAAACTAAACAATCGTCCATAAATAGTACCTCACATATTACGCATACTATTTTGTCCTCTATTTGTTATTATTTCAAGTAAAAAAAGGGTTACAATTTCTTTTATATGAATGAAGTCAACATAGGTAACATAAATCTGACAGATCCCGTATGCCTTGCGCCGATGGCAGGCTTCTCGAGCCTTCCGTTCAGGATTATGTGCAAAAGGTTCGGAAGCTCCTACGCTCCGACCGAGCTTGCGAGCGCGAGATCGGTCAGGTTCAGTGGCATCGACAAGTCTTTCCGCTACATGCGAATAGACCCTGCAAGGGAAGGGATATCCGCGATACAGCTCTTCGGCTGCGAAGGTGAGGACTTCAAGGCCGCGATACTTGCGATATTCGAAGACCCGAGACTTACGGGAGTTTCCGTGATAGATATCAATATGGGCTGTCCGGTGCCCAAGGTCGTAAAGACCCATTCGGGTTCGTTCCTCATGACAGACCCCTGCCTTGCAGCGTCGATAGTAAGTGCCTGTAAGGAAGCGGTAAGGCAGGCGGGACGCGACACACCCGTCACGGTCAAGACGAGGATAGGCTTTGAAGCATCAGATAAGGGCTGCCCCGAACTTGCAAAGGCGGTATCTGAAGCCGGCTGCGATATGCTCTGCGTGCATGGCAGGACCAGGCCGCAGATGTATTCGGGCGAAGCGGATCTCGAAGCGATAGCATTGATGCGTGAAGCTGTAAGGCCTTCAGGCATACCGTTCTTTGCAAACGGCGATATAACGGATGGAGCGAGCGCAAAGCATATGCTCGAGGTAACCGGCGCAGACGGCCTTATGGTAGGAAGAGCTGCAAGGGGCAATCCGATGGTCTTTGAGAAGATCTTAAGAGAGCTTAAGGGAGAGACTTATACGCCTCCCACGGATAAGATGCGCAAGGAGCTTCTCATGGAAGAACTCGAGGGAAGGCTTGAATACCTTCCCGAGAATATCGCCGTCAGGGAGATGAGATCCGTTATGCCTTTCTATGTTAAGGGCATGGACGGAGCTGCCACTCTCAAGACAAAGCTTTGCAGATGCAATACGGTCCATGAGGTCAGGGAGGTTTTAGCACTTGAGTGATATTGTTATCGCGGTACTTACGATATGCTGCGGATGCATAATATGCTTTTCCGGGTACAGGTTCTTCAGATTGAGCCTGGCTCTTATCGGGGCAGCGATAGGCTTTATCGCAGGCTCGATGGTAGCAGATAAGCTTGCGCCCTTGTTTGCGCCCAATGAGAAGATCGCCACTCTCATTACGGTAATACTGTTTGCGGCCATATTCGGAGGGCTTGCCTTCTGGCTCTATCTTAAGGTGCTGATCGTAGCGGCCACACTCTACATCGGCTGGTGGGTATATTCGGACTACAGGAGCGTGGTGATGGAGGCTGAGGCCGGCAAGCAGATCGCGGCGCTCCTTATAGGACTTGCTGCAGGCGCCCTTATAGGCATAGCGGTCTACTATATGCAGAAGTGGACGATAAGCCTTTTTACCGCACTCGTAGGTGCGAGGATAATATCTTCAGTGATAACTCCTATACTCTATACGCAGTTCCTGAGCGGGGAGGCCGCACAAAACATCGAGCAGCTTGCCCTGGGAACTTCATTTACGGGGTCCATGGTGCAGGCCGGAGCCGTTGTGGTGCTTATCTTTACTGTGTTTGGCTTTGCCCATCAGGTAAATATCAAAGATAAAAAATGATTTGACCAAACGCCAAGACCTTGTTATTATCTTGCTATATGCCACGGGCATATTAAATTAGTCTATTTTCTTTATCTATCCCTTATTCCATGTCGAGGGCACTTCGGATTTTCCGAGGTGCCCTCGGTATTTTCGGCAAAGTGTGTTATTGTGGACTTATCATTATTTGGAGGTCACGAGTGATGTATTTGCTCTGTTACGGAAGATCGGGTAAGGCCAGGCTCACAGGCGACAGGCTCATGGAGAAGATCCCGGGAAGATGGATATCGAGTACAGACTTCTATTCCTCGGGGATAGAGATACCTGAGAGTAAGACTGACGGCGCTATAGTGCTCCTGCTTCCTCTTGAAGCGGCATGTGGCATCTTAACGAGCGCAATATCCGGCAGGATGAGCGATCTTCCCGTCATATGCTGCTCACCTGAAGGATCCTTTGCATCCGTATTGAGGTACGGCAATATGCGTCCCGCGCGGGCAAACGAGCTCGTTAAGCAGATCGCATCCGTATTCGGTCCTTCGTGCTTTACCTCCTTCGGAAGCAGGGCCGGTATAGTAACGAGTCTTACATACTGCATCGCCAGATATTCCATGTCGGTATCGGATACAAAGCTCGCAAACGATATAAACGATCACATAATCTCAGGCGGAAGGGTAAATATATATACGGATATCCCGCTCTCCCTTGCCGAACCCGTATTAGACAGTATGGTATACAAGATCAACGCTTTCCCTTCTGAGGCAAGGTCTCAGTTCATGAAGGCCTTTATAGAGTGCGAATCGGATTCATCTTCTGAACCCTCGGTCTTCATCACATGCTCTAAGATGCCCGAGGCGGAGAATGCAAGAAATCTCATACTGACACCGTCCCTCGTATGCGTGGGCGTAGAGCTCAAGGCCAAGGTGGATCCCCAGTATGCGGTAGACATTGTAACTACATCTCTTACAAATCACGGAATAGACCCCAAGGCGGTATCGACCATTGCCGTATCGCAGTCGGCAAGAGACAGCGAAGTCATCAAGTACATCGCTTCTAGCTTCGGCGCGTCGGTAACGGCCTTCAGCACAAAGCAGATATCCGAAGTTAAGCTCCCGCTCGAGCCGAGCTTTGCTCCCGAGAAGATAAGCGACGGTGCAACGGCTGCAGCATACCTTGCGGGAACGAGCGGCAAGATCCTCCTGAGAAGAGGCGGCGGTTCTTCCGGAGTATGCTTTTCGGCGGTAAGGACAAACGGACATTTGATGTTAACGGAATAATAAGAAGGGAGAAGCTCATATGAAGAAGATGATCAAGACAGGTGATTACAGAAGCGCGGTCGCAGTGCTCGCGGTGGCTCTTATGTGCAGCGTGGCGGTAGGTGCGTGCGCGGTAGACTACGACAGACTCGCTGACGGCATCGATTCCGTAGGCGACGGTGTAAGCCAGTTGACTGGCTACACGGAAGAGACTGAAGAAACCACTGAAGAGGAAGAAAAGGAGAAGGATCTGACACCCACGCCTACTCCCACTGAAGAAGTGGCGGCTACGCCCACTCCCACGGCAACTCCCACGCCGACTGCTACTCCCACTCCGAGCCCTACGCCCGTGATCGAGAGAGTGGACTTCTCCGAGCTTACCGAAGTGGAGATCAAGGCTGACTTTATTGCCGAATACGAAGAGTTCGGCGAGACATATCTTACCGAAGACGGCGATGAGCTCGTAACCTTTACGGGAACAAGAGCTCTTGTAACCTGCAAGGACAACGAATCCGTGCAGAATGCCATCAACCTCATAATCGACGGTGTCTATTCGGAGGCTGAAGGCGTATACAAGCGCATCTCAAGTGAAGCAGCCGCTGAATACGAGCTTACGGGCCTTATTCCCGAAGAGCCTTATGCTGTAACCGTAGAGTACGCAGATTCCGATAACGGCAGGCTCTATACGGCGATCATGTCCTACGAATACACCGGAATAGAAGGTGAGACGGGCTCATATACATACAGCGCTACCTTCGACATGTTAACGGGTCAGTATATTAATGTTAATACCATAGCAATAGACCCTGCGGCGCTTAACGAGGCTTTCAAGGACAAGATAGCATCTGATGTGAACGCGCTTCCTGTCTTAGAAGGCGAGGAGGAACCCAAGGATATAAAGGCTGAAGATATAGAGAATGTCTTTATTGCGGCACAGCAGCCGGGTTCAGGTATAGCGACTGCGGTTATCTATGGAAGCATTGGTGATACGCAGTACCATACAACTATCGATATGAATGATTATTCGTCATATTTGAACAGATATGGCGCCCTCGTATTTGCCATCGATTAACCGATTGCATAAAAAATGATTGCATATCTGTGTAAATTGTTGTAATATGCTCCTGTAAGAATTTGCGTTTTTAGACACTTTGTGTTTAAGGCAGGCAGATCGCGGGTGAGGCAAGAAGCCTCGGCGCAAGCAAACTTTGGTCCTAACGGACAGAAAATAAAACCTTATTAATGAGGAGGCAAAAACAAATGAAGACAAAGAAGATTATTGCTTTGACATTGTCTTTGGCAATGGTTCTCGGTGTTGTTGCTGCATGCGACAAGACAGATGAGTCTGCAGCTTCTGACGCTTCTGATGCATCTGCAGCTACAACAGCTGCTCCCGATGCTTCTGAGGCTGAAACAGATGCACCTGAGTCTCAGGCTCCTGAGGCTGACACATCTGAGTACACAGAGCTTACTGTTGCTGATGTTACTGATGAGGGTGATGGCGTACTCGTTTACGGTTGGAACGATGAGTTCCCCGGACTCGTTGCTACATACTCTGACGTTGACATTGGAGAGCCCGTTCTTACAGAGTCTAACAGCTATCAGGCAAAGCTTGACCAGGTTCTTGATTCCGGTGAAGATGCTCCTGATCTCTTCGTATGCGATGCAGACTATGCTTCAAAGTACATGAACTCTGACAACACTCTTCCTATCAACGACCTCGGTATTGCTTACTCTGAGCTTTCTGAAATGTACAACTACACACTTCAGTTCGCTACAGATAACGACAATGTCATCAAGGGTCTCGCATGGCAGGCTTGCCCTTGCGGTGTTTTCTACAACAGAACACTCGCAGAGACATACCTCGGCACACAGGATCCTGACGAGCTCGCAGCTAAGTTCGCTACATGGGATGCATTCCTTGAATCAGCTCGTGAAGTAAACACAGCTTCTAACGGCGAAGTTAAGATCGTTTCCGGTATGGACGATGTATGGAGAGCTTATCTCAATACTCGTGAGCAGGGCTGGATCGTAGACGGTGAGCTCTACATTGACCCTGTAATGGAAGATTACTTCGACATGGCTAAGGCTCTCTATGATGAGGACCTCACATTCCAGACAACACAGTGGAACGACGCTTGGAACGCTAACATGGCTAACCAGACAGTTGTAACATATTGGGGACCTATGTGGCTCTTAAACTTCTGCATGGGCTTCCAGGATGGCTCCAACCCTACACAGGGTGACTGGGGTATCACAACAGCTCCTGGTAACTTCTTCTGGGGTGGTACATGGATGATGGCATCACAGTACTGCGACATGAAGGCTTCTTGCGCTCAGATCATGAGAGACATCGCTATCGACGAAGCTAACCTCCAGACAATGGCTGAAGGCGGCGAGTTCGTTAACAACATCTCCATCATGACAGCTCTCGCTGAGGATGATTCTTTCGGCGTTGAGAACCTCGGTGGTCAGAACCCTCTCGCAGCTCTCCTTGCTGCAGCTACAACAATCGACAACTCTACAGTTGGCGAGAACGATCAGGCTATCAACGATGCATTCGGCACAATCGTAAATTCTTACGTTCAGGGTGACATCGCTTCTGTTCCTGATGCTGAGACACAGTTCGAGGCAGCTCTTGAGGAAGCTGGAATTATCTAATTCTTAACCGGATTAAATAATTAACTAGGTACTTGTGCGGGGCAGGGACAAAACCCTGTCCCGCATTTCCTTTTTACAAACAACAACTATTTCAAACTATTGGCAAAATTTGGAGAGTAACAAAGATGGCAAATACGAACAGAACCCATAAGGGAATGAGCTATTCCCGCTTTGGATATATCTTCGTCGCGCCGTTTGTAATTGCATACTGCATTTTCAGCCTCTATCCGCTCCTTACCACATTCTGGTATTCCACAGCGAATATGCAGGCTACTACTTCCGCTTTCTGGGGTTTCTCTAACAAAGAAGTATATTATGACCGTTATCTTGACTTAAACGAGATTTACGACGATCTTTCAAAGGTAGACATCGATTCTTCCGGATACAACAAGATCAAGAATTTCTTCGCAGCTCAGGATTATGCGGACAGATATCACCCTCTCGATGAAGACGGTATGACCGCAATTACAAGCATCGGAACATCTGCAGGCTTCTCATCAACAACGATCTCTGAAGTTCAGGCTGCTGTTGATAACCAGGATGTCGGACAGATTTCAACGGAAAGTTACGACGAACTCAAGGGTTGGAGATCAGGCTTCTCTGATATCTCACTCACCCTTACTGACAGGCTCTCAACCTACAGCGGCCAGCTTGACGCTATCGTTAATGCTGAGACAGCTGAAGAAGGCGAAGAGACAGAGTCAGTTACACCCGAGACGATCATGGCTAATGCAAGCTACACAGATTTCGTAGCAAGCTTAGCTGATCTTCAGCTTGATGCAAATCAGCAGATCCTCGTTGATTATCTCCTCACTAAGACATCTTATACATCCCTTCAGGAGTATTTCGATGCGATCACAGACGGCGAAGCTTCAATGGCTGATCCGGCTTTCTATTATGTAATCTCTAACCTCAACTCACCTTCCGTCACTACAGAGGATGGTGAAGCAGTTACGGCTATTGCAGTTCCTTTCATTTCTGATGTTGAGACATACCTCAAGGCAGAGATCTGGAAGGATACTATCAGCAACTCAAGCTCTTACACTGAGCTTCCTGCTTACATCGATGGTTCCAAGGCTCTTACAGATAATATGGATCAGCTCTATGCTGATATCAAGGATCTTAACGATGCCGGCATCATCAATGCAGAAGTTCTCGTTATCAAGGGCGGCGAAGTTGTTGTTTCTGATGATACATCAGGAGCTAACTTCCTCGCAGTTTACGATAAGTACTATGTAAGCGCTGACACACCTTATCAGTCAAATCCTGATGAGATCGCTGCAGCTATGCAGATCTCTAACCTCGGTTCTTACTATGAACTCGCAGCAAGAACAAAGCTCGTTTCTATGGGCGTTGCTCTCGATAAGTACATTACTTATGAGGGAGATTTCGACGTAGATAAGTACAACGAATTCAAGGCAGAAGTCGGTATGGCTGACGTACTTACAATGGATAAGTACAAGGAGATCGACGAGCAGCGTATGGCTGAGCGTGTTGAAAAGGCTGAAGAGAAGGTAGCAGAGGCTGAGGCCAAGCTCCCTGAAGTTCAGGCTGCATACGACGCTGCAGTTGCTGCTGACGAAGCAGCTGGTATCGAGAATCCTCAGAGTGTTGTAGGTACAGATTCCTACAAGGCTTATGGTGACTTGAGATCAGTTGAGCTCCAGATCCAGAAGAATGAGTCGATCATCTCTGATCCTAAGGGCGTTCTTGAAGAAGTTAATGCTAAGAAGATGTACATCTCTGTTGGACTCGACAACTATAAGGAAATCTTCACCAACAAGACAAGATTCTCTTATGTAACAGGTGCGTTCGTTACAACAGCAGTTGTTTGGATCATCGGTTTCGTCCCTCAGATCCTCTTAGCACTTCTCCTCTCAGCTTGGTTCACAGATACTAAGCTCAGCCTCAAGGGTCTCAGTGCGATGAAGGCATTGATGTACTTGCCTAACGTTATCACGGCAGCTACAATCGCTATCTTCTTCAGAAGACTCTTCTCATATTCATCCGGTGGTGCGCTTTCAGCTTCACAGCTCGTTCTCCGTGCCTTCGGTGATGAAGACGGTTACAACTTCTTCGCTAGCCCTTGGGCAACAAGATTGATCGTCTGCTTCATCAACTTCTGGATGTGGTATGGTAATACAATGATCGTACTCATTGCAGGTATCACATCTATCAACGAGTCTATCTATGAATCTGCACAGCTCGACGGTGCAAGCTCATTCCAGACTTACACAAAGATCACACTCCCGCTTCTGAGACCTATCATTCTCTACACATTGGTTACTTCCTTGATCGGTGGTCTCCAGATGTTCGATATTCCTCAGAACCTCAACATGAACCCTGCACTTGTTGACTTCAACGGCGTAATGATCCCTTCGATCCGTACAGTCCTCATGTATGTCAATGCAGCAGCGTTCGGTAAACAGGATGTCAAGCTTGTCGGTATCGCATCTGCGGTTTCCGTACTCTTGTTCATCGTTACAACGATCCTTTCCATCATTATCTTCTACATCATGAGAGATAAGGATGCGGCAAAGGCTAAGAAGCTTATGAAGAAGGGAGGTACAAAGTAATGAGTAATGGCGAACCTAAGCTTAAGAGTAAAGCAGCTTCGATCAGAGCTTACAGCACACTCGTTTACGTAGTAGTTATCTTCTTCTCGATCCTTGCTGTAATTCCGTTCTGGTTCATGTTCATGAACGCAACTTGGGATTCATTCTCGATCCAGTCAGGAATCAAGCTTTGGCCTCAGATCCCCGGCGGTATCAAGCAGTTAATTACTAACTGGTCAAACCTCCAGGCAAGAGCGTCATTCAGCTTCCCTGTCGGATTCTTGAACTCCTTCATTATCTCTACATCAGCAACTGCACTTACAGTTTACTTCTCAGCTATGACGGCATACGGTCTTTCCGTATACAACTTCAAGGGACAGAAGGCATTGTTCGCAGTTATCGTAGGCGTAATGATGGTTCCTACAGCAGTAAACATCACAGGTTTCTATCGTGAGATGAGCGCTATGCACCTCCTCGGTACAAAGTGGCCCTTGATTCTCCCTGCTATCGCAGCACCTTCAACAGTATTCTTCATTAAGCAGTATCTCGATACATCGCTTTCTAAGGAAATCATTGAAGCTTCGAGAATCGACGGCGCAGGCGAGTTCTTTACATTCAACAGGATCTGCCTCCCGATCATGGTTCCGGCTCTCGCTACACAGGGTATCTTCTCCTTCCTCGGATCTTGGAACAACTTCTTTGCTCCTTCAATCCTCCTCAGCAAGAACGAAGATAAGACAATCCCGCTCATGGTAGCACAGCTTTACGGTGACCGTTTCGTAGATTACGGTATGATCTATGTAGGTCTTTCTGCATCCGTATTCCCGATCATCGTAGTTTACGTCTTCCTCCAGCGTTACATCATCTCTGGTGTATCCGCCGGTGGTGTCAAGGAGTAATACTTCTCCGATCGGTTTCAAACCAACAATTACAGCGCTTCCCCACAAGGGAGGCGCTGTTTTTTATTGACCAATAGATAAACGAAAACATAACAGTTTTCTATGCATCTAAGAAATATATATAATTTGCTTGTAATTACTATGTTTGGTAGAATTATAAGCGTGAAAAACCAATGAATTCGGTTTTTTACGAGGGGTACGGTACTATGTTTTTTATGATGTTCTTGACCAAGGAACATTACATTTTTAGCATCTTTTAACCGTCGCGTGAGAGCGGATATTGACAGTCGTCGCCTCGCGCGCTGTTTTATATTCGAAGGATATAAGCCAGATCAACTATGACCGCATGGTCGTAGTAGCGAAGCATACACAAGCGGAGAATTACAATGAGCATTAACGAGAGAGTTATCACAGCAGACGCATCTGCTGATGAAGAAACGATAGATATAGGAAAACTGTTCTTGGTCTTATGGGAACATAAGATCGGAATAGTTTTGGTAGCTTTAATAGGTGCACTCTTAGCACTTATCTTTACAGTCTTATTCATCAGTCCCAAGTACAGAGCAAGCTTTACAGCGTATGTAAACAACAGAACTGAGGCTAATGCGGAAGTAGCAGAAGCGCTCAGCAGTGGTGATACATCTGCTCAGCAACAGCTCACCAGAACATATGCATCCATCATCACAAGCCGTCCTATCATTGAAGAAGCTATAGTTGATAGCGGACTTGATTACAAATACAAAGACATAGCACCATGTGTTGAAACAAGTGTTGAGACAAACACTTCACTTATCAACGTATATATCACAATGACGAATAAGCAGGATGCAAAGGCAATCGCTGATTCTATCGTAAAGGTTGCACCTGAAGATCTTGCTGAGATCGTTGAAGGTTCTTCAATGAAGATAGTTAGCTATCCGGTACTTCCGGAATCAAGGTACTCACCGAGCTTCAGCAAGAATGCGATAATAGGTGCCTTAGCTGGTTTTGTATTAGCGGCTGCAGTCGTAATTATAAGAACCATCACAGATACCACCGTTAAGAGCGAGAGAGATCTTGAAGAGAAGTTTGGCGTATCAGTAATAGGCACGATCCCCAACTTCGAGGAAGCATCCCAGAATAAAGAGAACAAATACTACTATTCACACTCCGCAAGTAAGCAAAAACCTGCAACAAAGAAAGCTGAATAAGAGGGCGATAAGATGGCTAAAAAGAAACCGCATTTATCAAGACATATTGACACATCAACAGATGAGATCCTGAGCCCCAACTCTCCATGGCCGATCCAGGAGGCTTATAAAGCATTAAGAACCAATGTAATATTCTCAATTCCCGGTTCCCAGTGCAAGGTAATCAGCGTTACATCTTCTGTTATGCACGAAGGTAAATCGATCAATGCTATAAACCTTGCAATTGCATTCTCACAGCTTGGTAAGAAGACACTTCTCATCGACTGCGATCTCAGAATGCCCACTATCGGAATGAGACTAAGGATCGCTAATACATTAGGTCTTTCCAATCTTCTGTCAGGTCAGTGTTCTGCAGGTGATGCATTTGTAAGACTTCCTAAACTCGGAATCGATGTCCTCAATGCCGGCTCGATCCCACCGGATCCTACATGGCTTCTTGCTTCAGATCAGATGAAGGAGCTTATCAACAAAATGCGTGGTCACTACGATTACATCATTCTCGATACAACTCCTATCACAACTGTAACCGATGGCCTTATCTTAAGCAGACTTACAGACGGATATGTCATCGTTGTAAGACATGATATATCAGACTATAGGGCGATCAGCGAGACTCTTGACTCTCTTAAGAGAGCAAATGCCAAGGTTCTCGGCTTCATCTATAACGATGCCAAGGAAGAGCGTAAGGGCTACTACAAGTCCTACTATAAGTCATACTATAAGAACTACTACAGGCGATAATGGGATACCATTTCTACGACATTCACAGCCACTTCTTACCGGGCGTTGACGACGGTTGCCAGACCGTTGAAGAGTCAATCGCTCTTTTAAAGACGCAAATAAGTCAGGGTTGTCTTGGCACGGTTGCAACACCGCACTATTACGCAAGAGAGAGCATTGCTGCATTCTGCGCAAGAAGGCAGGAAGCATATACCAAGCTGATCGCTGCAATGAGAGCAACAGGCCTTGAGCAGTTTACCGGCAGGATAGGTCTTGGAGCAGAGGTTGCATACTACAAAGGAATCGCAACTGATACGGATGTCGGAAGATTATGCTACGGCACATCCAATTATCTGCTCCTTGAAATGCCATTTGCTGAGTGGAATCCGAGCGTATTAAGGGAGATCAAAGTTCTTCAGAGCTCAAGGGGAATAGTACCCGTCATAGCTCACATAGAGAGATTCTTTGAATTCAACAAGTCC
>JAIKWA010000068.1 GCA_024685135.1 Saccharofermentans sp.
TTAACGGTATTGCGGTAGGACTTAGCGATACCAAATCGGCATGCACTTTGATGTGTGATACATTCGGTTTCCGCCCTTCGATATCAGACGAAACGACATACAACACTGATAATCCGATACAGATCGTCACGAGCGGAAGAAACTTAGAGAATATCTGGATAAGGGCAACCGACGATAACTACTACGGCAGTTACGGATACCAGCTCTACTACAGAGTAAGAAGTGCCAAGTACGGCTGGATGGCGTGGACAACGTTAGCACGCAGCGGAACTAACGAGATCGGCGATACTATATCTGCAGTGCAGATAGTGCTGCTGCCTAAGGGACAGACGCCTTCCAACACATTGAACGGCGTAACATCTCAGACGACAGAATCTTATGTCGTAATGCAGTCTTCGCAGCTTATAACTGACGGCAATCCTTTTGCACAGTGGTGCCTCGATCAGTTCCCGGCAGATCCTAATGCGAATTCTGAAGGGTATTACAGAGTCTCTTATTCCTGGCCTTATGTATATGGAGGCACTTCAAGAAGCGGCTGCGACTGTTCAGGCTTCGTAGTATATGTAATGCGCGAATACTTCCATAAGAATGTCTACCACGGAATGCATACGCTCTCGTTTAACAGGGGAAGGAATATCTCTTACAGCGAGATGAGACCGGGAGACTGGCTCTGCGACTGGTCCTACCAGCATGGCTGGGTCTACTTCTATGTAGGAAGAGATAACTACGGACACGAGATAGTATTAAACGGCAATGCCGTCAGACCGGTATTGGAATACTGGGATATCGAGGCTTGGGCTTCAGAGGATAAGCACGATATAAGAAGACCTTGATCAGAGGTTCTTCTTAGCTTCTTCTATTGCTTCGGGTGAGATCTCACCTGAAGCGATCATGGAGTCTACCCAAAGCTGCATAGCGCTTGCCGTTGCGGCGATCTCGGTAAGGGACTCCTTTATGGCTATGAATTCAGGGAGCTCGTCATCGTCTATCCTGTTATCTATGCAGATGTCTATGAGATTGTTCTTGCGTGTATCAAGGTCGCCTAAGGACTTGAGCATGGAAAGTGCGATCTGCGAGAGCTCGTGCTTGCTTACCGGGATCACGGTCTTCTTGCCTATAGGACATTCGTTGGTGCAATAGTAGTTGATAAGCTCGGGTTTCTTGTATGCTTCGGACATTATGAGGATGTCTTCTGCTCTGGCATTCGTCTTGCCGGATTCTATCTTCTCGATCCTGTCGGGACTAAGGCCGGGCCTTGATGCGGCATCTCTTGTAAGACCTGCATCCTCTCTGCTCTTAAAGTAGATGTTCTTATCCTGTTTTACTGATTGTCTGCCCATGCTGCCCTCATTTCTATTTCGCCAAAATCGCAAAATAGGATATTTGTTTACGCCGATTCGATCATTTAATCCTTGCTAGGATAAATATATCATTAAGTCGTTAGCAAAAGAAATCGAATCTTCTTTTAAAACCTGCTACAAGTGGAATATGGGATAGGATGGAATAAGGGAAACCCGCGGCAAGGCATAAGCTGCGGGTTTTATTATGCTTATCTGAATATGACTGCGAGCTTGTCGCGCTTAAGGAAGCAAAGAAATGCGAGGATCCATTCGATAGCCGCTACAGCAATGGAGACCAGGATGTTACCTCTGATGATGAGGTGCCCTATTATGCAGTAGAGGATGATCTGAAGCCAGGATGAGAGCGCTACCGACATAAAAAAGCGCCTGAAGTCGAGCTTTAAGAAGGCTGCCATATAAGGGCAAAGGCCGTTCGGGATACCCGGCAAAAGATTTGCAAGGAATATGATGACGGCAGGGTTATTAGACTTTACCTTGCTCATGATCTTCTCGAATCTGCCGCCCTCTTCAAGCCTCTTCTCAAAGGCTTTGCCGACCGTCTTTGCGAAAAGATATACCGCACAGTTCGTAAAAAGGAATGACAGGTAGCAGAGCATAAAGGATTCGTACCAGGTATATATGAGACCTGAAGATACATAGATGATGTTGCCTGACAGGAATATGCTTACGACCTGTATGATGTTCATCAAGACTATGCAAAGATAGCCCTTCCAGGTGCCTTGGGCCCTGATGTAATCAGCTATGGCTTCCTCGTTGTTGATCTTCATGATGTCTATGAGACCCGGGAAGAGCTTCATGAATATAAGAACAGTCCCTGCAGCCAGTGCGATGCAGAGAATGATAAGAAGCACGATATATGTGTTAGTCTTCACGGAAGATTTTTGTTCATCAGTCATTTCTAATATAACTCCCCGAGTATTATAATATTCTTCATGAGGAAATGGTATCAGGATAAATATTTTTGGTTTGCGGCTTTAGCGGGGTTTGTCATCGCTATCGTATCGTTCCTGCCGACACTTATACAAAACGGCGGCTTCATGGCCTTAAGAGACGATTTCGATTACCAGCAGATCTACTTCAATTACTTATCCAATGAGGCGATCAAAAACGGCGAGCTCGGCTGGTCCTGGAGCATAGACCTCGGCTCCGACATCATCACCTCCATGAGCTTCTATACTCTGGGAAGCCCTTTCTTCTGGCTTTATATGCTGCTTCCCGCAAAGACCATTCCCTATGTGATCGCACCGCTTTTATCACTTAAATATGCAGTCGCAGCCTGCGGCAGTTACCTTTATATCAGAAGGTTTACCAAGAAAGAGACGAGCGCTCTTATAGGCGCTATCCTCTATGCTTTCTCGGGCTATACCGCGGCAGTGATACTGTTTAACCATTTCCACGATGTGGTCGCATTATTCCCGTTCCTTCTTATTGCGTTAGAGGATAAGATCGCAAACAGGAGGCGAGGCCTTTTTGCTCTCGCGGTATGTATAAACTGCCTTTGCAATTACTATTTCTTTATAGGCGAAGTTATATTCCTCGTCCTGTACTACTTGTTCAGATTTGCCCGTAAGGACAAGAAGATGGTCTTTGAGATCACCGGACTTATATTGGAAGGCGCAGCAGGCGTGCTTGCAGCAGGCGTATTGTTCGTCCCTTCGATCATTGCGGTGCTCAATAATCCGAGATCTTCATCAGGTATAGATCTTACCTCGGCTGCCAGCTGGAAATTCAGGCTAATGCGATATCTTGCAATCTTAAAGGCCTTCATATTCCCCGCAGACAGCATGAGCGGACAGTCCTGCATTGCAGAGCACGACTATTCGTCCTGTGCATTCTATCTGCCGGGCGTCTCGATAAGCCTTGCTCTTGCTTATGTATTCACCCACAAAGACAGGCTCACAAAGTTTATGGCTTTGCTTTTGGTCATTTGCATGGTGCCCGTGCTTTGCTCCGCATTCCTCCTGTTTAAGGAAGTAACATTCAGATGGATCTATATGTTTATCCTGCTCCTTGCTCTTGCAAGCGCAAAGGTTATAGACGAAGATCTCCTTAAGACCAAGACCACGAGGATCTGCGTGATGGTAAATATCGCCCTGATCCCCGTATTCCTTGTGCTCTTAAGAGCGGCAAAGCATATGGGCAAGCTTGCAGGAGAAACTGATGCAAGCGGGATAATAAGACCTAAGCAATTCTACACGAGGCTTATAATGTCCCTTATAGCTCTTACGGTGCTCTTATTCTTCACCTTCAAGGGAAGCTTCAAGATAAGCTCTATTGCGATCTTAGCCCTTACTTCGGTAATGGGCGCATTGCCTCTTATGGCTGTCGTAAGCGATTACAGGGAAGGGTACGATCCGACTCTTCGCAAGGATTGGTACGAAGCCTCGCTGGCGCTTGCAGACTACGACTTCGACGATAACTACCGCGCCAATAACACCAGAAACTATTTCTGTATGGCAGGCGGAGCACACGGTCTCGAAAACTTCTGCTCGACCATTACGGGCTCTATCTACGAGACACACAGCACCTTCGGCCTTACGAGGGGGCCACAGGTGATCAATATCTTTGATACCCCCGGCTTAAAGCAGTATCTGAGCGGCAAATATCTTATAGCAGATTCCATGAAGAGCGGCGCCGTCATGATCTACAAATACGATGCTGCAGGAAGGAAATGGTACATAGTAGACGAAGGACCGGTATGTCCGGTTGCCTATACCTTTGACAGGTGCATCCTGCCTTCACAGCTTCAGATGGTCCCCATAAACATGAGAGCCATGGTCGCAATGAACTATCTCGCGCTTCCGTCGGAGTATGCGAAGGACCTTATAACCGTAGAAGAATACGAGGAGATCCTGCTTCTCAGCGGAGAGCTCGAGGTAATCAGAAACGGCTATCTTGATGCTGCTGTTGCGAGCAGTAACGAGCGCATAGCGCCTATATCAGATATAACGTCAAAAGGATTTACCGTAACCGTTCAGGAAACAGACGATCCGTTCCTGTTCGTATCCTGTCCTTATTCTGAAGGATGGAGCGCAGCAGGCGATATCGGAGGTGCTAAAAAGATCTATAAAGTGAACGGCTTTATGGCCGTAGAGGCGCTCCCGGGGGAGGTTATAACCTTTACTTACGAGACACCGGGACTTAAGGCGGGAATCGCTTGCAGCATTATTGGTGTTATAGCGATTGCGGCTCTTGTGATAACTTCGCCACAAAGTAACAAAAGAAGTTTACAAACTGTTAATCACGATCGATCCGAACATTTAGTACAATAAAGTTATCAAATCCGAGAGAGGAGATCACATAATGAAGTACGTATGTAATCTTTGCGGTTATATTTATGACCCGGAAGTCGGCGATCCTGATAGCGGGATTGCACCTGGAACTGCATTCGAAGACATTCCTGAAGATTGGGTTTGCCCCGTTTGCGGAGTAACAAAGGATAACTTCTCTCCTATGGAGTGATAGGCCTCGTTAGATTAAGTAATTTGAGTTGGAACGCCCGCGATACACAAAGTATTGCGGGTGTATTCTTTGGTAATTTGCGGGGCGGTAAAATTGTTGTTGACAAATAAGCAACTCGCTCATATAATATTCAAGCACGCGGGATTAACTCAGTGGTAGAGTGTCACCTTGCCAAGGTGAAAGTCGCGAGTTCAAGTCTCGTATCCCGCTCCACCATAAAGCCTTGAAGCAACATGCTTCAAGGCTTTTCTTTTGCACGGGCGCATACAAGTCGGTATAAAACCTGCTTTTTATTGTGTAATTTGAATGATAAGAGGGGGGCGGGTGTATGCAAAATCCACAATTTGATAGTGCTCATTCTTTTATTTTGCGTGTATATTAAAATCCGCATGAAGAAGAAATTACTGACAATACTTAAATATATCCTCATCTTTCTCGGTGTGTTTGTTGCAGCGATCCTTATCACTGCGATGCTATGGACGATGCAGATCTGGAGATATATAACCTTCGATGAGATCGTTTACCATCTGTTTGCACCCATCAAGGGTACCAACCCCGATGTTATCTACAGCTTCCTTCTAAGGGCTTTGCTCCCGGCAGTTATCGGAGCAGCAGCCGTTACTACCTTCAAGATATTGGTGGATCTCGATTGCTTCAAGCTCAAAAAGCACGTTAAGATGATCAATAAGTCCATTCTCGTTACTCTCTTTGCAGGTGTAACGGTAATGGGCCTTTTCTTTGGTGACCAGTACGATGTCATCGGATACTTTATGGCTAAGGGTGAGGATTCCACCTTCATCGAGGACAACTACGTTGACCCTAAGAACATATCTGTTATCTTCCCTTCGCAGAAGAGAAATCTCATCTACATCTTCTGTGAGTCCATGGAGATGACATACACGGATGAAGCGCACGGCGGCGGATTTGACGAGAACTATATCCCGAACCTCACCAATATGGCTTTAGACCCCAACAACGATTGCTTCAACGGCAGCACAGGCGTTCTTAATGGCGCAGTACCTTTGCACGGCGCGACATTTACTTCAGGCGGTATGGTCGCTCAGACTGCAGGACTTCCCGCTATGGAAGAGATCGGTAACGCTGCAGGAACGCAGTCTTCCTTCTATCCCGGTGCGACATCCATAGGTGATATCCTTATGTCCCAGGGTTACAACCAGGAGCTCATGGTAGGTTCCGATGCCGTCTTCGGTGGAAGACAGCAGTACTTCCAGGGTCACGGCAACTACAAGATATTCGACTACAATTACGCTGAACAGAACGGCTATATCCCCAGGGGCTACAAGGTCTGGTGGGGCTTCGAAGACGATAAGCTCTTCGATTTTGCAAGACAGGAGATCTTGAATCTCGCATCTTCAGATAAGCCCTTCAACTTCACGATGCTTACGGTAGATACGCACTTCGAAGACGGCTGGGTATGCCCTGACTGCACAGACGAGTTCGGCGACAATCAGTATGCCAATGTTATCGCTTGCTCAGACAGGAAGCTGGCTGAGTTCGTATCCTGGATACAGGAGCAGCCTTTCTATGAGAATACGACTATCGTTATCTGCGGCGACCACACTACGATGGATTCAAACTTCTGCGCACATGTTGATAACAACTATTTGAGAAGAACATACTGCACGGTGATCAACTCTGCAGCAACGGGCGGACTTGCAGGCAACTCGATGAAGTCACGTACGTTCTCCACCTTCGATATGTTCCCTACGACACTTGCTGCAATGGGGTGTGAGATCGAGGGCAACAGATTAGGCCTCGGCGTTAACCTCTATTCAGACGAGGAGACACTCTTAGAGCAGTACGGTGTTCAGTATTGCAACACGGAGCTTGCAAGAAACTCAGTCTTCCTCAAGGAGAACATCTCGAGATTCGAACCCTTCGATCGCGAAGTATATGACACAAATTCGGTGTTGGATGTCGAATATACCCCTCAGGCAGATCCCGTTCAGGGAACTTTCGACAGCGTCAACATAAGCATCGGAGGTCTTGAGACAGCAGACGAGCCGATAAAGGCAGTAGAGCTCAAGATAACAAAGAATGCCGGGATCGAAGTGCTCGGCACATATAACATGATCAGGATGCCTGACCTTACATACAATGCAAGCTTCGACGTATCGGGCTTAAAGGACACTGATATAATCACGCTCACGGTAACGGTAACGGATAACGAGGGCGTAAAGCACATCGTGTTCAAGGATACGGAGCACTTTGCAAATATCGAATATTACCTGAGCCTCAATATAGACCAGTACCTTAACTACTATCTCGGGATGGATAACGTTGTCTTACTCGGTGCGGCAAGCGACGAAGCTTCTTTGCACCTGCAGCCTTCAACCCTGGAGATATTGAGAAATGCAGGCCTTGAAGCAGCATTGGACGAGCATATAAGACTCTCCTGGTACGGCGTCGTATCTGACGGCGAGGTGATCGAAGAGGATTGCTCAGAAGATCTTATCGGTATCAGAAGAGAGCTGCCGGACGGCACGCCTTATCTCATTGCAAGCTCGAACTTCAACACAGGTTCAGGATGCGCCATCAGGATCGACCACAGAGACTATGCAGATTCCCAGAGAGGTCTGAGCTTTGCAGTATACGATCTCGATACCCACAGAGTGATCAGCGCTGCAAACTTCGATACATTTAAGAAGAGCTATACAGGCGTATCCGGCGGCGAAGTCCACCTCGATACGACATTCTTCGGAAGCCGTTTGAACGTAAATATCGATCACCTTATTAACGATATCAACTTCAATAACACAGGTACGGCAGACCTTTATGTATGGGATGCTTCAACTATAGGAAGCCCTGCGCACTACGCTATGGATCTGACGGAGAACTCTTACGGCAAGTCTATACCGATAGGCGATTTCGATATGGATACGCTTTATATCTCGATCTACATCAAGAAGGCCGGCGGTAAGATCCTCGTAAGACATACCGTTAAGGTAACAGACTTCTTAGAGCAGGAAGAAGTCCCCGAAGTAGTAAGTGCGGCTTATGTCCCCAAGGGCAGCTCACGTAAGTGGGAGAGCGCCGGAGACATAGCGGTTATCTGATACTTTAATCGTAATATGCCGGTAATCCCCGGATAGTCCATTAATGCTATAATCTGCATATGCAAGCAAGTCTCGTTACGATAATCATGCCTGTCTATAACGGGGTGCGGTTTCTTGAAGATTCCGTGCATGGTATTGCTGCGCAAGATCACCCGGATATTGAATTCATAGCGGTAGACGACGGCTCTGAGGACGGGTCTTACGAGCTTTTGTTAAAACTTACCGAGGGCATGAATGCCAAGGTCATCCGCAAGGAAAACGGCGGTATAAGCTCTGCAAGAAACATGGGGCTGGATAACGCGACAGGCGATTATATCCTTTTCGTAGATCAGGATGACAGTATCCCCGAAGGTTATGTATCAGGTCTTCTTAAGGCCGCGCAAGATAAGGATTCAGATCTTGTTATAGGTGGCACACTTCAGAGGCAAAAGGGCAAGATGAGCGCAAGAAATCTTGCAGAAGGCGAGCGCTTCAGCCTGTATCGCAACACGAGTCCCTGGGGCAGGATATATTCGAGGAGCCTTATAGAAGGAAGAGGGATAAGGTTCATGGATACCAGGGTGTCCGAGGACTTTTACTTCAATATAGTAGCGATAACAAATGCCGTAAACCCTCAGGTTATAAAGCAGTCGGGCTATATCTGGACGATAGACGACAAGTCCGAATCGCACTCTAATATGAGCAGGCTCGAGGGTGGAAGGACAGATGATGTGATCCGTTTATTAGACAGGTCCGTAGCAGACATGAATTCTGATAAGCGCGACATCGATATAGATTACATGCTCCTTAAGCACTGCGTCTGGTACCTGCTCTTCACCTGCAAGGGTTCATCCAAAGAAGATATAAAGGATACTCATTCACGCATAATAAGCTGGCTCGAAGGCAATGTCGAAGACTACTTAAGATGCTGCAACATGAAGGCGGGGCATCCAAGGGGTGAGACCTTCAAGATAAGGTTTACGGTAAGGACAGCGATGCTCATGCAGCGCATGGGACTGCTGCTTACGTTTCTTTACTTGTTACGGTGATGCGTATAAAATAATATTTTATTAATTATGAACAAGAAGCATAAGACAGTCCTGATATTCTTTATCCTTGTGGCCCTGATAACCACGGCCTTTTTTGTCATTGGTCTTAAGCATTCAAGTTATCCCAAATATGCTTATACATTTAATTCGATGGGCCCTACTGAGACAGTGGAGCTCTATAAGTTCAAGAAGGCCGAGTGCGATGTCACCTTCTTAGGTGATATATGCGGATTGTCCTTAGGAAGCTTTAACAGCAACGGCGCTTACACAGGAGATGAGGCGTTGCGCTTTATCGTAAGGGACAAGAAGACCGGGACCGAGATGCTCTGCTACGATTACAAGCTTTGTGAGCATCAATACGACGATGCAAGAGTCTTTATCCCTTTTGAATACCACGCTGACGAAGAGACGACATGGCATATCGAAGTAAGGTGCGTGGATATTGCAAGAGAGCACCCCGTAACGGTATCACTTACTGACGGTGAGCTTTACATGGCAAGTGTACACAGAGACATAGTAAAGGCTCCCGGGAAGGTAGTGCTCTACTATATCCTGGCTTTGCTCATATTAGCCTTCGGCGCATATCTTTACTTCGTTAAGAAACTCCCATTTGCCAACGGCGAGCCCGATCTTGCTCCCAAGATAGCAAAACCCTCGATAAAGAAGGTAATTGCAGGACTTGTGGTTATCGATATTGCGTTTGCGATCATTGCCTGTCTGGTCTATACGGACACCACGGTAAGGCTTACCAAAGAGAAGGACAATGAATTTGCTGCAGCTCTCTGTGACATAGAACCCAAGGATGCGACAGACCCCATGATAATGGACTATTCCGTCGTAATGCTGGTATCTCCTGATGTGGAAGCGGGCACGAATATAAACTACAAGGTAACAGACATATATTCCGGAAGGCTCTTAGAAGAAGGCAGTATCGAAGCAGATAAACTTGAGACTGCATCTGAGAGATTCTCCATGCAGGAGAACTACTACCGCGTAGAAGAGACAGATCTTAGTGACTATCTTGTAATGGAATATAACATCAAGCCTTTATCGAGGAGTTTGGACGGCAGGAGCACTGCAAAGCTCGAGCTCTCCTTCGAAGACGGAAGGGATCATATCCTGCGTTCTTACGGCTTTACCAATAGGAGCCAGGTAACAAATATGCTCTTCATGCTGCTGATCTTATCCTGCATGCTGGTAAATGTCCTCTATCTCATAAATGCATTAAGACCTATAGGCATTGCCAAGAACTATCTTATCGCGGCGCTCTGCCTTGGACTTATAATGAGCATCCTTATACCGCATATCTGCGTGCCCGACGAGAGATACCACATGGACAATTGCTATAAGATGTCCGATACGATATTAGGTGTGGAAGATCCCCTTTATCCCGGCAAGATAATGAAGAGGATAACCGAGATCGATAACACGGAAGCGGCGACTGCAGAAGTGCGCCCCGCAAAATATAACCAGATCTACTTCGGATTGATGCAGAAGACCGAGGAGACGGAATATGTCCCTTCGTTCGGCAATACGAGCCAGGTGACAAATGCTCCTTCTGTCTGCTACCTGCCGGGCGCGATCGGAATAACTATCGCAAGAGCGCTTGAGCTAAACGGCGTGAGTGCGATGTACTTTGCAAGGTGGATGACGCTTCTTGCGGTAACCCTTGCTATCTTTATTGCAGTAAGGAAGATGCCGGCCGCAAAAGCTGCCATGGCATGTGCGGCTCTGATCCCCATGTCGTTGCAGGAGATAGCATCAACTTCTTACGACGGTTTCATTATCGCAACGGCATTTATATTCACGGCATATTCGACCTTTATAGTCACAAGACCTGACAGGAGAAACGCGCTTGACTGGATGGTAACCGTAGGTTCTGCACTTGTTCTGAGTCTTTGCAAGGGTGGCGTCTATATCCCGATCCTGGGGCTTATCGTCCTTGCCGAATTCACCTTTGCAAACAAGGCACATGCAAAGCTTAAGAAGGCTGGGCTTATTGGCCTTTTCGCACTTCCGGTGATCGCTGCATTGATAGTAAAGGTGCTTCCTGCGATAACGAAGACAGTTACATCTACGACGAGCCACAGCAGTACGATAGGCGGTATCAAGGATGTGTATACCTTAGGCTATGCGGCAAAGCATGTGGATGAACTTATAGCTCTTATCGCAAGGACACTTAGTGCCAAGGGCGAAGTATATCTTCAGAGCTTCATCGGAGGCAGGCTCGGAATGTCGGTCTATGTGCC
>JAIKWA010000081.1 GCA_024685135.1 Saccharofermentans sp.
GTACTGCAAGATAGAACGGGTTGGAAGCTTCTCTGCCCTGGAAGTAGATATCAGGGTTCTGAGCTGTACCACGGAGTGTCGGGTGATTAGGAGAGAGTGATCTCTTACGGAATTCCTTGACTGCATCGTAATCAACGAGTGATCCGAGTGTCTCGTAGTCGATTACTTCGATCTTCTGGATCTCGTGTGATGTACGGAAACCGTCGAAGAAGTGAAGGAAAGGAACTCTCGTCTTGATAGATGTGAGGTGTGCTACTGCTGCGAGGTCAGCAACTTCCTGAACGGAGTTAGCGCAGAGCATAGCGAAACCTGTCTGGCGGCAAGCATAAATGTCTGCGTGGTCGCCGAAGATGTTAAGTGCATGAGCAGCAAGAGCTCTTGCAGAAACGTGGAATACGCAAGGGAGAAGCTCACCTGCGATCTTATACATGTTAGGAATCATCAGAAGGAGACCCTGAGATGCTGTATAAGTTGTTGTTAGAGCACCTGTTGCGAGTGAACCGTGAACTGCGCCTGATGCGCCGCCCTCTGATTCCATCTCAACGATGTTAACTGTCTGTCCGAAAATGTTCTTTCTTCCCTGCTGTGCCCACTGGTCTGTGTGGTCAGCCATAGGGGATGACGGTGTGATGGGGTAGATTGCAGCGTTCTCAGTAAATGCATACGAAGTATAAGCCGCAGCCTCGTTACCGTCCATGGTCTTCTTTGTCAATTCTGCCATAAGACTGGATCTCCTTTGTTTGAAATTTTATGACCGATATGGCCACATACAAAACAGAAATATTATAAACCAATTAATATAAATGTGTGGTTTAAAAACATACAATTTTCAGTTTGTTTTTCATTAAAAAAGCTCGGGAAGCCCCGAGCTTATTGAGTTTCCGTTATATGTCGCTTTAAGCGCCTGCGTTAGGATCGGCAGCGGACTCGGTAGTCGTTGTTTCCGACGACGTTGTTGTTGTTTCCGTCGGCGCTTCAGTCTGCTGCGTCGTTGTTTCCGTTGCCGAAGTCTCAGGAGGTACAGTCTCTGTAGGTACAGGTGTTGTTACGGTGCCTGTGGATGCATCGAAGGGTGCCTGTGAGCCGTCCGGAAGGAGGGTGCCTACTTCTATTCTCTTAGGATACATTCTGTAGTTGGTCGTATTGGCTTCTTCACGTCTTATCTCGTTGCCGTTTGCGTCGTACCAAACCTTGTATACGACTACGGATACGCCGTCGTGAGCTGCTCTTACTGTATTTGTCTGTCCTGCGGGAAGCTCTGTATTTTGCACATACTCTACGCCGCTTGCAGGAGTCCTTGATGTGATCTCGCGCTCGAGCTTGATGTACTGGCCGTCAGGAAGACGTCTGCCGTAGATCTCTGCATGGCATGTGGAATCAGATGAATCCCAGTAAGCTACGATGAAGATCTGATAGTCTGTGTTGTTCTTGAACTTGAAGTCGATGGAACCCCAGTCAACAGTAGCATCCCTGCCCTCGTCGACATAAGATGAAGGCCAAGCGTGCGAGGATCTGTCCGTAACCTGGAGGTTAGCCATGAGGACTGCGTTATAAAGGGTTGAGGAAACCTGGCAGATTCCGCCGCCCATGCCCTTCTCGTACTGGCCGCCCAAGATTACCGTTGCTTCCTTGAAGCCGTTCTCGGTGGTTCTCGGACCTACAACGCCGTTGAAGGAGAATTCCTCGCCGGGATTGAGCATTGTGCCGTTCATGTTGTCGCAAGCCTGTCTTACGTTGTTGTTACGGTTTGCATTAGCGCTCGTAACCGTCTTGTAGGAAGCGATAAGGCCGAAGTTTGCATTGATGTCAGCTGCAGTGATGTTAGGCTGCTCGATATCGCAAACGATATCTACGATACCGCTGTAGTTAGCAGAATCGATAAGAGTCTTTACTGCCTCAGTCGTTGCCGCGGAATCGACATGGTAGCCGATCTGCTCGGGCTCGACATCGAAGGCGTGTGTATCTGTATTGAAGGACTTGATCTGTGCATCGGATACCGTGGTCTCGAGAGGATCTACGATAGAAGATACGATAGTCTGAAGTCCGTCTGTGTTGACTGTATAAGCTGTAGTGAAGTTCTGGGGCTGGTTCTTGAGCTGCTGGAACTTGTTGTAGTCGTCGTTTAAGACGGTATAGTCGTCCTTGGTAAGAGGTCTTGCATAGTTATATGCCTGCTCTACTACCTCAGCGCCATTCCATGTAAGAGCAAGAGAGCTCAGATCGAGAGGGAATGTCCTTGTCTCGAGCTGGAGAGTATAGTCGAGTGTAACGGGGGCTTCAGGCTGTGACTGGGATACTGCTGCAAGAGCCTGCTCCTTGGTCATGCCGCCTACTGCAACACCGTCTATAACGATACCGTCGTAGAAGACATCGGTTGACAGCTCAGCAAAAGCATCGTCGCAGGTCATGTCTACCTGAGTGCCGTCTGCCATGGTTACAGTGATCTTGTCCTTGAAGAGATTGATCACGTCAACATATTTGCCTGTGATGAATAAGATGCCGCAGATGATTACGAGAACAGCAACGATAGAACCTGCGATCGCAAGGATCTTGCCCTTGTTGACCTTGGTCTTCTTGCGGGGAGCAGCCTTCTTTGCTGAAGATGTGCTCTTCTTTCTCTTGGGCGCAGTCTCGGACACGCCGAGTTTGCTATAGTCGAACTGAGCAGGTGAAACGGGAGCCTGAGGCGCAGCTCTTCTTACCTGAGAGCCACTCCTTACGGCCGGTACCTGCCTTCTGTTATATTCTCCGGAATTTCCAGCAGTTTTCTTCATAATTAACCCCTATTATTTGCTACTCGTCTATGATAAACATCTGCGAGCAAAACTTCAATTAATTAAACCTATAAAATTAGCAAAAAAACAAAAGATTTTATCCGCTTAGTATAGTAAAATTCTACTGAACTACATGAAAGAGTATAAGTTTTACCAAAATGGAATATAAGTACATCCTGGCCTCCGATATGGACTTCACTCTCCTGCTTCCGGGCGAAGACGTGAGCCGCGAGAATGCCGAAGCCATAAAGGCTCTTCAAGAACACAAAGTAGCATTTACCATCGCAACCGGAAGATCCTCCTTCCTCGTAGGCAAATTTGCCGAGAGGCTCGGGATAGATGTCCCCCTGATAACGGGCAACGGAGGCGCTCTTTTCGATGCCGGGATAAGGAAAGATATATTTTCTGCAGATTTCCCCGAGCCTAAGCTTCGCAAGATCCTTGCAAGGGTCCTTGAAGATAAGGTGGATGCCGCACTCTATTCGACGACGGGCATATATTTTGCGCCCTGCTCTTCGAGGAGAGGCTTTTGCGAGGACTACAATAAGGATGTCGAGCCTGCCAGGAAGGCTCCTTTGTTCGATATCGGAGAGGACTATCTCAAGAATTCGGATATCCCCGCCTTCAACAAGTTCCTCCTGATAGATCCGCCCGAGGACCTCGCAAGAGAGCTTAAGGAGGATAAGGAGCTTAGCATTGTATCTTCAGGCCCTTCCTTCTACGATGTAATGACAGAGGGAGTATCCAAGGGCAAAGCCCTCTTAGAGCTCTGCGATATCTTGGGTATCCCGAGGGAGAACAGCTTTGCCATCGGCGATTCCGAGAACGACCTTTCCATGATAAGCATGGCCGGCCACGGCATAGCTATGGGCAATTCCGATCCCAAGGTAAAAGAAAGCGCGTCGTATGTAACGGCGCGCTGTGAAGAATTCGGTTTTGCCAAGGCTGTCTACGATTATATCCTGCCTCTTATCAGCTGAGCTTTCCTTCGATATAACCTGTAACTTCACCCTTGATCTTAGCAAGTCTTGAGGCTGCTTCATCTTTATCTGATGCATAGGTACCGAAGTAGATCTTGAGCTTGGGCTCTGTGCCTGAAGGTCTTGCGCAAGCCCAGTCGATGCCCTTGTCTCCGCCTAACTCGTAGAGGATAACATTGGATGTGGGGAGCGTTATCTCAGACTTAGTAACGCCTTCAGAAGTAAAGTCGTATCTTGTGCTCGTCTTGTAGTCTCTTACTGCGACAACGGGGATATCGCCCAGGAGCTTAGAAGCATCAGCAGCATTTGTGCAAGCTTCGAGCTCGCCTCTTAACTCTGCCATGGCATTCTGGATCTTCTCGATACCTTCCTTGCCCTCTAATGTCTTGCTTACTGTCTCTTCAACACCGAAGCCGTACTTCTCGTATACATGGTCGAGTCTGTCAACAAGTGTCTCGCCCTGCTCGAAGGAAGCAGCAGCCATGTTGCAGATGAGCATAGCGGCAACAACGGCATCCTTGTCTCTTACGTCA
>JAIKWA010000087.1 GCA_024685135.1 Saccharofermentans sp.
GGAGCCTTCATCGATGTTATCTGCGATCTTCAGATAATCGTCTATGTACCGCTCGGGAAGGAAATCCTTCTTCGCGCTTTCTATTACCTTCGGATCGCGCTCCTTCGATCTTCTTATTATGCTGATGTAATTCTTCTTGAAGACCCGCTTAAGCAAGCCGTTAACCTTAAGCAGCGGCGCTCCGTCGAGAACAAGATTATCTATACTGATATCTTTGTCTTTGGCTATCGTTGCTGCGATATATCCGCCCATGGAAAGACCTGCAAGAAGACAGACCTTGCCTCCTAATTCTTCCCTGATATACGAACTGATCCGGGAGGCTTCATCTTCAGCCGATACGAAAGAGCTTGGCCCGCCTTGAGTATGCGCATCAAGCTCGGGGACTACGACAAAAAACTCGCCTTTAAAACTATCTATGTAATCGCTCCATATCTGCCACGGCGTTAAGACTCCGTGTATGAGCAAGACCGTTTTGCCCTCTTTGTTTCCGAAGGTATGGAATATCACTTGGCCTTACCTCCCATCATGAGGACTATTGCCTTGGCAAGATTCCTGAACATGTCGCGGGGCTTATACTTGCCTTCTACGTGCTCTGCCTTGAAGCACTCTGCTATCACATATCCCGACAGGATGCCGTGGTAATTCACGACAAAGAACTGCACTATCTCATCTACCGAAGATACAGGCTTTAAGTTATTTTCTTCAATGACCCCCGTCAGATATTTCTGCATTGCCGATACCGCATATAGTAAGGGACTTTGTTCGCCCTTCCCGAGTCTTGATGCGATGTTCATGGACCTCTGAGGATCGGTCATCGCCATCATGTCGCTATAAACACAGATCTTAAGAAGATCGGTTCCTACGCCGGTCATATAGCCGGCTAACATATCGCAGATCTTATAGATCGTATCCTCCCACTTCCCGGGCTTTGCCTTCGAAAGTATCGCATCAAGTCTGTCGTCTATCTTATTGTTCTCGTTTATGGTTATTACCAGATCCTTAAGCACTTCATCCAGGTCCTTGTAATACCTGTAGATCACGCCGTGCGAAAAGCCGGTCTCCGCGATAATGTCCTTCATCTCGACAGACGATATTGGCTTTCTTGCACATACGCGGAAAGCAGCATCTATTATCTCTTTGCGCTTATTCTCGTAGTATTCTTCAGAAACTTTTGGCATAGTGACCTCCGTATCACATAAAACTGACACGGTGTCATTTTATATCCCGTAAGGCATTTTTGTCAATAAGCCTTAGTGCTTGTCCAACGTTATAAGAAGATGCTCGTTTGCTACGTCGTTATAGACCTTGCATTCCCTGCCCTTAAGATCAAATACATGGACTATATCCTTAAGGTCTGTCTCGCTTGCAAAACTTGATATCAGGTCGTCATATACCTCAAGCTTTTGCGGGGCAAAACAAAGCGTCTTAGGCCCGCTGAATACTGCGGTATAAAGGATCTGAGCTTCTACGAGATCCTGGAATATATGGCTTCCGTAAGACAGCTCGGGGTTGTATCCCGCGCTCGTCTCTTCCGTCTCGCAGATTATCTCGAACGCGCTTATATCTGCAAAAGCAGTAGGCACGCCGAGCTCGGGAGAAGAGGTTCCGACTCTTCCCGGGACTATCAGCATCATGTGCCTGCCTAAGTCTCTATAATGCCAGTTTATCTTGCCTATCAGCCTTGCAACACAGGTCTTATCCTTATATGGCATGTTGTAGTATTTGACGGGATCGACATAGACTACAAGGTCTAATACATCAGTCTTGCTCATGCCCATCGAAGAACCCTTGCTCTCGAGGAGTATATCCTCGCCCGATATATCCTTGGGGATAACGGTGCCCTCGCCGGTCGTCTGCACCTGAAGCGGGCGGCACTGCAGAAGGTCTATGGAGTAGTCGCCGTTGTCAGAGATATTTATCGTAAACTCGGTATCTACCGGATAGTCGTATTCATCCTCGATGGCTCTAAGCATCCTTCGCATCTGCTCCATGAGCTTGTCATTGGTAACAAGTCCCTTGCACGATATGAACTTTATCTGGCGGGCGCGCCCCATCTCGCGCAGTCTCGACTCGGCGTCGTAGTCGTGCTCGAGAAGGATGTTTTCGAGATATCTTGGCAAGGCGGGCTCGAGGCTGTCTAACGAGAGACGCTCCATCTTGTGAGTAGTCATGTTGATGACCTCTGCCTTGCCCTGGGAGAATCTGTGCTTGTCAGCTGAAGACGAGTAAGAAGACTTCTGTGGCATGTCGAGATTTACGATGCGCGGATACGAGCCTTCGGTCCTGTCCACAGCAGACGTTCCAAGGCCCATTACAAGCCTTAGCATGCCGGCCTCGGGATCTGCATCCTTCATGACCCTGTAAGGGCTGTAAGAGTATCCTACGCCCGCCGCACAGGGCATGTAGTAAGAGCCGTAGTACGAGCCCGAGACGCGCTGTATGAGGAGCGCCATCTGCTCGTCTCTTTTATCGAGGCCGCGCCTCTTGCGGTAGTCTAATGCGGACATGCTCATGGTGCTCGCATAGACGGTCTTGATCGCATTCTCGAATTCAGCAAGGCGCTCTTCCAGGGTGCCGCGGTTAACGCAGAAGACGGACTCGTATTTGCCCGCGAAGGCGTTGCCGAAGCCGTCCTCTAATATGCTCGAAGACCTGATGATGTATGGGTCCTGGCCGTAGTATTCGATTATCCTGAGAAACTGCTCGCACATCTGCTCTGAGAACTTACCCTGCATGAGCCCTTCGGAGAACTCGCCTGCAAGGGTAAAGTACCCTTCGTCCGTACGCTGCCTGACGCGCAGGTCCCAAAGCCCGTTATCTACGATGTATGTGTAGTACAAGTCAGA
>JAIKWA010000117.1 GCA_024685135.1 Saccharofermentans sp.
TCGTTTGTCTCATACTTCTTGAAGTTCTTGATGAATCTGCCAGCGAGATCCTGAGCCTTTGCATCCCACTCTGCTGCATCAGCATATGTGTCGCGAGGATCGAGGATTTCTGTAGAAACTCCGGGAAGCTCTGTAGGTACTTCGAAATCGAAGTAAGGGATCTTCTTTGTAGGAGCGTTCTTGATAGAACCGTCGAGGATTGCATCGATGATTCCACGTGTATCAGGGATGGAAATTCTCTTGCCAGTGCCGTTCCAACCTGTGTTTACGAGGTAAGCCTTAGCGCCGGACTTCGCCATCTTCTTTACGAGCTCTTCAGCATACTTTGTAGGGTGGAGCTCAAGGAATGCCTGACCGAAGCAAGCGGAGAATGTAGGTGTAGGCTCTGTGATTCCACGCTCTGTACCGGCAAGCTTAGCTGTGAAGCCTGAGAGGAAGTAGTACTGTGTCTGCTCAGGTGTGAGGATGGATACAGGAGGGAGAACGCCGAAAGCGTCAGCAGAAAGGAAGATTACGTTCTCAGCAGCAGGGCCGGAAGAAATCTTGTTAACGTTCTTAGCGATCTTCTCGATGTGGTCGATAGGATAGGAAACACGTGTGTTCTCTGTAACAGACTTATCAGCGAAGTCGATCTTGCCTTCAGCATCAACTGTAACGTTCTCAAGAAGAGCATTTCTCTTGATAGCGCCATAGATGTCAGGCTCGTTCTCCTTGGAGAGGTTGATAACCTTTGCATAGCAGCCGCCCTCAAGGTTGAATACACCTTCATCGTCCCAACCGTGCTCGTCATCACCGATGAGGAGTCTCTTAGGATCTGTGGAAAGTGTAGTCTTACCTGTACCGGAAAGACCGAAGAAGATTGCTGTGTGCTTACCTTCCATGTCTGTGTTAGCAGAGCAGTGCATAGAAGCGATGCCCTGGAGAGGGAGGAAGTAGTTCTGCATGGAGAACATACCCTTCTTCATCTCGCCGCCGTACCATGTGTTGAGGATAACCTGCTCACGTGATGTTACGTTGAAGAGAACTGCTGTCTCAGAATTGAGGCCGAGCTCAGCATAGTTCTCAACCTTAGCCTTGGAAGCTGTGTAAACAACGAAGTTAGGCTCGAAAGCAGCCTCTTCCTCAGCTGTAGGCTGGATGAACATGTTTCTTACGAAATGAGCCTGCCAAGCAACCTCCATGATGAAACGAACTGCAAGTCTTGTTTCCTTGTTAGCGCCGCAGAAACCGTCAACGACATAAAGCTTCTTGCCGGAGAGCTGCTTAATAGCGAGCTCCTTGCATGCTGCCCAAGCTTCCTGAGAAGCAGGGTGGTTGTCGTTCTTATACTCGTCTGTTGTCCACCAAACTGTATCCTTGGACTTGTCATCCATAACGATGAACTTGTCTTTAGGAGAACGGCCTGTGTAGATACCGGTCATTACGTTTACAGCACCGAGTTCTGTGAGCTGGCCCTTGTCATAACCTTCGAGGGAAGGATCCATCTCATCTTCGAAGAGCTTCTCATATGAAGGATTATAGATAAGCTCCTTTACGTCACTGATGCCATACTTTGATAAATCAATGTTTGCCATAGTTAAAGTCCTCTTTCTTTAAAATTAACAGTTAGATTATAAAGCAAAAAGAAATCAAATTTTAATTATTTTTGGTCGCTTTTGTATGAGTTTTTGGGTAAAAACGCACTAAATGTTAGAGAAGTATTACTAAGTTCGTGTAATGATTTTCATTTAAAATCAAAACAAAAATCCGGCGTTTATTTCGGCCCTAAAATGAAAAATCCCGCAGAACATATCTGCGGGAAATCTGGTGGGGCTGGTGGGACTTGAACCCACACGATTTATGGTCGGCAGATTTTGAGTCTGCTGCGTCTGCCATTCCGCCACAACCCCTTAAGAGCAAACCTATTATATTAAAGTGAATAATTATTGTCAATTTAAGAAATGACAGTATTAATATTCATATTATGACTGATTTATAATTGATTTTAGCTTCCGATAATAATAGAATTTTATCAGATCTTTAAACGGTCCGGCGAGACCGTAAGGTGCTTAATATTATTAATTGTTACTCCTTACTCTTAGGCCGAACTTCAAGCTTATTTAGGAAGGAGTTTATTTATGAATTTGATCCAAAGTCATGAATTAATGGATGAAGCAGCGATCAACAGAGCCCTCATAAGGATCGCTCACGAGATAGTAGAGCATAACAATGGTCTTGATGATGTCGCTTTGATCGGTATTCAGAAAAGGGGAGTGCCTCTTGCTTCCAGGATACGTAAGACCTTGGAAGAGATCGAAGGCGTAAAGGTCCCCATGGGTATCCTCGATATTACTTTTTATAGAGATGATCTTTCTACTTTAAGTGCACATCCTGTAGTTAACGGTACGGATGTGCCTTTTAATGTAAATGATAAGAAGATAATCCTTATTGATGATGTTCTTTATACCGGCAGGACTACAAGAGCTGCGATCGAGAATATCTTCGATATGGGCAGACCTCTTAATATTCAGCTTGCCATCCTCATCGACAGAGGCCACAGACAGTTGCCTTTCCGTGCCGATTATGTCGGCAAGAATGTGCCTACGGCTGTAACCGAGCACATCGATGTAGAGGTTAAGGAAGTTGACGGACAAGACAGGGTAGTACTTCTTAAGGAGGCAGAATAATGGGTCTTAAGAGCAAAGATCTTCTGGGTATGAAGCAGCTTACCGCAGAAGAGATAATGGAGATACTTGATACGGCTAAGACGATGAAGCTCGTATTATCTTCAGCAAACAAGAAGACATCACATCTTCAGGGTAAATCAGTAGTTACTCTATTCTATGAGAATTCAACGAGAACAAGGCTTTCCTTCGAGCTCGCATCCAAGTACATGGGATCGGCTTCTGCAAATATCTCAACGAGCGGTTCTTCCGTAAACAAGGGCGAATCTCTTTTGGATACAGCGAGAACGATCGATATGATGGGCACTGATATCATCATCATGAGACACAATCAGTCCGGTGCTCCTCACTTTATCGCTCCACACTTAAACGCTTCTGTCGTAAATGCAGGTGACGGTATGAACGAACACCCCACGCAGGCTCTTCTCGATATGCTTACCATGTACGAGAGATTCGATACGTTCGAAGGTAAGAACATCGCGATCTGCGGCGATATCTATCACAGCAGGGTAGTGCGTTCAAATGCAATAGGCCTTTCCAAATTAGGCGCCAAGGTCAGCGTTTACGGCCCCAAGACAATGATGCCGGTAGGCATCGAAAAGATGGGCGTCAGGATCGCAGACTCTGTCGCAGATTGCGTCAAGGATGCAGATGCGGTAATGGGTCTTCGTGTACAGCTTGAGAGGCAGCAGAAATCTCTGTTCCCTTCGATCGCTGAATACTCACATTTCTATGCGATCACACCCGAGATGCTCGCTCTTGCAAAGCCTGATGCATTCCTTATGCATCCGGGTCCCTGCAATCACGGAGTCGAGCTCCCGACAGCAGTATATGACTGTGATCAGTCAGTTATCAATGAGCAGGTAACCAACGGTGTAGCCGTAAGAATGGCTGTACTCTACCTGCTTATGGCAAGGAGGAATAATCTGTGAAGACATTAATAAAGAATATCAAGATCTTAGGTTCTGATTCGGACAAGATCTTTATCACTGACGGCAAGATCAGCGAAGCTTTCGATGAGGCATCCGCTGATGAAGTAATCGACGGTAAGGGCGCTACGGCTGTCCCCGGACTTGTAGATATGCATTGCCACTTAAGAGAACCGGGCGGAGAGTACAAAGAGACTATCGCAACAGGTTCTGCAAGCGCTGCAAAGGGCGGCTATACATCTATCTGCCCGATGCCCAATACAAATCCCACGGCAGACAATGCAGCAGTTATAAGCGGCATTATAAAGAAGGCCAAGGAAGCTGATAAGTGCAGGGTATATCCCATCGGTGCCGCAACAGTAGGCATCAACGGAGAGCTTATCGCCGAGATGGGTCTTATGAAGGAAGCAGGCATCGTTGCGGTATCCGATGACGGACATCCCATCAAGAATGCCGGCATCATGCGCAAGGTTATGGAATATGCATCTGACTTCGATCTTCCTGTATTAAATCACTGCGAAGACAAGAGCCTTTCCGAGGGCGCAATGAACGAAGGTGAGGTATCGACCTCGATCGGTATCAGAGGTATCCCCACGGCAGCAGAAGATATCATGATCGCAAGAGACATCATCCTCTCCGAATACCTTGATATCCCCGTACACATCTGCCACGTCAGCACAAAGGGCGGTGTAAGGATGGTAAGAGATGCGAAGGCAAGAGGCGTTAAGGTTACCTGCGAGACATGCCCTCACTACTTCACCATGACAGATAAGTGCTGCGAGAACTACGATACTAACTTCAAGATGCATCCGCCTCTTAGAACAGAAGAGCACAGGCTTGCAATTATCGAAGGTCTTAAGGACGGAACCATCGATGCTATCGCAACAGATAACGCTCCTCATCACCAGGATGAGAAGGATTGTGAGTTCTCTGTTGCCTTAAACGGCATATTAGGTTCTGAAACTGCCTTCGCTTTAGGGTATACTTATCTTGTAAAGACAGGTGAGTTGTCTTTGGAGAAGTTAGTAGATCTCATGTCCAAATCGCCCTCCGATATCTTAAAGCTCGGCAGAGGCACGATGAATATCGGAGACGATGCTGATATCGCTCTTTTCGATCTTGAGCATGAGTTTACCTTCGATAAGAACACGATGCTCTCCAAGTCCAGGAATACTCCTTACCACGGCTGGAAGCTTTACGGAGAAACAATACTTACATTAATGGGAGGTAAGAAGACATATGAGAAACTTCAGTGATGAATTGGTTAGGAATATCGCAAGGCTCGGCAACCCTACTGTAATAGGACTCGATCCCAAGCTCGATTATATCCCGCAGTTTATTATCGATCATGCGGAATCGCTGTTCCCGGATGAACCCGAGAAGGCTACTGCCAAGGCCCTCTGGCTCTTTAACAAGGCTCTCATCGATGCAGTATATGACATCATCCCCGCAGTTAAGGTTCAGTTTGCTTACTACGAATTATACGGTTCACAGGCGATCAAGACTCTCGCTCTTACTATCAGATATGCTCAGAGCAAGGGAATGTCAGTTATAGCTGATGCAAAGCGCAACGATATCGGCTCAACGGCTACAGCTTATGCCGAGAGCATCATCGGCGAGACATCTATCCTTTTGAATGAGAGCAAAGAGATGTACGGCGCTGACAGCGTTACAGTAAATGCTTACCTCGGCATCGACGGCGTTAAGCCTTTTATCGATGTGGCAAAGGAGAAGGGCAAGGGTCTCTTCTGCCTCGTTCGTACATCCAATCCTTCAGCAGGCGACTTCCAGGATCTCGTATTAGATGACGGCCGCAAGGTTTACGAAGCAGTTGCTGATAAGGTAGAAGAGTGGGGCAAAGATCTCATTGGCGAAGAGGGCTTCTCATCGGTCGGTGCAGTTTGCGGTGCTACATGGCCCGAGCAGGCAGTTGAGCTCCGTGCAAGAATGCCTCATGCGATAATCCTCGTTCCCGGTTACGGTGCTCAGGGCGCAGGTGCCGATGAAGCTGTTGCTTCCTTCACAAAGGACGGCAAGGGCTCCATCGTTAATGCTTCCAGAAGCCTTATGTGTGCATGGAAGAAGAGAGATGACTTAAAGCCCGAAGAGTTTGCAACAGCTACAAGAGACGAAGCCATCGACATGAAGAATAAACTTAACGCTGCTTTGAGCGATCGTAAGTATGTTTGAGGTCTCAGGTTGTGAGTAAAGAGGAATTTTGTTGCAAGATCAACTCCGTTAAGATGCTTAACTCAGATACCGTTTATCTCGGTATCGAATGCGCCGAGATAGCAAACAGTGCTATCCCCGGTCAGTTCGTAAACATATCATGCGGTAAGTTTCTTAAGCGTCCGTTCGGTATTGCATCGGTTGATAAGGATAACGGCCTTTTCTACATCGGAGTTAAGGTAGTAGGTGAGGGCACAAAGAATATCTCGGGATTTAAGGCAGGAGATGAAGTTTCAGTCTTAGGGCCCTTAGGCAACGGCTTCGATCTTGAAGGTGTTGATAAGGCGATCCTTGTAAGCGGCGGTACAGGCGTATTCCCGGTCAATTTCCTTAGTGAATATCTCAAGGGGACTGATGTTGAGTATAAGGTAGTCCAGGGCTTCAGGAACAAAGATCAGGTCATTTTGAACGATCCTTCTTATGTTCTTACCACAGATGCAGGAGATGTCGGCATCAAGGGCACATGTATCCGGGGCCTTGATTCTATTGAAGCATCTATGACAGACGGCGCTACCGTTTTCTGCGTTGGACCTATAGTAATGATGAAGGCAGTAGGGCAGTGGGCTGCAAGCAAGGGCCTTAAGTGCTTCGTATCCATGGAGCAGAGGATGGCTTGCGGTATCGGTATCTGTCTTTGCTGCATCGTTAAGGTCAAGGCAGATAACGAAGACGGTTACTATAACAAGAGATGCTGCAAGGACGGTCCCGTCTTT
>JAIKWA010000011.1 GCA_024685135.1 Saccharofermentans sp.
GCGGCGATCTCGTAGTGAGCTCCGATGATGGGGGTCTCATCGCCGGTCTTACCGGACGCCTTTATCCTTGCTTCTTCATCCTTGAAGGAGTCATCGAAGAGGTGGTCCTTGCAGGGTTTGCCGGAGAGCATCTCGGTAAATATCACAAAACGTCTGCCCGAGCGAGGCTCTGCAATATCGTATAACAGATTGTTCGCATTATCTGCGATCCTGCTCCAGTTGCGGAGTATACCTCTGCGTCTTGCTTCATCCATATTCTCGTCGAAATCAAAGAGAGTGATCTCCTCGGGAACACTTACATCTACCTTCTTACCAAGAAGATAGTCTAATGCGGAAAGTATCTCGCCCATCGCATCTGAAAGTTTAGACTCGGTTGCGAGCATTGCCCTCAAAAAGCTCTTCTCATCCCTGTAGACCAAGAATGTAACACCGTTACACAGCGTTCTGAACATATAAACATTCAGGGCATCGATACTGCTGTCGTAGGACAGCTCTCTCATATCTACTGTCTCGGACTTGATGTCTTCTTCCTTAATTCTTAATGTACAATCAAAATATCTCATATAGTTCCTCCATTCCTTTCTTTGAATAATAATTGTCAATGCACTTATCAAAGTGGCGATAGCTCCCCAACGGCCCTCCTACGAGCCATTTGTCAAACCAACATATATTGCCGTCTTGGATAAAGTAGTCGTACCTGTAATGGTCACTGCCTTCGCGGTAGATATCCCATTCTTCCACTTTATAACTGCCACAGGTTCCTACAAAGTTAACAACATTCTCAAATGTATCGAAAAGCCCCAAACTCACCCCTTTGTCCGTATACACATAGAAGTTTCTTAAGCTCAGATGCTTAAAGGCATATCTAAGCTCAGACAGGCATTTGTCTATAACAGGCGTTGCTTCGTACGTAAGAAGCGAGCCTAATGCGCTGTGGAATTCCGTGCCGCTTGCTATCAGGCCCTTTGTTAAGTCAAACATCTCCTTGTAGTAGCTGCTCGTCTGAGTTATAAAGATCAGTGCCGCCCTCTTGCTCTCTAAGGAAGCATTCGCACTGCAGATGCTCCTTGCTATCTGCTCTTCATCAGGGATCTTCGGGAATACTCTTATATACTCCTCAAACTCTTCTATCTTTGTAATGTCAGCCCACTTCTTTGAGGGCGCATAAAACATACGCACAGGCTTGCCCCGGATAGTTGCCATAAGGATACTTATAAAAGGCGTGATCTCAATTGCGTCCCATGTAACGAGCAGCTTATCGCAAGCTTCCACAGCTTCTGCTATCGAAAGGGCCTTCTTGTAACTTCTCCCCCGTACCAGGATTTCTTCAGGGCCCGTTACCAAAAGGCTGTCTTCTTTATTCATCTCTTCTAAGAATTCCTGCGGGACTTCACCCCGGCAAGCTATAAGTAATGTCGCCATATATCCCTCCCTTGTTTGCAATTACTATCATCTTAAGAACAGATATTAAACAGCAGAGTGAGACAATATTGTCTCACCCTGCTGCAACCGGGAATGGGAATGGATAATGTTATGCTTGTGTTGTCGTTATGGAATAGATGACCCACTCTGCGATATTGGTCGCATGGTCTCCTATTCGCTCGAAATATTTTGCGATCATGAGGACGTCAGTTGCTTCTTCGCCGTCCTCGGGTTTATTCAGAATTATGTCTATTACGTCCTTCTTGGACTTCATGAAGAGCTCGTCTACCACATCGTCGTGCTCTATTACGGCCTTTGCCATGACAGCATCCTTCTGCACATAGGCCTCGATGCTTTGATTGAGCATTATCATGGTCTCTGCCGCCATCTTAAGGACATTCCCATATCTGCTTATGTTGCTGTCAGGACCCATCAGGATCGTCATCTCGGAGATGTCTGCCGCATGATCACCTATGCGCTCTAAGTCCGTTACCATCTCCATCGCTGCCGTAACCGTCCTTAAGTCTCTTGCGACCGGCTGCTGCTGGATTATAAGGTTAAAGCAGATACTCTCGATCTGTTTCTTGAGGTGGTCTACCTCGTCATCGCCTTCCATTATCTGCTTTGCCTTGTCAGAGTCTCTTGCAACAAGTGCTTCGATCGCGTTCTTGATGGATAAGACTACCTTGCTGCCCATCTCGATCATCTCTTTATTCAGCTCCAGAAGCTGATCGTCAAATTTGTTTCTCATATTTGTGTCATTCTCCTGTTATCCAAATCTTCCTGTTATATAGTCTTCCGTGCGCTTGTCCTTAGGGTACGAGAACATCTGCTTGGTATCGCCGAACTCTACCATGTCGCCTACGAGGAAGAACGCCGTATAGTCTGATACTCTTGCCGCCTGCTGCATATTGTGGGTTACGACGACCACCGTATATTTCGTCTTGAGCTCCTCCATCAGATCCTCGATCTTTGTAGTCGAGATCGGATCTAATGCTGAGGTCGGCTCGTCCATAAGAAGGATCTCGGGTTCTACCGCAAGAGCTCTTGCGATGCAGATCCTCTGCTGCTGACCGCCTGACAAAGACAAGGCAGACTTCTTAAGTCTATCCTTTACTTCATCCCAGATAGCCGCGCCCTTAAGGCTCTCTTCGACTATCTTGTCTAATGCCTTCTTGTTTTTTATACCGTGTACCCTCGGGCCGTAAGCGACATTGTCGTAGATGCTCATGGGGAAAGGATTGGGCTGCTGGAATACCATGCCCACCTTCTTTCTGAGCAAGGTCGTATCTGTTCCCTTGGAATAGATGTCCTCACCGTCTATCTTGACGGTTCCGGTTATCGTAACGCCGTCTACAAGATCGTTCATCCTGTTGAGCGTCTTAAGGAAGGTGGACTTGCCGCATCCCGACGGACCGATAAATGCCGTTATCGCATTTGCCTTGATATCCATACTTACATCTTTGAGCGCATGTGTCGTGCCGTAGAACAGATTCAGGTCTTTTACTGATATCTTTATGTTTTCCATTATTAATCCTCTCTTGTCACATCGAAATGTCTGGTAAGTGCCTTGGTACCGAGGTTGATACCGAATACGATCACAAGGAGCACTACCGCTATACCGAACGCCGTGTCAAAGTCACCTTCACTCGTGGCAGACAGATACATCTGTATAGTGAGTGTTCCGCCCGACTGGAACGGTTTGTTAAGCAGTCCCCCGAATGTGGCGGGCAGGATCTTGGCACTTCCTGCGGTAAAAAGGAGGGCTGCCGATTCTCCTACGATCCTTCCGACTGCGAGGATCGCACCCGTGATTATGCCGGGCATTGCGCTCGGCAAAAGAACTGTCCTTATCATGTGCCATTTGCCGCTTCCAAGGCCTATAGATCCGTTTCTATATGTATCGGGGACAGTCTTCAAGGCTTCCTGCGTGTTTCTCGTTATCAGGGGAAGCACTAAGATTATCAGTGTCAGAGATCCGGTAAGAAGGGAAAACCCGAGCCCAAGTTTCTCTCCGAAAAACATCATTCCGAACAGACCGAAGATGATGGACGGGATTCCTGCAAGCGTCTCTGTCGCATACTCTATTATGGTTACGAGCCTGCCTGATTTGGCATATTCATTGAGGTAGATGGCGCTGCCGACACCGATCGGGACAGCGACCAGCATTGTGATAAGGACTATAAGCACGGTATTTACTATATTGCCTGCGATACCTACGGTCCCTTTGAGAACAGAGGTAACCGATGTCAGGAACTGCCAGTCTACGACGCCGATACCCTTAATGAACACATAGAGGATTATCCCCATCAGCAATAACACAGAGAAAGCCGCGCTGGTATATATCAATGCTCTGAAGGTCAGATCCTTTATCTTACGCATATTAATCTTCACGTGCTACTCCTGCCTTCCTTGCCCTGAGCAATATAAAATTAACTATCATGATGAACAGATATAAGACGAGGCCGACGGTAAAGAGGACCTGTCTGTGGGTGCCACTGGCGTAACCCATCTCACTTACGATCTGTGTGGTGAGTGTCCTTACCGAATTGAACGGGAGCGGGATATTTACGGCGCCGCCTGCAACCATGTTGATCGCCATCGCTTCGCCTAAGGCTCTTCCGATACCGAGCACGACACCGGTCAATATGCCTGACTTGGCAGCAGGTATAACTGCCTTGAAGATCGTCTGCTCCTTCGTTGCACCGAGAGCAAGTGATGCTGCTCTTAAGTTATCTGATACCGCTTTAAGAGAAGATGTGCATACACTGATGACAGTGGGCAATATCATGATCGCCAGAACAAATATGGCCGAGAGCATGTTCGCACCGCCCGTAAACTGATGAGAGGCGTCTCCTGCAAAGACAGCCTTTTCGAGCTTGAACATAAGGGGGTTAAGCACCATCATACCGATGAGACCATAGATGACCGAAGGCGTGGCTGCGAGCAGTTCGACCGCACTTCCTACAATGCCTCCGAGCTTCCTGCCTGATATCTCTGAGAGGAATACGGCTGTAAGAAGACCGATCGGAACACCGATCAATATGGCTGCGCCCGTCGAGATGACCGATGCGAGGATTATGTACCATATGCCGTAAGACGGCGTGCTTGCAGTAGGCTTCCATATAGTTCCGAACAGAAGATCAAGGACCCCGACTTCCTTCAAAGCCGGGGCGCCTTTTATGAACATATATAAAGTGATCGCACAAACTGCAAATATAGCTACAACTGCACAGATGGTAAGTATTGCCTGAGCCGTCTTCTCTATAATCGCGTTTTTTCTCATATGCCCACCTTATTATTGAGGAACGATAAGACCTACGGCGCGGATGATCTCCTGACCTTCAGCGGAATTCAGGTATGCGAACCATGCCTGTACTTCTTCGCTCTGCTCGCTTATGGCACCTCTTGTTGCCATTACGAAAGGTCTCTGGAGTGCATATGTGCCTGCAAGGATCTGCTCTTCGGTGGGTTCATAACCGTTGATCTTCATGCCGATTACCGTATCGTCTAATACGTCTAATGAGACATAACCGATCGAACCCGGGGTAGCAGCTACCTTTGCAAGTACGGCGCCTGTTGAATCGAGTTCCTGCGCATATGCACAGATATCTTCTACTTCGAGGAGTTCTTCGAAGGCATCTCTTGTACCGGAGCCGGCCTCTCTGCCGATTACCACTATAGGCTGGTCTGCGCCGCCAAGCTCACTCCAGTTTGAGATCTCGCCTGTGTAGATCTTTGCAAGTTCCTCTGAAGTTACATCTGTGACACTGTTGCTCGTATCGGTGATAACTGCGATACCGTCGATCGCAACGACATTCTCGACAAGTCCGCCTGCGATCTCATCTTCCTTAAGCGCTCTTGATGCATCACCGATATCGACAGAGCCTGATGTAACTGCTTCGATACCTGCTCCTGAACCTGTATATTCAACCGTTACCGTAACGCCGGGGTTTACTGTCATAAAGCTCTCTGACATTGCCTCACAAAGCTTCTCCATAGATGTTGAACCTGCAAGTGCAATGTTTCCTGTAAGGCTCTTGCTTGTAGCCTCTGTTTCTTCTGTAGTAGTGCAGCCTGCAAACGCAAAAGCCATCAGGCCCATTGCCGTTATAGCTGCTAAGATCTTCTTGCTCATAATAACCTCTTCTTTCTGATTTAGTCGGCCTTTTTGTATCGCCACGATAAGCATATCCGTGGATTGTAAAAGCCAAAGCCCGCCAATAGTAAAGCTTCGGTAAAAGTTAGATAAAGAAGATTTTGTCTTAACCGGGCATATAAAAACCCGGGCAGATCACTCCCGGGGTCTAAGAATCTGTTTATTTAAATATCCTACTTCTTGCAAGTTTCTGTGTAAAGATATACCGGACGGTCTTCGGGCCGCCCGGTATGCTTAAAGAGGGTTCTTGTAAGCTGTATCAGATCACTTGGCTTTGCCCTGATTTGCTACAGCGTCCATCTTGGCTTTCAGTGCTTCCTGATCGCCGAGATAGTAGTGCTTTATAACCTTGAAGTCGTCATCGAATTCATATACGAGCGGCACAGCCGTCGGGATATTTACTCCGATGATCTCTTCAGAAGACATGTTGTCGAAGTACTTGACCAATGCACGGAGTGAGTTACCATGAGCTGCAACGATTACTCGCTTGCCGCTCTTCATGTCTTCTTTGATAGTCTCTTCGAAGAACGGAACTACTCTTTCTATGGTTGTCTCAAGGCTCTCATTTTTAGGCAGGAGATCTCTGTCAACATTTCTGTACATGGGCTGCTTCGTTGCGCTTCTGTCATCGTCGTCACTTAATTCGGGCGGCTTGACATCGAATGACCTTCTCCAGATCTTAACCTGATCTTCGCCGTATTTCTCGGCTGTCTCAGACTTGTTAAGTCCCTGAAGGGCACCGTAGTGGCGCTCGTTGAGCTTCCAGGATTTATTGACCGGGAGCCATGCTCTGTCCATCTCATCCAATGCGATGTTTAAGGTGTGGATCGCTCTTTTGAGGTAAGAAGTATAGCAAACATCGAAGTCGTAACCTTCTTCTTTGAGGATCTTACCTGCATTCTTAGCTTCCTCTCTGCCCTTATCGCTCAGATCGACGTCCATCCAACCGGTAAAGAGATTGAGCTTGTTCCATTCGCTCTCACCGTGTCTGATAAGTACAAGCTTCATCATGTCTTTGCACCTCTTAAACTAAAGCTGCGCCGAGCGCCTTGCATGAGTTTGTTGCGTCATCGTCAGGTGCGTCATTTGCCATAACTGACTCTACTGCAAGATTTGCGCCTGCAGCCTTGCAACGCTCTTCCCACTCTCTCATCCACTGGCCATCGCCCCATCCGTAAGAACCGAAGAGTGCGATCTTCTTGCCGCTCAAGGAACCTTCGATACCTGTGAACATAGGATCGAACTCAGATTCCTCTAAGACCTCAACGCCCATAGCGGGGCAACCGAATGCGATAGCATCGTAAGAAGCAACCTTATCTGCGCCGAATTCGGATGCTGTAAGAAGATCAGCCTCTGCTCCGGCGCCCTTGATGCCTTCTACTACGGCATTAGCCATAGCTTCGGTATTACCTGTACCGCTCCAATATACAACTGCTACTTTGCTCATTATAAAAACCTCACGTTTCTAATATTTGTATTAACAGCTCTCAAACAACCAACTGTTCAAGAGTTCTGCCCGACCTTAACATGTGCTGGTATTCCAGCGTGCACTTTTTATATCTGCGGAACGTCTCCCTGGCCTTCTCCTCGTTGGAGTAGACCTTCCAGTATCCCGACAGTACGACGCCCTCGTGCGGATCTCTTATAAATCCTCTAACGTCTTCAGGAGGGTAACCTAAGAAGAGTCCTATCTCGTGCGGGAAACCCTCACTCGAATTGAGCCTTCTTACAAGTTCCGTTACGCTGCACTCTGCGCTCTCAAGCTTATAGCCATACTGCTTCAAGATCGCCTTGGCAATCGGATCAGACAGATCCTTGCGGAGCATAACGGGCCTGTAGATGTAGATGAGAGCTGTGTCTTTTTCTATCTTAAGAGGTACGATCCTTATGCCCTTGCTCCTGAGAGCTTTGTTAAGAGCCGAGAGATCTTGTCTTAAGCTTTTGGCATCAACACCTCTTAAGGTGTACAGACTGCCTGTCTTGATGCCTGCTAAAGTTGGTGCACAATTGCGTACCAATTGCTCTTGTGACATGCCTTCATCCTTCCTTGGTTAGTCTCCGCTAACTACTATATGTTAGCCGTATCTAACTGTCAACATGTTTTCTGCTTTTTTATTGGGGATATTTTTTGTTATTATTATTTTATATTTCTCGAAAACAGGAGGCTCTTATGGGATTATTCGACATATTCAAGGGTTCAGACAAGAAAGATGAGGCGCCTGCTGTTGCAGCTGCGCCTTCGGGAAACTCGGTAGAGTTTGCAGGCAAGGTCCCCTTTGCAGATAAGATCTATAACGCGATAGATCTTGAATACAAGGGAGTAGCTATCTTAGAAGACCTTAAGGACAAAGACTTTGCCTTGGACATAATCAAGGACACTTTAAACCGGAAATTCATGGGCCTTGGCTCTGCGGGCATGTCTTACAAGGATCTTCCTGCTCTTGCCGTATCTCTTGCAGGAGAGCTTAAGGAAGCACTATCAAGCAAGGACATTAATGTGGTTAATGTAGCAGTTACAAACATCGCGCCTTCTGCTGATTCAATGAACATCATTGACATGATAGACAAGGCCAGAGGCTGATACTTTGCAGGAAACGCAAAAAGAAGGAGCGCCCCTTATGGAGCGCTCCTTCCGTTTGTATCCGGGAAGCTGTTCTAAGTCAGTTAAACAATTCCGCGAGCGTGTCCTGATGCGCTTCCATGACATCTAAGACATGTCTGTCCCAATGACGGGCATCTGCAGTTGAGCTTCCGAATACATAATCCTCCTGGCCGTAATCCATTACATCGAATCCCGGGATAGCCTTGCTGGCACCGGAAGTGCGGTAAGCTGCAATGTCTTCTAATGCAAATGTCGCGCCGGTTGAAGCATCGTAAGATACCCAATCTGAGATATCCGTACCTGTAGCTTCTGTCTCGGTTCCGTTTGCTGTCTGACCGGTTGCTGCAGCCTTTGTGACCTCTACCGCACCGTCTGCATACTGTCCGTACATCATGTCGACATACAGAGCAAGTGAATCACCGAAGATCTCAGAGGGTACGTGACCGCCGTTCCACTGCCATTCTATCTCGGCATCGGTACCGGCATTGAGCCATGCGATCTGAAGGTTTAAAGAGTTGAACATAGAGATGTCGCCTTCAGATGCACCCATCAGGATCCTTGACCATGTAGGGTTATTTGTTCCTTCTGCGCCAATGTAATTGGTCGGATCGTAGAGTTCTACGATATTGTTGCCGTAGTCGTCGCCTGCTTCCACTTCTGCTATATCTGTCTGATATGCTTCGAGCATCTCCTCGAAGGAGCTGTAGTTAGCAGAATCGGTCGAGCTCGTAGCGGACTGTGTCGTACCTTCGTCAGGTGTGCCGACTTCCTCAGTATCTGAGCTGTCCATATCCGGAGGTCCGCCTGAGCTGTCACTATCGGAGCTGTCCATGTCCGGAGGTCCGCCTGATCCGTCACCGGGGCCACCGCCGCTCATGTCTCCGCCGGGACCGCCCATGGAATCCGAGCTGCCCGTGCTGCCTTCTGCATAACGGCCTTCGATGAAAGCCTCTGCGCGGTCTTCGTCTGTCATTGCTGCTACTTCTGAATCTGAGAGAGCATTGCCGTCCTCGTCAAACCATGTCCAGTCGTCTGTATAAGCCAGACCTTCAAGATAATCGTTAAGGCTCTGCTCGAACTCGCCCAAGTACATATCAACATATGTGCCGTAGTAGCCGTTTGTCTCAGGGTGAGCTGCTTCATCGTATTCGATGGTGAGGAGGACTTCGTCTTCCGCATCGCCGTCACCGTTTATGTCGTAGCCTACATCTGCTTCAACAACGGTGAGTTCCTCCGCATTGATATATTCCATATATTCTGCTGCGAGGTATTCAGCCATCTGCGCCTGGTAGTCTGTGTTGAAGCTGTATGTGGGATCGAGATAGTACTCGAATGCCATAGCCATATCTGCCTCTGCAAGTGAAGTGATGGCGCTGTATGCAACGCATCCCCACATGCCGTCAGAAAGCTCTACCTCGGTGCCGTCAATTGTAACCGTCGTTGAATAAGAGCCGTCAGATCCTTCGTAGACACCTACTGCGCCTGCTTCGATCTCGTAATCGTAGAAGACCGGATTATCCGAAGTTGCCGCAAGCATCGTTGCATGAGCTCCGCCGCCTGATCCGCCTGTCGATACAAAGTAATCCACAGAGCCCGGGAGGTTGCCCAGGAGGATATTGTACTTAACAAATCTGACCGCATTCTTCTGATCTACGAGGCACAAAGGCGCATCGCCCGTGTATGTGCCGTCAGACAAGGTGCTCTGCTTACCTCTGTTTCCGCAAGCAACATTGATATAACCTTCTGCTGCATAAGTAGAAGATGCTGTCTGGTTCTGCTGCTCGCTGTAACCTGCTGCGCCCGTATTGACTATAACGGGTGCCGTTGCTGCCGTATAGACCTGACCGTTGGTGCTCGTTACGGATGCGTCGTAGTCTATAACGAGGTTGCCGTTAACCGTACCGCTCGTAGCATCTGCCTCGCCGTCACCATCCGTGTCTACGCCCTTGACATAAGCGCCCGGAACGCAGACGGAAACGCCCTGCTCGTCTTCGATCTCAGGGTTTGTTACCGCCGTTACAGATGACATGGTCCAGCAATCGGAGCTGTCACTGTATGTCCACTCGGCATTCATGTTTGCAAGGTCCAATGTCTCTTCGATGGAATCCTTATCAGATGAACTCTGCGAATCAGATCCCGAAGCCTGACATGCGCAGCTGCCCGCCATAAGGGACATTGACAGCAAGACGGCCAAAGTTTTTCTTGGGAATCTCATATGTATACCACCTCCATATTAATATTCTGATTATGGCGGGCGAACTTTAAATGAACCTTAAAGCGATATAATGGATGTATATTCAGGAGGTTATATGGGCCAGATTACTTTGATCAAGATAAGATACAATCCCGGTTATTGCGATATGGCAGGCGGATCGCATTACTCTTATCTTGCAAAAGACAAGGAAGGCTCGTGGATCTATACCTCAGATGACAGGGAGACTCATATGGATCCCGTAACGACCGTAACATATAAAGTAACCGATGAAGAGGTTGCCGCCTTGGCCGAGTTTATAAGCAGGCGCCATGTGCCGTGGCTTGCTATGCGTCCTAAGAGCAAGGGCTTCATTACCGACTATAACCCCTGGCACTGGAATATCGAATATACCGTTACAAGATTCGGCAAGACTATAAGCAAAGATATAGATATCCCCGAGTATAAGATCTACACCTTGCGGGATAGGGCTGTCCTCAAGGAATTGCGTGAGCGCTTTACAGGCTTAGCTCGCCCTCACCAATAAAGAAATAAACATAGCCCCGTTCATCTGATGCTGCATATCTGCCGTCTTCTGACCGGATCCATGTAAGAGTTACCGTGCTGCCGTCCTGAGTCAAGGTGATATCGCCCCGGGGCTCATCTGACATCAGATAGAAGCCTTCTTCCGATGTGAAGGTAAAACCCGTATCCGTATCTGTTATCGTTAATTCGGGATATATCTCTTCTATGCCGCTATCGGTTTCATTCCTCTGGTAAGTCCTTGTCCTGATATATAAGTCGTCTCTTGGAATGGTCTCCATCTCGTAATATATGAGACCCAGCCTGTTGTGCTCTAACATGCCGGGCTCTATATCGAGCCTTAGATATTTGTCCTTACTGTGGATATAAAGCTCGTAAAATTCAAGGTTATTAGCGCTTTCTATGCTCTCTATGTCGCTTAGCGAGATGCTCTTTATGTCATCTTCTTCGATCTCGAATTCGGCGCTTATCGATATGGGGTAGGTCCTGTCAGGATCTGTTATGTAATCTTCCATATCTTGTGCGCCCTCGGGGAAGCCGAGCCTTATATAGCCTTCTTCTGAGGGCGCAAGGCCTGTAACTTCGACTTTGCTTACTAAGGGCTCTATTCCAAGAAGCCCGGCTGCGTAACTTGCTGCGACAGCATTTGCCGCATCCTGATCTTCTGCCTCCGAGAAGACCTCGCCGGTATCGCTGTTGGTAAAGATTACTCTGGCATCCTCGCCCTCTCCTGTCACGCTTCTTATGTAGCCCGTGTCTTTTTTGGGAAGGCAGCCTGTAAGAAGCATTGCGGTTATTAGCACCATAGGTAAGATCTTCTTCATGTCATGCCTCCTTTTTTGTAATTATAAAGCAAAAGACGGAGCCATAAGCCCCGTCTTTAAGAAAAGGATAACCTTTATGTTATCAGTGGTTAAAGAAGCTCATGAGGCTGAAGCCTGTAGGCATCGGGATCGTGAACATGTAGATCGTTGCGATGAGCAGGCATACACATGCGATTATTGCGATGAGTACGCGGTTCGGGATCTTCTTGAAGATGCCGATGATGCCCAAGAGGAACAATACTACGGAGTAGATTACCGTAACAAGTCCGTATGCGTCACCGTTTGCGTTATCAGTCTTACCCTGCTCGAGAAGTGCCTCTGACTCTGCAAGTGTAGCTTCAGCTTCTGCGTAGTAGCTGTCTACATAGCCTTCCATATCGAAGGGTGAGACCTGCTCTTCCTGACTGAGTGCCCAATCGATAGCGGTTGCGAACTCTTCTGTGCAGTTGTCGCTTACGAGAGTCTCGATCTTCTCTTCAATAAGCTCAGCTTCTTCCATGTTGCCGTTTAATTCTGCGATCTCAGCGTCAAATGAGTAGTCGTAGATCGTGTTCCATAAGAGCATGTCCTGCATGAGGTTCTGTGAAGCCTCGTTGTACATGGAGTTACCCATTGCAGAGAGGTTGTTGCTCTGTGTATAGTTTGTTGCCTGGTTGCCGCCGTGGAGTGAGCTTATCCAGCTTGCCCATGCGGTAAGGATTGCAGTAACGCCCAAGAGGATCGCGATTATTACCTCGAGCTTCTCTTCGCTGATACCACCCTTCTTTACTGTAGTTTCAGTTGCTTTTGTGTTCTCATCAGCCATATTGAATCTCCTTTCATAACTGCCTCGCACAAATACTAAAGTAATGACCTGTTTTGTGCAATAGGATTTTCCTTTTATTTCTCCTTTGCGGGAAGAGACTTTTCGAGACGGTCGAGATGCTCCTTGAGCGCTCTTATCTCCATTATGAGGTCTGTCTCCGTGACCTTCTCCTCTTCTGCCTTGTTATCCTCGGTTACCTCGCTTATCGCATTTACCACGATGCCTACGACGACGTTCATGATGATGAAGGAGGACAAGAGGACAAACGGTACAAAGTATGCCCAGGCATAAGGATATACCTCCATGACGGGCCTGCTTATGCCCATGGACCAGCTCTCCAAGGTCATTACCTGGAACAAGGTATACATCGCTTTGCCTATCGTGCCGAACCAGTCGTAGAACTGCTCTCCGAAGAGATTTACTCCTATGAGCGCGAAAATATAGTAGATGAGCATGAGCAGTATCGCCGTCCACATTATGCTCGGGATCGACTTGATTATCGCTGCGATTATTACCTGCAGATGCTTTACCGAGCCGATGAGCTTGGTGCCCCTCAAGGCCTTGAGCGACTTAACCACCCTGAATACCCTTACCGCTCTGAATGCCGACATGAAGGCAAGACCGGAGAGCAGGGATACTGCGATGATCACCATATCGAACCAGTTCCACGGGTCTTTGAAGTAGTCTGTGCCGTATGCCAGGAGCTTTACGATCATCTCGATGATGAATATCCAAAGGCAGATATTGTTTATAAGGGCAAGTGCGCTTACCGCGCCTTCTGATAAGCCTCTTATGGTCTCGATGCCCATTATCACCGCATTGAAGATGATGACGAAAAGGATAAAGCCCTGGAAGTACTTACTGTCTGCTGCTTTCTTTAAACTCTTGATCATAACTGTTCCTCTTTATAGTACTTTCTTATTTTTGCCTTACGGATTTTACACCTTTGTCGGGATTTATGATATATAAGTCTGATTTTCTCTACCGTTTACCAATTCTTTACAGTTTGTGTTCAATAATGTAATCAAAGTAGGCAATTTGTGTATGCATTCGTAATCTGACCTTGTTACAATGATTGAAATTATCAAATAATGATCTCAAGGGTGGGATTTATGACGAAGCAAGCCGAGAACAACAGAGTTGATAGAACTTTGCAAAAACTCCAGAACAAACGGGAGGCCCCTAAGAGTGCGTTTATTCTCCTGCTTTTGCTTTTCGTAATAGCAAATGCCGCGACGGCTACAATGGCAAATACACACGGCGAGTTCAACATGTTCGGCGCTCCGGTTGACTATTCTGCGATGGCAGGCGTATTCTCGATGCTCGGCAACATCTGCCTTATCTGCATCGCCCTGCTCTTTGGCAAGACCGGCTTCATTACCGCGTTCTTATTGATCGTGGTACAGTTCCCGGGGCTTGTCCTGAACATCTTCGTAAGACACAACTACGCTTCCATCCCGGGTCTTTTCTCAAACCTTCTGATCGCCCTCGCGATAACGATAATCCATATCGGTAACCGTAAGATCACGGCATACCAGGCAGGTATCCGCAAGCAGGCCGTAACAGACCGTCTCACGGGGCTGCCCAACCGCTTTGCCTGCGGCGAGCTCTTGCAGGATTACCTCAAGCGCTTCGAGCGCTTTGCGGTAATTACCGTTGACCTTAACAACTTTAAGAACATCAACGACACCATGGGTCACGATACCGGTGACAAGGTGCTTTGCGAGATCGCTTCAAGATTCAAGGCTCTTGCCAACTCCATGACGACGGGAACCAGAGATTTTGTAGCGCGCTCCACCGCTGACGAGTTCGTGATAGTCCTTCACGACGGTGATACCCCCGCGGCAGTAGAGAGGACGATCGATGCTTACAGATCTGAGCTCGAGCGCAAGATCACTTTAGACGATTGCGACTACTACACCACGGCATGCTTCGGTTACGCAATGTTCCCGGATCACACAGATAAGATAGAAACTCTTCTGACATATGCCGATGCTGCTGTCCACGAGGCAAAGAGACACGGAGCGGGTTCACGAGTTGTGCAGTTTAACTCCGATTTCCTCGCCTCCAACAACTCCCTCGAGATTGAGCGCAAGATCCGTTCAGCGCTGACCAATGACCAGATCTTATGCAATCTTCAGCCTCAGTACGATATGGAGCACCACTTGAGAGGCTTTGAGGTCTTAGCCCGCATGAAGGACAGCAACGGCAATTATATCAGTCCCGTTGACTTCATTCCCGTAGCTGAGAGGACCGGTCTTGTAGACCGTATCGATATGCGTATGTTCGAGATGTCTGTTGAGTTCTTGGATAAGGTGCTCAAGGAGACAGGTAAGCGCATCACCTTAAGCTCGAATATCTCAGTAAGACACTTAATGAAGAACAACATAATAGAGCAGATAAGGAAGGTCCTGGACAGGTACGACGTACCGCCTGAACTGATCGAGCTCGAGATCACAGAGTCCATCATGATCGACTCGCCCGAGAAAGCTATGCAGCGTATCGACGAGCTCCGCGAGATCGGACTCAAGATAGCGATAGACGACTTCGGCACGGGCTACTCGTCGCTTAGTTATCTCAATAACTTCCCTGCCAATCTCCTCAAGATCGACAAGTCCTTTATAGATAACATGAACCTCAACGATTCCTCGAGACAGTATGTTGCGATGATCATCTCGATAGGTCACACATTAGATCTCGAAGTTATCTCCGAAGGTGTCGAAGCGAAGGATCAGGTCGATGCGCTGAAGGACATCGGTTGCGATTACATACAAGGCTTTGTCTGGGGTAAACCCCTCCCCCTGGATAAGGCGTATGAGCTGGTTTCGTCAAGCGTCTAATTCACATTTTACCCTCTTTAACCAAGGAAGCCCTCAAAGCTTAATTCGCTTTGAGGGCTTTCTTCATGGACTTTACAACAAAAACCGGCTAACACTCGTGAAAGGCTTCCGGGATATGAAGAAGCGCCTTGTCTTTAACTGTCTTATCTTAATGTCTCGAAAGTGTTGGTTCCTGTATGCTTGAAGAAACCATTGCAGTTGTAACAGTTGTAGCGGCTAAACTTAGTCTGAGCGATGCCCTCGCTAACCGTATCCCAGAAATAAAGGTTTGCACCGCATCTGGGGCATTTGTAGTGAGAGTCATAGTTATAGTAAGTGATGATGGCCGCAGCGCAGTGGTCGTTAAACCAGCAGAATTCATCCTTGTAATCGCCCTTGCAGCCATCGTCGCGGTAGTTTCTTGCGCCGCCTGCTACGGCATCTAATTCATCCATTGAAAGCTCTCTGTTTGCAACATACTTTAAGAACTCGTCTGTGATCTTATCGAGAGCTTCAGGCTCGATATCAGGATACTCAGCCTTGATCAGCTCACAGACCTCTTCTTGCGTCGTTGCCGACATAAGCTTGTTTCTCAATTCTTCTGAACACTCGTACTGTTTCATAGCAAGCCTCCTGATATGTGATTTGAATAGATTATAGCACGCCCGGGTCTTTAAAGCGCATCTCTTTTTGCCTTCCTGCTCTGATGCTCCTTAAGATATCTGCCAGCTTTCTGCCTGATGTCTTATGTCTACAAAGCTTGCGTACTTGCCTCCGAGCCTTACCAGTTCATCGTGCCTGCCTTGCTCTATTATCCTGCCGTCATCTATTACAAGGATCTGATCTGCAGCTTCGATGGTCGCTAAGCGGTGAGCTATGATTATGACAGTCTTACCCTTGGAAAGCTCAGTCAAAGCTCCCTGGATCAGGTGCTCATTCTCCGGATCGATGCTTGCCGTCGATTCATCCAATATGATGATCGGCGCATCCTTAAGGATCGCTCTTGCTATGGATATCCTC
>JAIKWA010000022.1 GCA_024685135.1 Saccharofermentans sp.
CGTAACAGAGAACGCTAAGAAGAACGGCCTTACAGCTATCGTTATCATCGGCGGTGACGACTCCAACACAAACGCTGCAACTCTCGCTGAGTACATGGCAGCAAACAACACAGGTGTTCAGGTTATCGGTTGCCCTAAGACGATCGACGGTGACCTCAAGAACGAGGACATCGAGGCTTCCTTCGGTTTCGATACAGCTACAAAGACATACAGCGAAGTTATCGGTAACATCGAGAGAGATGCTAACTCCGCAAAGAAGTATTGGCACTTCGTAAAGGTAATGGGACGCTCTGCTTCTCACGTTGCTCTTGAGTGCGCACTCGAGACACAGCCTAACATCTGCCTCATCGGTGAGGAAGTTAAGGCTAAGCAGATGTCACTGTCACAGATCACAAACTATATTGCAGATTCTGTTGAGAAGAGAGCAGCTAACGGAGACAACTTCGGTGTTGCTATCATCCCTGAGGGTATCGTAGAGTTCGTACCTGAGTTCTCCGCTCTCATAGCAGAGATCAACGAGCTCCTCGCAGGCTCCAAGACAGATGAGTTCAACGCTCTTCCTTCATGGAACGACAAGTACAACTTCATCAAGTCCGGCCTTACAGCTTCTGCATTCGCAGTATTCGACATCCTCCCTGTAGGGATCCAGCAGCAGCTCTTCTTAGAGCGTGATCCTCACGGTAACGTTCAGGTATCCCTCATCGAGTCTGAGAAGCTCTTCTCCGAGCTCGTTAAGAACGAACTCGCAAAGAGGAAGGCAGCAGGCACATACACAGGCAAGTTCTCTCCTCTCCACCACTTCTTCGGTTACGAGGGCAGATGTGCTTTCCCTTCAAACTTCGATGCAGACTACTGCTACTCTTTAGGCTACAACGCATTCATGCTCATCCAGTACGGATACACAGGTTACCTCTCAAAGGTATCCAACATCAGCAAGCCTGCTGACGAGTGGGTTGCAGGTGGTATGCCTATCACAAAGATGATGAACATGGAGAGAAGAAACGGCGCTGATAAGCCGGTTATCCGCAAGGCTCTCGTTGAGCTCGACGGCAAGCCCTTCAAGTTCTTTGAAGCAAACAGAGATAAGTGGGCTGTTGAGACGTGCTTCACATATCCCGGTGCTATCCAGTACTTCGGACCTTCTGAAGTCTGCGACAGAACAACAGTTACTCTCGCACTCGAGCAGGGCTGATAAAGCAAGTAAAGTCAAGACGAAGGCGCGGATCACTCCGCGCCTTTTTGTTTGCACTTTATTTAGACTAAACCTTAGAGTAAACACCAAAGCTCTAAAATTTACTCTAAACTCCGTTACATAGAATTAAGAATTTAGACTAAACCTTAGAGTAAACACCAAAACTCTAAGATTTACTCTAAACTCCGTTACATGGAATTAAGAATTTAGACTAAACCTTAGAGTAAACACCAAAACTCTGAAATTTACTCTAAACTCCATTGCATGGAATTAAGGATTCAGACTAAATCTTAGAGTAAGAGCGATAACTATAAGAGATGATGGGAAACAGTTTATTTATTCTCGTCAGATTTGATCTTGGGCAGGTTCCAGCCAAAGCTTGCTGCGAGATATCTTATGACCACAGTGACAAGGAAGCCTGCAAGGAGAGCTGAAGTTCCGGAGCCCGTTACCTTGAACCAGGCATAGGTCGTTATAGCGCCCAGTATGGAAGCGCAGGCATAGACATGCTTTACGAAGATGACCGGCATCTCGAGGGACAGAAGGTCACGGAGAACGCCTCCGCCCACACCGGTTACGACACCGAGGAATATAACGAGGAAGACCCGGCTTAGCATCTCAGGCGCGAGACCTGCGTGAACGCCGTCTACCGTGAAGGCTGCAAGGCCTACCGTATCGCACCAGAAGAACGCCTTGTCGTAGATGGCTTTTGCCTTATCGGGGATATGTGTCTTCTTCTTGTTTATGAGCCACATAAAGCAGAAGACTATATTTGCGGTTATTGCCGCGAGGATTACGAATATAGGATTTACGAATGCCTGCGGAGGAGTCTTGCCGATGATGAGGTCTCTTATTATTCCGCCGCCCGTCGCCGTTACTATTGCGAGGATATTGACGCCGAAGATGTCCATCTTCTTGCGTATACCCGTGATCGCACCGGACACTGCAAAAGCGGCCGTTCCGACAAAGTCCATTATGTAGATAAACGATTCTGTATCCATGACGATATTATATTATTTTTGGTATAATAAAAAAGCATTTTTGAGGGAGATATTTTTATGGCTTTATATACCGAATGTGACCACATTGTACAATACTACGAGACCGACCAGATGGGTGTTGCCCATCACTCCAACTATATAAGGTGGTATGAGGAGGCAAGGACTCAGTTATTCGAAGAGGCAGGACTCGGCTATAAGGGCCTCGAGCAGGGCGGCATTATAAGCCCGGTCGTAGCTCTTACCGCAAAGTACAAGACCATGGCAAGATATTGCGATACGGTGGTAATAAGAGCCGAGATCGTAAGATATACAGGCGTAAGATTCGATATCGAATACACGATATACGATAAGAAGACACAGGAGGTAAGATGCACGGGTACGAGCGAGCATTGCTTTATCAGCCCCGAAGGCAAGATCTTATCTCTCAAGAAGAGCTATCCCGAGATACACGAAGCAATGGTCAGTAAGATCGGTTAAGGAGGTTATCACATGGCAGACATCATCATCGTAGGAGCAGGTCCCGCAGGTCTTTCAGCAGCTATCTATGCAAGACGTGCCAATATGGACACCGTAGTTTATGAGGGAGAGACTTATGGCGGTCAGATAATAAACACTCCCGAGATCGAGAACTATCCTGCGATAGCCAAGATCTCCGGTTTCGATTGGGCAACAGACCTTTATAACCACGCAACAGGCTTAGGCGCAACGGTAGAATTCGACAGAGTCGTTGCTATAGAAGGTGATGCCGATACAGGCTTTACCGTCAAGCTCGAGTCAGGCGCGAGCAATACAGCCAAGGCAGTTATCCTTGCAGTAGGCGCGCAGAACAGACATATGGGCATAGACAGGGAAGAGCAGCTCACAGGTAAGGGCATATCTTATTGCGCAACATGTGACGGCGCTTTCTACAAGGGCAAGACCGTTGCGGTAACAGGCGGCGGCAATACGGCGGTAGAAGATGCGATCTATCTTGCAGGTCTCGCATCCAAGGTATATCTCGTCCATAGAAGGAATGAGTTCAGAGCTGACGATACATTGGTAAAGGCAGCACAGGGCATGGAGAACATCGAGTTCGTTACTCCTTATGTCGTATCTGAGCTTAAGGGCGAGCCCAAGCTCTCTTCGATCGTACTTACCAATAGAGAAGACGGCTCAGCTAAGGAGCTTACTGTAGACGGTCTCTTCGTTGCGATCGGCCAGGAGCCTAAGACAGCAGACTTTAAGAACCTTGTAACCTTGAGCGGCGGATACATTGAAGCAGGCGAGGATTGCAAGACGAATGTTAAGGGTATCTTCGCAGCAGGCGACGGCAGGACCAAGAAGGTCAGACAGCTCACCACGGCATGTGCCGACGGAGCCGTCGCAGCGCTTGCCGCAATAGACTTTATCAAGCTCGGTTAACTTGTTTATAAGGGCCTTGGGGTGTATCATATCAAGGTTTGAATTAATTAACTTCGGAGGAATATATGGCACAGAATGTTTTCGATACGCTCGAAGAGAGAGGTTACTTCTCGCAGGCAACACACAGGGATGAGATCTATGAGCTCTTATCCAAGCCCGGCGTATCCTTCTATATAGGTTTCGACCCTACTGCAGACAGCCTTCACGTAGGCCACTTCGTACAGATGATGGTTATGAGCCACATGCAGAAGGCAGGTCACAGACCGATCGCTCTCATGGGCGGCGGCACGGGTATGATCGGCGATCCTTCCGGAAGGACCGACATGCGCCAGATGATGACGGTTGAGACCATAGACCACAACGTTGAGTGCTTCAAGAAGCAGATGGGTAAGGTCGTTGATTTCTCAGACGGCAAGGCCATCATCGTAAACAACGCAGACTGGCTCAGAGACTTAAACTACATCGAATTCTTAAGAGAGGTCGGCGCTCACTTCTCGGTAAACAAGATGCTTACCGCAGAGTGCTACAAGCAGCGTCTCGAGAAGGGTCTGTCCTTCCTTGAATTCAACTATATGCTCATGCAGGGTTACGATTTCTACTATCTGCACGAGAACTACGGCTGCAACCTCGAGTTCGGCGGTGACGACCAGTGGTCCAACATCCTTGCAGGTATGGAGCTCGTTCGCCGTAAGAAGGGTGATTCTGTTTACGGTCTTACATTCACACTCCTTACAAACAGCGAAGGCAAGAAGATGGGTAAGACTGCAAAGGGCGCTGTATGGCTCGATCCCGAGAAGACACCCGTCTACGACTTCTACCAGTACTGGAGAAACGTTGACGATGCAGATGTCATCAAGTGCATGAAGCTCCTCACATTCATCGATATGGATGAGATCAACACATATGCAAAGCTCGAGGGCTCTGCTATCAACGAAGCTAAGAAGCGTCTTGCTTACGAAGTTACAAAGATCATCCACGGTCAGGAGCAGGCTGATATTGCAAAGCGTACAGCTGAAGAGATCTTCGAGAGTGCATCAGGCAGATCTGCCGATATGAAGACTACCGAGATCACTGCTGACGAGCTTAAGGGTGAGCTGCAGCTTGCAGATGTCCTCGTTAAGGCAGGTCTCATGAAGTCCAAGGGTGAGGGCAGGAGAATGATCGCTCAGCACGGCGTATATCTCAACGATGCAGTTGTTGAAGATCAGTACTATGTCCTTACCGAATCAGACTTTGACGCTGAGGGCGAAGCTATCGTCCGTAAGGGTAAGAAGACATACCACAAGATAAAGCTCGCTCAATAAGTAAACTATCATTGATTTACATTCATTCAGTAGGTATACTAAACATATTATTTTATAGATAAGGAAGGTAGGTTTATGAAGAATTTAAAGGCTTTGATCGCAGGAACACTTACAGGCGTAATGATGCTCTCAGTTGTTGGTTGTGCAAACCTCAAGCTTATCGATGACGAAGATGTTATCTTCGATGCTCTCGATGAAGCAGTAGGTATCGACGAGGATGACTGCTCAACATACAAGGATTCCTCAGTTGACGGCAGCGACACAGAGTATGAGATCTATGCATACGATAAGGATTGTACATACATATACATCCGTTTCGAAGACGAAGAGGATGCTATGGATTACTTCGAAGATTTCTACGATGATTTCCAGGATGCAAAGGAAGATAAGGACCTCGAAGGTTCTTACCGTACATCCCTCACAGGCTCTTCCGGATACATTGTTATCAACGGCGAGAGCAAGTCTGACGACCTCTTCGACAGCGAGATTTATGGCGGTTTCTATGTAAAGGACAACGTATTCATCGCTGCTTACACACTTTCAGATAAGGACAGCAAGATCGATAACATCAAGTCATTCCTCGGCGCTATCGGATATCCCAAGCCCTAAGATAAACTGAGATTATTAACCTATGCCCCTGGCTCTGGCCGGGGGTATATTTTTAAGGAGAAGGCATGATCAAAGCCATTAAGGATCTATTCAAAGAACGCGGTGATTTTATAAGGCTGATAGCGGTGATCTTTTTTGCCGTTGCATTAGTCGCTTTTACCTGTTATCACGCATTCTCGCAGAACCCCGACGGCGATGCCTATTTCCTTATAGAGACGGGAAGATATATCGTAACAAACCACAGCCTTCCCGATACCGCATATTGGCTTATAGCAGACGGTGTTCCCACGATGTGCCAGCAGTGGCTCTGCTGCGTTATCAACTATGCCTTCTACAGCGCCTTCGGCCTTATGGGCACCAAGTATCTTGCATTGATACTCGCAGGCATCTTATATGGTGTGATGTATCTTTTCGCAAAGAGCCTCACAGAGCGCAAGAGCGATGCCATGGGTATCGCAGCGGCAATGCTCTTTATCGCAAGCAAACTCATCAGCACCCGCCCTTATACCATGACGATAGCCCTGTCGGTCCTCATGATGTATGTCCTCATAAGATTCTTCAAAGAGAAGAAGCACACGGGCAGATCGATCGCCCTCTTTTTTGCAGCGACCGCACTTATCTTCATATTACAGGCCAACTGGCAGATCTCCAACATCTTCTTCCCGATGCTCTGGATATGTTGCTTTATCCCCAAGTTCGAAAACAAAAAGCCCTCGCTTGATCTCTATGCGATAGGAGCGCTCTTTGTTGGAGCCATAGCGACCCTCATAAACCCCAACGGCGTTAAGGGCGCGCTTTATATCGTTAATACGATAGGCGACGTCAAGGGCTTTAGCATCTCCGAGATGATGAGTCCGCCTATGAAGAGCATCAAGATGGTATTTGCAGTTGCCGTCGTAGCTCTTCTCGTCTACCTGATAAAGGAAGTACCGCTCTGGCTCATCTTCGCATCTTGCGGCAGCGTGCTCGCCTCCTGTGTATACATAAGATGCACATGGATGATGGCGATCCCTCTTGCATGTCTTGTAACTTACATAAAGCCCGAGACATTTAAGACGGTAATAAGAACGGTCTTGTTCTTCGCCTTCGTGATCTACGGCTTTATCAAGATCCCCGATGCCATGATCTTCTATTTCTGGATGCCTAACGAAGTCACCGAGAATATCACCGGTTATATTCCCAACAACGAAGATACGATCCTCTTTACCGACTTTAACACAGGCAACTTCATGATGTTCTCCGGCTATAAGATCTACTACGATGCAAGGCCTGATATATACGGCCCCGGCATTGCAGGGGACAAACAGCTTAACAGCGAGATGTTAGATGTAATGGAGGGACGCGCAGATTACGATGCCTTCGTCGAGAAGTACGGCTTCAACTGGTTCGTCGTAAGCTCGGCAGATGACATCAAGTATTACCTGGACTACAACGGGGATAAGTACGAAGTAGTCTACGAAGGATACGGTCCCACGATCTACCACAGGATAGGATAAGTCCTATTAATATCCCACGATAAACGAACAAAAGTTTGCAAAGCGTATTTGACCGTGCTACAATAACCTCATTCTCAGGAAGGGGGCGTTATTTGTGGACTTTGCAGACGATTACATATATGACGGCACCCTTGAGGGTTTCCTTACCGTAGCGGTCAAGTGCTTCCGCAGGCACAGGACGCCGCACAGCATCGTTCCGGATCATATCGTAGCAGGCAGGCCGGAGGAAAGGGACTATATAAATGTCCTGACCTCTAATAAGGACGCGGACAAGCTCATGGAGCTGATAGGTAATGTCGCAACGGCAGAGGCAACCCAGAATGTCACTGACTATTTCCTGACCTGCAGCAGGAATAAGGAGATAGTGCTCTTCACATATATCTACAAGGCTCTTACCATAGGTGCCCCCATCGCAGAGGACTATTCGGATAAGACCGTGATCAAGATCAGGAGGGCAGTAGAGGACCTTTACAGGGAGGCGCAGTCCCTTCTTCCCGCAATAGATTTCTATACGAGTGGCAATGTCAGCACTGCGGTAATAGACCCGAGGAATTGCGTGCTCCCGATAATAAGCAAACCGATATTAAGGCGCGAATCCTTAGAAGATGTCGCCCTCTACGATAAACGCCACTATCTCCTGCTCAAGCGCACGGGTGAGGAAGTGGACATAGTAGATGTCCGCAAGATGTTAGTCCCCGAGATCAGGAGCGGCGAAGATGTATATAAGCGGATATGGCTCCACGCTTCATGAATAAGGGCTTTGCCATACGGCAAGGCCCTTAAGTCTTTATATAGGTTAATAAGATTACTTATTTAGCCTGATTGTCGTTCTCACGGATCTCCTTACGGCGGATCTTACCGTTGAAGGTCTTAGGAAGCTCATCTACGAACTCTACGATTCTCGGATACTTATAAGGAGCTGTCTTCTCCTTGACGTAGTCCTGGATCTCCTTCTTGAGCTCTTCTGTCTTCTCTGTTCCCTTAACGAGAGAGATGGTGGCCTTTACTACGATACCTCTTACGCCCTTAGGGTCAGGTGCGCCTGTTACCGCACACTCGAGAACATAAGGAAGCTCCATGATGACGCTCTCGATCTCGAAGGGTCCGATACGGTAACCGGATGACTTGATGACGTCGTCTGTACGTCCTACATACCAGATGTAACCGTCCTCGTCCTGCCATGCCGTATCACCTGTGTGATACCAACCGTCGTGCCAGGCATCGCTTGTGAGCTCAGGTGCCAGATAGTACTGAAGGAAGAGTCCCTTCGGGTGGTAGTTCTGTGTGTTGATGCAGATCTCGCCTGTCTCACCGGGCTTGCACTCAGCGCCGTCGGGATCGAGGATCTTAACATCGTAGAGGGGGTTAGGCTTACCCATGGAACCGAGCTTGAGCTTGGAGCCAACGAGGTTTGCGATAACGAGTGTTGTCTCTGTCTGACCGAAGCCTTCCATGAGGCGGATACCTGTTGCTGCCATGAATCTGTTGAATACCTCAGGGTTCAAAGCTTCGCCTGCAGTAACGGCATACTTGAGTGAAGAGAGATCGTACTTTTCGAGGTCTTCCTTGATGAAGAATCTGAACATCGTCGGAGGAGCGCAGAAAGTAGTGATGTTGTACTTCGCGAACATCGGGAGGATCTCGTCAGCGTGGAATCTGTCGAAGTCGAAGGTGAATACCGGTGCTTCGCAGAGCCACTGTCCGTAGAGCTTGCCCCAGAGTGCCTTACCCCAACCTGTATCGGAGATCGAGAAGTGGATACCGTTAGGATCGACGTTCTGCCAATACTTAGCTGTTGTGATGTGGCCGATCGCATACATGTAGGAATGCAGAGCCATCTTAGGATAGCCTGATGTACCGGAGGTAAAGAACATTACCATCGGATCGTAGCCGCAAGCGTAATCTTCAGGTCTGTCGAAGACATCGGAGCATGACTCGAACTCTGTGTTGAAATCGTGCCAGCCTTCTCTTGTACCGTTGCAGATTACCTTGAGCATATCGGGAAGGCCGCCGTCAACGATAGCCTTATCCACTTCGTCAGGTGCATTGTCGTCAGCGGTACAGAAGATACCCTTAACGCCTGCAGCCTTGAAACGATATACATAGTCCTTGTCACGGAGAAGGTGAGATGCGGGGATAGCGACAGCGCCGAGCTTCTCAAGACCCATCATGGCAAACCAGAACTGATAGTGACGCTTGAGCACGAGCATTACCTTGTCGCCCTTGCCGATGCCTAAGCTCTTGAAGTAGTTTGCAGTCATGTTGGAATACTTCTTGATGTCTGCGAATGTGAATCTCTTCTCGGTTACGCAATCCTTTGCAACCCAGAGCATAGCGAGCTTGTTGGGGTTCTTGTCGGCGATAACGTCAACGCAGTCAAAGGCGAAGTTGAACTTCTTGCATGCGGGAACGTTAACATCTACGTCTACAAGGTGACCGTCCTCGTCTAAGATACCGTTAAGATAATGTGTGTAAACGGCATCTTCGAGGTTAGCGGCATCAACGTTTGTTACGTTGTAAGTACGCATCTCCTCTGAATTGTAGGGAGTGGAGTAGTCCTCACCCTTACCCCATGCCTCAGGGTTCAAGATGATCGCATAGAATTCGCAATCCTCTCCGCCTAAAGCAAACTCTGCATGGGGCTGAGTTGAATCGAAGTAGATACAATCTCCTTCGTGGAGGACTTCGGAGGAATCTCCGATGATTACCTTAAGGGTACCTCTTACAACGATGTTCATCTCCTGATAGTTGTGAGAAACAAGGTGGTAAGGGGGGTTAAGTGCTTCGTCAGAATAAGGAACGATAACTCTGAAGGGTTCGCAGAGCTTGTTCTTGAATCTGGATGCAAGTCTTAAGTACTTGTATCCCGTGCGGCGTGTGATCGGTCTGCCCTGGCCCCTTCTTGTAACTGTGTACTCAGTAAGGGAAGGAGACGAACCTTCCATGATGTCTGAGATCTCAACTCCTGCCATATTGGCGAACTTATAAATGAAGGTGAAGTTGAAATCCTGCTTGCCGGATTCAAAGCTTAAATACTCTTCAGGGGTAATGTCGCACTTAGCGGCTGCTTCTTCAACGCTAAGTCCCATGTCGAGTCTTAGACCCTTGACACGGTCAGCAACTTCTGCGAGCTTAAGCTCGACATTGCCTTCTGACGGCTGTGCATTTGCATCTGTCATATATTTGCCTCCTTTGCAAACAAAAACGCCTCAGCTCCCTTACGGGATGCTGAGACGATTAAAATCGCGGTACCACTCAACTTGCGTATATACATACGCCACTTTACGAAGTCTAACAACTCCTTTGCCATAACGCGGCATCACGGGTGCTGTCTACTCGGCCTTTGCCTTTGGGAACACCGGCTCGGAAGTGATAGTCATTTGCAATTCTCGAAAAGCCGCTTCTCAGCTTAATGCGGTTCTCTGTATGATCGAATCCTTGCAGACCTCTTCGTCAAAGCCTTTGATGGATAAATTGTGCCTAAAGGATATACTTGGATTTTTGTTCTGTCAACAACTTTTTTGACAAGTTTTATTGATTTGCAATACCTTAAGTGTTTATAACTCGGCAAAAAACAATGAATTTTATATTAATAATCCTAAAACAGACACTTGAGATACTTTTATATCAAAACATAAAAGGATAAAATAATCTTATCGATTGTAGCCTGTTGGCGAATCAATTACAGAGGAGTGGGTTTTATGGTAGCTAAATATCTTGTTTCAGGTGGCGCCGGAGCTTTGGGTAAGCTCATAGTCAGTATGCTTCTCGAACGCGGGGAGAAGGTAAGGATCCTTATGAGCGAGCTCTCAGACGTTTCCGTTTATCAGAACAACCCCAATGTGGAGATCTGCTACGGTATCTCTACAGATAAGGATTCCATGGTGGAGTTCTTCGATACCGAAGATCCCAGACACAGCGTCCTTATCCATGCAGACGAATATATCTCTCTGTCTGATTCGACCAACCTCACGATGAGAAGAGTTAATGTCATAGGCGCAGAGAATATCTGCGATATGTGTCTTAAGCGTAAGATCGGCAGACTTGTTTACCTGAGCTCTGCATATGCCCTCAACCCCGAGATCGCAGGCGAGGGAGCACAGCTCCACTTCGACCGCAACAAGGTTGAAGGCGAATATGCAAAGTCCAAGGCTGAAGCTGCAGCATACATCATGGAGAAGATAGTGATGAACCGCCTCAATGCGGTAATGGTACTCCCGACCTTCATCATCGGCCCCGGCTATGCAGAAGACTACGAGATCAACAAGGTCTTGAACAGCTATCTTACAAACGGCGTTACCCCCATCAAGGGCGGCGGCCATGCCTTTGTAGATGTAAGAGACGTTGCAAATGCCATGCTCACTCTCGCGACCACAGGTGATGCAGGATCAGGTTACATCATCAGCGGCGAGTATAAGACAAGTGAGCAGTTCTTCCAGGAAGTTAACGAAGTCCAGGGCATCGATGCACCGGTCAAGACAGCTTCAAGACTCGTAATGAGCAAGTCACTTGCAAAGTTCGTAGACGCATATTACAAGATCACACATAAGGATAATCCGAAGCAGGTATATGCTCTGTTCTCGGATAACCCGCAGGCTAAGTTCGAAGATACCGGCAAGGGCGTTATTCCCGATAACTCGGTAAGTTTCAAGGCATCCATCAGCGACAGCATCAACGGCGTCGATGAGAATGCCAAGACCGTGGTAGATACCAAGACGAGCGCAGAGCCCAAGATGACGGCTTTTGCAAGAGCAGTTCAGCGTAATGAAGCTCGTGCGCAGGTATCCAAGCCCGAGGCAGCACCTGCTCCTGTTGCTCCCGCGCCTGAAGTTAAAGCAGAAGACAAGAAGGAAGACGGCGCTAATTGAATCTGAATGGAATAAGTTTGATATTAGGCAGCAACTCACCCCGCAGGCGTGAGTTGTTGTCTTTAATTACGCAGGATTTTGAAGTGGTTACCTGCGATATAGACGAGCGCGCTATCGAAGAGGAGCTCGAGGCAAACGGCGTGTCAGTTCTTTTTGTATCAGAGTATCTTGCTAAGGCAAAAGCCCTTGCCGTATACGACAAGCTGAGGCAGGAAGGCAGGTCTGATATCGTCGTAATTGGCGCGGACACTTCGGTAATAAACGGCAGCAAGATCTACGGCAAGCCCGAGGATGAAGCTGATGCCGTAAGGATGCTCCGGGACTTGTCGGGGCTTACCCATGTCGTTGCAACAGGAGTTGCGATAGCATATGAAGGCGGCGTTAAGACCTTCACCGAAGAAAGTCTCGTAGAGTTCTTTAAGCTCGACAGTTACCAGCAAAAGAAGATAGAAGAATATGTCGCAACGGGCGATCCGATGGACAAAGCAGGTGCTTACGGGATCCAGGGCGAAGCTTCGCTCCTGATCAAGAGGATAGACGGCGACTATTTCAATATAGTAGGTCTCCCCGTCGCAAGACTTGCAAGAGAGCTCTCCTTTGTGTTAGATTTGAGTGGGAATAAGGGGAAAGGGAGCTGACAAATGAGAATTCCATTAGGAAGTTTAATAAAACTCGGTCTGTCTATAAGCGAGAGCTATACGCAGTACCAGAAGGGTGTCAATGAGAGGACACGTGCGGCAAGAGCAAGAGATGAAGCTATTGCCGAGACCAACAAATACAACAGAAGCAGACTTGAAGACCAGATCGCCAGAGAGAGCGTATCTGTAGTATGCCCGAACTGCGGTTCTACGGGCAACCGTATAAGACGCGGTTCTACGAGCTATTGCCAGTTCTGCGGCACGGCCATCCAGGTCGGTTTTGACGGCACCATCCAATTCCATAAACCTGATATAGAAGAAGGTAATGAATAATGAAAGATGTACTTAAGCTGATAGGGCTTTATGCCCTTATCTTTGTAATATGCACGGCTCTGTTTATCGGCCTTTTCCACACGGGCTTTTTGGCCGGCATGGAAGTACTCATGTACAGAGGTATAGTGTTCCTTATAATTGCGGGCGTTGTCTCAGCTATTGCCATGGTTGTGGTAAGACACTTCTGGGGCTTTGTCACCATCCGCGATGTCATCATGATGTTCGTTATCTTCTGTTGCGTTAATATGGTGCTCTTTACTCTCATCCCGGTAACGGTCGAGAGATCGGTATCCGTATTTATGCTCAGCTATATGGATGAGAATTCAGATCAGACATTTACCGAAGAATCCGTAGGAGATATCTTCACCGATAAGTATGTTGTAGAGTATGGCGCATTCGATAAGAGATTCGAAGAGCAGGTTGCAACGGGCACATTGGTGCAGAACGAAGACGGAACTTATTCGATAACCGACGAAGGAAGGGCGATCGTAGGTATGTTCAGAACTGTATCCAAACTGTTCAATACGGATCAGCGCCTCGTATATCCCAACGAGAATTAAGAGGGTTTGTTATTCCTGCAAAGAAGGCCGCCTAATTTGGAGTCTATATAGGCTGCAAGTTTTGTTACGCCCGGCATGTAGAGCTTTTCGAGAGTATGGATCCTGATAAGCTCGATCATGGTGCAGACGATATAAACGCCTGCTATCGCAAGGATGGCAAAGGGGATAAGCATATTGCTTTCCGCATAACTTGAATTCCTGAGAAGCCCTTTCCAGAGGTACTCCCTTAACGACATGTGGTCGTGGATCAGATAGACGCCGAAGGTTGCAGAGGATATGAGGTTGATGACCTTGCTGTACTTGATGTCCAGCTTTAAGAAGGCGAGGAATAATGAGGTGCCGACTGCGAGCATCGACAGGCTCTGCGTCTCGTATAAAAGGATCGGGGTGATGCCGTCGAAGGCAAGTCTGCACAGCAGCCTGAAGGCGAATGTAAGGATATAGACTCCCAAAGCTATCAGCAATAGTTTAGATGCAGAGAGGTTATTAAACAGGCCGTATTTCCTGATGTAAGCTGCAAGGCAGTATAAGAATACAAAGTACCACAGATAGTTGCTCTCAAAGGCCATCAGCGTAAATGTGGGGATGAGGCACCAGATGGTAAAGAGCAACAGGAGCATTCCCTGATGCTGTTTTTGAGTAAGAGAATCTAAGAGGACATTGATATAAGGTGAGATGAGATAGAGGACAAAGAATGTTCCTGCAAACCACCACTGCGTGTGGGTGATGGGGAGCATGGCCTCTAAGTAATTGTCGCAGCCCACAGTCTCGATGCCGCATATAAGACATATCGAATATAAGATAACGGAATAGGTGAATACCTGCAGCCAGAGCTTTATTACTTTGCCCGTCTTCATGGAAGACTGTGACAGGAAATATCCTGATATCAGGACGAAGGCATTGACGCCGACCTTGCCTCCCAAGTCGATGAATAAGAGGAACAGATAGTTAAGACTTGTGTCCGACGGATCGAATTCAAAGCCGCCGTGCGCCGCAAAGTGGTGTGCGACGATAAGGAGCATCGAGATTATCCTCAGAAGCTCTATATTGGTCTGGCGCATCGCATTTGTGATCGTAACTTGGTTTGGCATAACAGGTCCTTTTAAAACATAGCGATTATATCATCTGCATATCATTCCTGCGAGGATCAACGGGACTTATTCCTGCAGAAGAGCGAGCCTGACTTGGAATCTATCTTGGCCGTAAGCTGCGATATGACCGGCATGTAGAGCTTTTCGAGAGTGTTAAGCCTTATAAACTCGATAAGGGCGGAGCCTATATAAACGATCGCTATCACGAGGATGGTATAGGGGATCAGCATATTATCCGAGATGTGTTTTGCGTCGCTGAGCTGATCCCAAATTATGTGCCTGAAGGCCTTGTGATCGTGGAGCAGATAGACGCCGAAGCTTGTGGCTGATATCGCATTTATTATGCGGCTGCTCTTTATATTCATCCCGGCAAAAAGAAGGAAGAGCGAGACTGCGCAGATAAGCACGGTCAGGCTGTTGAGCTCGTATGAGAGCATAAAGGCCTTCTTGGGCGATATGGTCTTGACTGCGACCAGAAGACCGAAGGTGAGCAGGTATGAAGCAGAAAAGAGCGTGATGAGCGCTCCCTTGGAGATCTTCTTAGCTATATCGTATCGTCTGATATACCCCGCAAGACAGTAGATGAATACAAAGTAGGTCAGATTGTTGCCGTTCATCTTCTTGGTCGTAAAAGTCGGGATCACGCACCATATGGCAAAGATCAGCAAGAGCAAGACCTGATACTGCTTTTGGGTCATGTTGTTTATGAGGATATTTATAAATGGTGTGAGCAGATAGAGGATAAAGAATGTCGATGCAAACCACCACCTCGAATGGGAGATGGGCATAAGGTTATCTATGGTAGAACCGCACCAGGATATGTCGACATAGGTCGGAAGACAGATCAGGTACAAGACCATTGAATAGGAGAAAACCTGAAGCCAGAGTTTGATTAGCTTGGAGATCTTGAAATGCCCTGATGCCGACATGAAATAGCCGGTTATAAGCACGAATATGGCAACCCCGATCTTGCCGCCTGACATCGTAAACAGCAGAAAATAATGGCCCGCGCTCATCTCGCCGTCAAATTCAACATCGCCATGATAAACATAGTGGAAGGCGATGATAAGGAGCATCGAGACTATCCTCAGAAGCTCAATATTCGTTTGGCGCATCGCGCCTTTTGTCGTAGCTTGGTTTGGCATAAGAAGATCCTTAAATATCTATTGCGATTATAACATCTGCGTGCGTTGTTTGATAAAGAAAAAATAGCTGTTGACAATTTATATTTGACACAATATAATTTAGTCAAATAGAAATACAAAGGAGGCAACATATGAGCATCTATGATTATTCCGTTCCGACACCCAAGGGAGAAGAGATATCTTTAAGAGATTACGAGGGTAAGGTCATCCTTATCGTCAATACTGCGACAGGATGTGGCTTTACGCCTCACTATGAACCCATCGAGAAGATGTACGAGGATCTGCATGAGCAGGGCTTCGAGGTAATAGACGTACCTTGCAACCAGTTTGCGGGACAGACACCCGGTACCGACGAAGAAGTACACGAATTCTGCCAGCTCAAGTATCACACGCAGTTCCCTCAGATGAAGAAGTCTGACGTAAACGGCGAGAATGCACTCCCGCTGTTCACATATCTTAAGGAGCAGCAGGGCTTCGAGGGCTTCGGCAAGGGTCCTAAGTCCATGATGATGAGCGCTATGCTCAAGAAGCAGGATCCGGACTACGCTTCAAACCCCGACATCAAGTGGAACTTCACAAAGTTCGTTGTAGACAGACAGGGTAATGTAGTAAAGAGGTTCGAACCGACAGCCGACCTTAAGGATGTAAGGAAATGCGTTGAGAGTTTGCTGTGAGGAAGTAAATGGAAGTTGAAGAGTACATGAAGCTGGACAGCCAGCTTTGTTTCCCTTTATACGCAGCCTCAAGAAAGATAGTGGGGTCTTACACCCCCTATCTGAGGCCGCTGGGGATCACATATACACAGTACATAATGTTCCTCGTCTTGTGGGAGGAAGAGACCGTTACGGTAGGCGAGCTCTGCTCAAAGCTTCATCTCGATACGGGCACGGTTACACCCATGCTCAAGAAGACGGAATCAGAAGGTCTTATAAAGAGGACCAGGAGCAAGGACGACGAGAGAGTCGTAGTAGTAACCCTTACAGGGAAGGGCAGGGATCTCTACGATAAGGCCAAGGATATCCCCGCAAAAATAGGCGGCTGCATATCCATTGGTAAGGATGAAGCAACCGCTCTATATAAGACTTTATATAAGATATTGGGATCCTGATATCAGATCCTGCCGAAACCTACGGCCTTCCTTACGAGCTCGTACTTCTCTCTTGCGATCTCGATGGAGTAGTCGCGGCCCTGATTTAAGATATCGTCGATGATGCCGCTGCTTATTATCTCATTATATTTATCCTGGAAAGGGATCACCTTAGAGACTACGGCTTCGGCTGTAGCCTTTTTTAAGTCTCCGTATCCGCCGCCTTCGAACTTGGCTACGGCATCTTCTATTGTCGTATCAGCGAAAACGGAATAGATGGTAAGAAGGTTGGATACGCCGGGCTTATTCTCCTCGTCGTAGCTGATCACAGCTTCTGAGTCAGTAACAGCGGACATGATCTTCTTCCTGATCTGCTTCTCGGTATCTGAGAGGAAGACGGAAGCCTTGGGGTTAGCAGTTGACTTGCTCATCTTCTGCTCCGGTGTCTGAAGGTCACGGATCTTAGCACCTACTGTAGGGATAAGAGGCTCGGGTACCTTGAAGAGATCGCCGTATCTGTTGTTGAACCTTATTGCGAGATTTCTTGCAAGCTCAACATGCTGCTTCTGGTCGATACCTGTAGGAACGTACTTGGGATCGTATAAGAGGATGTCGGAAGCCATTAAGTCAGGATATGTAACAAGACCTTCCGTGAAAGCTTCGTGAAGAGCTGACTTGGCCTTGAACTGATGCATTCTCGTAAGATCTCCGTGAGGTGTGTGGCACTCGAAGATCCAGGACAGATTTGCGTGGTAGAGGTTCTCCGACTGAATGAAGATATGCATGTCGGGAAGATCGGGATCGACACCGCAAGCGATATACATTGCGATAGCGTTGATGATGTTCCTGTGAAGTGCCTCAGGGTCCTGGGGGACCGTAATGGCATGCATGTCGGGAACGAAGAGGAATGTCTCGTAATCCTTCTGATAGTTTACGACCTGGCTGATGCCTCCGGCGTAGTTTCCGATAGTAAGTGCGCCGCTGGGCTGAAGTCCTGTAAGAAGTCTGTCCATAAAATGCCTCCTGTAAGTTAACGACTAATCTTAACACTTTATAATATAATAAGCAAAAAGGAGGCC